>JASHOT010000102.1 GCA_030040965.1 Candidatus Sulfotelmatobacter sp. | reverse complement strand
GTCTTCATTCCGATCCTGCTGATGGCGGGAATTGTCGGCCGCCTCTTCCGGGAGTTCGCGGTTACCCTGGCTACAGCCATCCTCGTGTCGATGGTTATCTCCCTCACAACGACGCCCACCATGTGCGCTCATTTGTTGAAGGCGGAAAAACCAGAAGAGCATGGGCGCATTTATCGCTGGAGTGAAAAGTTTTTTTCGGGAATGCTGAGTATCTATCGCACGTCGCTCGAATGGGTGCTGCTGAATCCGGTGTTCACGCTGATGATCCTGGCGGTCACGATCGTACTCAACGGCGTCCTAATCTGGAGAATTCCGAAAGGATTCTTCCCGCAGCAGGACACAGGAGTGCTGGTCGGTGGCGTGCAGGGGCCGCAGGACGCTTCATTTCCTTTCATGAACTCGTCTGTGCTTGCATTGGTCAATGTGATTAAGGCCGACCCGGCGGTCGCCAACGTCAACGCCTACACAGGCGGAAACGGGCCCAGTAACGGGGGGTTCATCTTTATCGCCTTGAAGCCACTGGACGAAAGAAAAATTGGCGCTCCGGAAATTATCAATCGATTGCGTCCCAAGCTGAATCGTCTGCCGGTTGCATCCGCTTTTCTTCAAGCTGTGCAGGATCTACGCATCGGCGGGCGTTCCAGCAACGCGCTCTACCAGTACACCATACAGTCTGACAATATCGCGGATCTGGTGCATTGGGGGCCTCAGTTGCTGGCCGGGATGAAAAAACTGCCCGGACTGCAGGATGTGAACAGCGACCAGCAAAATGGGGGGCTGCAAAATCTCTTGACCCTCGATCGGCTGCAAGCGGCACGCCTGGGGCAGACGGCGACTTCTTTCGATCAGGCGCTGTACTCCGCTTTTGGGCAGTCGGAAGTCTCCGTCATCTACACGCAGCTGAATCAGTATTATGTGGTGCTCGAAGTCGCGCCCAAATACTGGCAGACGCCGGAGGGTTTGAAGTACGTTTACGTCAAGAGCAACAGCAATCTCAACAATGCGACCGCGATGACGCCGATGTACTCACTGGCCAAGTCGGAGACGAATACTACCGCACTGCAAGTAAATCATACCGGCCTGTTTCCGTCGGTCACGGTTTCATTCAATCTGGCTCCCAATGTGTCGTTGAGCCAGGCGGTGCTGGAAATCCAGAAAATGGAGCAGCAGTTAGGTACGCCTTCGACCATGCAGGGATTTTTTGCGGGGACCTTGCTGGCTTACCAGCAATCGCTCGCCAACGAATGGATCCTGGTCATTACCGCCCTGGCGGCGGTTTATATCGTCCTCGGAATTTTGTACGAGAGCTTCATCCATCCCCTGACAATCATCTCGACGCTGCCCTCGGCAAGCGTGGGAGCCATGCTCGCGCTCATGCTTTTCCACATGGATCTCAACGTCATTTCCATTATCGGTATCGTCCTGTTGATCGGAATCGTCAAGAAAAACGCCATCATGATGATCGATTTCGCACTCATGGCGGAACGGGAGCAAGGCATGAATACAAGGGACTCCATCTTTGAAGCTTGCATGCTGAGATTTCGTCCGATTCTGATGACGACAATGGCGGCATTGTTTGGCGCTCTGCCGCTCGCATTTGGCACCGGTACGGGATCCGAGCTGCGCAGGCCGCTTGGCATCACCATTGTCGGTGGTTTGCTGCTGAGCCAGTTGATTACTCTCTACACGACTCCCGTTGTATATCTCGAACTTGACCGGTTGCGGATCTGGCTTTGGGGAGGGAAACCGCACGTCCCGGGAACCGATGCTTTACCGGAGAGCGTATGAGAAACAGATTGCGACAATCAACTCCCAGCCGACTGGCATGCGTTCTGGCAACGGTCTTACTAACGTTGTTAGCCGGATGCGTAATGGGTCCCAAGTATCATGCGCCTACGGGACCGGCTCCCGCAGCTGCTAACTATAAGGAATCGACCGTCAATTTTCAGGATACCCAGGGATGGAAGGTTGCCAGTCCGCAAGACGCAAAGCTGCGCGGAAACTGGTGGGAGATTTTCAACGATGCGGAATTGAACGCTCTCGAAGAGGAAGTCAACGTCAACAATCAGAACATAAAGGAGTATCTGGAAAACCTGATGGTAGCGCGGGCAGAAATCCGCGAGGCCCGGGCGCAGTATTGGCCAACGGTAACGGCGAATCCGTCTTTTCAGCGATCGCGCGCTTCCGCGAACCTGACGAATCAGGCAAACAATACAGGAGGAGCGTCAGGCCAGTCCACCACCGCCGGACAGGAAAGCAGCCTGTGGTCGTTCCCGATCGACGTTTCCTGGATTCCCGATCTCTGGGGGAAGATTCGTAATGAGGTCCGGCAGGCGCAATATGCGGCGCAGGTGAGCGCTGCTGATCTGGAAAACGAACGGCTGACCGAACAAGCTAGCCTGGCGGAATATTATTTCGAGATTCGTGGACAGGATGCTCTGCAGCAGATTCTGGACGAGACTGTGGCTGCCGACCAGAAAGCGTACGAGGTTACGAAATCTGCTTACGATACGGGCGTCGGCGATTACATTTCGGTCGTAGAAGCTCAGACAACACTCGAAGCCGCGCAATCTCTGGCCATCAACGTGAAAGTTGCACGAGCGCAATATGAACATGCCATCGCCGTCCTGGTCGGCAAAGTAGCCTCCGATTTCTCAATTCCCGTTCGCCCTGTCTTGACCGATCCCCCGCCAATTCCTGTAGGCATGCCGACGGAGCTGTTGCAGCGACGGCCGGACGTTGCGGCGGCAGAACGAACACTGGCCGAAGCCAACGCCACCATTGGCATCGGCTACGGCGCTTTTTTCCCGAGCCTTACACTGTCGGCCTCGGGCGGAGTGGAAAGCTCGACCTTCAAGAATTGGTTTACCTGGCCAAGCCGCTTCTGGGCGATTGGGCCATCAGTTTCGCAGACGATTTTTAACGGCGGATTGTATCGGGCCGAACTGAATCAATACACGGCCACATACAATGCCGATCTTGCTTCTTATCGGCAAACGGTGCTCGTCGCCTTCCAGCAAGTCGAAGATAATCTCGCGGCGGTTCGCCTGTATTCTCAGCAAATCGAACGGCAGCAGGCGGCCGTTCAGCACGCGCAGGAATTTCTGAATCTGGAAATGGAACGCTACCAGACGGGCATCGATCCCTACGTGGATGTCGTCACCGCCCAGACCACTCTTCTGGCGGACCAGCAAACCCTCGCTACACTGCATGTGGAGGAGATGACGTCGGCGGTTTCCCTTATCGAGGCGCTGGGCGGGGGGTGGGATCGATCGCAGATGCCCACGCCGTCGCAGCTGACGCAAAAGCCTCCTCAGTCCGATTATTCGCTGGAGAAGTGATCGGCGATCATTGCGGTTGCCGGGGTTAAGATCTTACTTCTTGCCCAGTCTTGCCAGCGCCATTTTGGCCGCATGATAACCACACATGCCGTGGACCGCACCGCCCGGCGGAGTCGACGCCGAGCAGATGTAAATGTTTTTGGCGGAAGTTGCATATTGCCGCCAGGTCGGCCGGAACAGAATTTGCGACAGATCCATCGCGCCGCCGGCAATATCTCCACCGGTGAGGTTCGCATCCATTTTTTCCAGATCCGCGGGAGAGAATACGCGACGCGCCATCACGATTTCCCGAAAACCGGGGGCGAAACGTTCGATCTGAGTTTCCAGGTTCTGCAGCATGTCGACTTTCGATCCGTTCGGAACATGACAATAAGCCCAGGCCGTATGCTTGCCCGCAGGAGCGCGTGAGTTATCAAAAAGCGTTGGCTGTACCAGCAAAATGAACGGGCGGTCGGAATGTTTTCCGCTTCGCACTGCTTTCTCCGACGCCGCGATTTCTTCGAAACTTCCTCCCAGGTGCACCGTTGCCGCGCGCAAACATTCCGAAGACTTCCACGGGATCGGGCCAGTCAGGGCATAATCCACTTTGAACGCACCAGGACCGCGGCGAAACTGGCGGAGTCGTTGCTTGTAAGCCTCGGATAGACGCTGGCCCCCGATTGCGGCCAGGTTTGCCGTCGTAACATCGCAAAGAATGAGATCGTATTCCTTGAGCGAATCCAGAGACTCGACCCGCAACGAAGTTTTTAGCTCACCGCCGAGCGTGGAAAGATAGCTGCACAACGCATTGGTGAGGGACTGCGCACCTCCGCGTGGGATCGGCCAGCCTACCGCGTGCGCGGGCACGGCCATCAATAATCCGAAGACTCCGCTCAGCGGTTCGTCCAGACTAAGAAATGAATGAGCAGCCAGACCTGCAAACAGCGCGCGTGCTCGCTCGCTATGAAAACGACTTGCAATTGCTCTGGCCGAAGACAGCACGTGCATTCCCAAACGCGCCATCAACCACGGATGTTTGGGGAATCCGAGAGCCGGTCGAAGTATTTCCGGCGCGAAATCCTGCCAATGCTCGACGAACGGCCGGACGAGTGTGCTCCACGCCTTGCCATCGGAACCCAAGGCAGGCTCGGCCGCATCCAGTTCCCGCTCCAGCGTCACCGCAGTGCCGTCGTCCAGCGGATGCGCAACCGGGGCTGGAGAATGAATCCATTCCAGGCCATGCTCATGCAGCGGCAGAGAAGAAAAGAACGGCGATCCCGCTCCCATCGGATAGACGGCCGAACCAAAGTCGTGCACAAATCCAGGCAGAGTCAGTTCCATGCTTCGCACGGCGCCGCCCGGAGTGGACTCTGCCTCGAGGACTTCCACGCGAAGGCCGGCCCGCGCCAACACAATTGCAGCGGCCAGCCCATTGGGACCGGCTCCCACTACGCACGCCTTGTAGCCGCTCGCCATAAAGCTTTGACTCCAGCATTGCGACTCGAATCGAGCTCACGCTGATGTCGCGTACTCGTTTACTCCCTCGACTCTACCCTCGGCCATTCGAGAACTCTGATCTTGCCATCTTCTGTTCGTTCCAGCGTCGGAGCATACAGCCCCAACTGCTCTCGACGCCACCATAACCCACTCTTGCGCTTTTCTTCCATCGAAGTAAACCAGTATTGCCAGAGTACAGCGCGAATCTGATGAGGCGGCGCATTCGCAAAAGGATTGCCGGCAAAAAGGCTGAGGACATCCTTGTCGTTGGCGAGCAATTGCACTTCAGTGTTGGGCACGATGGGGTAGTCGCGCCATGATCCCAGCGACGCGAACCATAGGTTCCAATCGAAGCGTGGCTGATAGGGCGCGTAAATACCTGGAGGCTGATTCAGCGCTTGCGGCTTGTAGCGAAACGGATATGCGATCCAATTCTGCCCATCCATCGAGCCTTGAAACTCGATCTCATATCGCCCGCGAGTCATGACGGCAAACAGGCCGTATTGATTCGCGATGCGAAACGGCTCCAGTGCCTCGACCGGCGAAGTCGGCAATGGCGCTTTCACGAACATCCAGGTCAACTCTGTGGCGGTCACGTAGAAAATCCAGAACAGCATGGCCGAAGCTATTGATTTCATTACGGGCTGCTTCCAGCGGTCCATCCATAGCCGCCATGGCGCGCGGCCCGCCGGGCTCGTCTGCACCTGCTCGACGTTTTCGAATCGCCCGCGCCATTTCTTCGGCAACATTCCCAGCACGAAACGATCGTCGAGCAATAAGACGCCCAACGACACAACGAGATAGTTGAGGAACGTGTAGTTCGCCGTCAGGATGACGCCAATCTCCCACGGCGTCACGATAAAGAAACACACAATGCGCCAGCGCCGTGGAAGAAACAGCATCCATACCAGGCCCAACTCCAGTGCAAGCGTTGCGTAAACGGTGGCGGCGTGAAATGAGTGCGGCAAGTGCTGCACGTACCAGCCAACCCAGGTGGGCAAAGGGCCGTTCTGGTAGTACTCGTCCATGGCGGTGAAGTGACGCCATTCCGGGTCGCCGCTCAGAAGTTTCACCGCCCCCGATTCGAAATAAATTCGGAACCACTCCCATTGCAGCAGGAACAAACTCGCGCGCGAAGCGGGATGCGTTCGTCCGAGGCCGGGCCGAAATCCCGGCGGCGTGAAAAATAGCGAAATGAATCCGGCCTCCAGCAGCATTCCGTCTGACTGGTAACCGGAGAAATCCTGCGCGGCACTTACGAATGACAGGAAGCAAACAAAGCAGAGGACGAGCATCCCGCGCGGCCAGAAATTCAGCACCACGAGTAGCGAAGCGATCATGCCCACCCAGCACAGGCCGGTCACCATCGCCGTCCCGCTCGACCACCAAAGAAGAGTCGGCGCGTACCACAGGCGTTCCCAATGTCCGAGCGACTGCGCAACGTTTTGCAAATAGCTGCCGGCGGGTAGAATTCCCGCCGGACCGATCAGGCCGCGAATCTGGAAGACGAGGGAGAAAAAGGCGGAAAAATAAATAAGACCGAGCGCGCGCAGAAACAGCCAGCGCGGAAGCAACCGGCTTGGCCCTGTATGCTGCGGATCAAAGATCCATCGGATTGCAGCCAGGGGCCTTTCCATATTGCTGCAATTATACGGAGCGTACGTCGGGGTGCCGGAGACGATCTACGGGCGCGTCTTCGCGATTTCCGGCGTTACTTCGCGTTCTTTTTCTTTCTTCGGGACGCCGCCCAAGTGATATTTGGTGAGCCCGTCGCGCAGGAACTCGAAAGCTTCGTCCGGCGAGTCGACCATCTTGAAGAGCTCCAGGTCCTGCGGTGATACCGCTCCCGCATCCACGAAAGCCTGGAAGTTAAGGATGCGGTTCCAGTATTCACTGCCGTAGATGATGACCAGAATTTTCTTGGCCAGCTTGTCGGTCTGCGCGAGTGTGAGAATTTCGAACAGTTCGTCCATGGTGCCGAAACCGCCGGGGAAAATGACCAGCCCTTTGGCAAGGTAGGCGAACCAGAACTTGCGCATAAAGAAATAATGGAACTGGAAGTTCAGTGAGGGACTAATGTACTGGTTGGGATACTGCTCAAAGGGGAGCTGGATGTTCAATCCAATCGATTTCCCTCCAGCTTCGTGGGCGCCAAGATTCGCCGCTTCCATGATGCCCGGGCCTCCGCCGGTAGTGACCACGAAACGGTGCCGTCGCGCAGGAATGTCGATCGACCACTTGGTGAGCATGTGCGCGAGCTTGCGAGCATCCTCGTAGTAGCGCGCCATCTCCACGTTGGCTCGCGCGAGCTTCAATTCCTGCTGGAGCTTTCCGGCCGGGATGCCCGCATGGTTGCTCTGCACATCGGCAAGAGTCTTTTCCGCCTGCTGGCTGCCATGAAAACGCGCCGAGCCGAAGAATACGACCGTGTCCTGAATCTGCTCGCGGCGAAAACGGGCGAGCGGCTCCTGATATTCCGCCAGCATGCGCAGAATCCGCCCGTCAGGGCTGTCAAGGAAGGTTTCGTTCTGGTAAGCGACTGGTGCGGCCTTTAGCTTCTCAGTCATACTTTTCACTCACGAAATGCGGATCTTGCTTGAATCACGCAAATTGTTCGGCGCGGTAACTCACCGCGCAGTCTTGAAATTCCAACAACGGGGCCCAGAGCGCAGGCCATCAGAATACCGGAGAGCACCTTCGGGCGGTAATGGCGAAGCAGAATTCCCGATTACTGTTGCTCATGGTAGCGGAGCGCCTCCCAGAAACCGATCCAGATATCCAGCAGACCCAACCCGCTGCAAAGACCTCGGCAAAAACCGCTCGAAACCACAGATCTCAGGTCGGGAAAAGTGAGCAGGAGATAGTTGTCGGTCCATTCCGGCGTCCACGGCAGGATCACAAGAAGCACGCCCGCGACCGCGCTGACCAGAACGAACAGGAAAACGGAAATGCGATGCATCCATAGCTCGGCGCGGCTGGCCGGAGGCGGCTCAGGCGTGTTGAGAAGGTTGGCCGAATCTTCGACTATCGGAGGCGGGTTTTCCGGCACGCTACCGCTCTGTGAGAACAAATCGGGAACGGTCATTCGTACCGACTCCGCCAGACAGACGTAGTCAGGAAAGTGACGCCTCGGCAAGAGCGTCGTGTGAGGAGTCCTGTACAGGGCAATCTGCGCGCGCAACCCATCAGGGTATTTTACGACTTCAGGGCCTTAATGCGCTCGGAGACATCGCGATAATCAATGTTGGTGCCGTAGACATCCATGAAGTGCTTGAGGGCAGAAGACTTATCGCCTGCGGTCTGGTAAGCGGAGGCCAGTTCATAGTGCAACGCGACTCGCGTTTCACCGTCGATTCCAGGCACACCCAGCGCTTTTTCATACCAGCGGACGGCAGCCTCGGGCACTCCTTTTTCCAGAAAACACTGTGCCAGCCAGGTGTAGGTCTGCATGATCTGCGGGAAGGGATTTCCACGCTCGAAGAACTGGCAAGCCTTCTGCAATTCTCCGATGGCTTCGTCGAGCAGGCCCATCTCGCGGAAGGCGATGCCCAGATTGTAGTGAGTTTCGGGATCTTCGTCGGCGGCGGTTGCTCCGGATTCCAGATCCTGTTTGAGCTCGCCAAACATCTCGGCGAGATCGACGCCGGCCTCTTCTACGAAGGGTGATCCCTTCGCCGCGGCGGGAGCAGCAGTAGGCGCGTGTGCTGGCGGAGGCGCAATCGGTTGCGGAGCTGGCGCAGCCGGCGCGCTCCATGCCACGGACGCAACCGGAGCAGGCGGCGCCGATGGTGCGACCGGGCGAGCCGCAACCGGCGGCTCAGCGTGGGCAACCGGCGATGACGGTGATGCCGAGGCAGCCGCGCTCGCGGCCAACGGCTGGCTGGACTTGGCGATGGGTGCTGCCGGATGCTTGACCTCGGCTGGTGCGGGCGATCCTGCCACCGGGGCGGCTTTGAGGAAATCTTCGCCCAGGGACGCTTCGATGTCGGCAACGAACTCGCCGAGTACAGGCGCTGGCGTCTTTGCTGCAGGTTCGGCGTGCGCTGCCGCCGCGGCCGGTTTCTTGGCACCGGCCGTCTGCATAGGCGGTCGAGTTGGCTTCGCGACAGTGCCTGGCAGGAAACCATCGCCCAGTGATGACTCGAGGTCGGCGACGAATTCCTTGAGAACAGCAGGTGCAGCCTGAGACTCGGCGTGCACAGGTTCTCGCGTGGGCGGAGCCTCGACGGGTGCTCCGGCGGCCTCAGCAATCTCTTCGACAGCGGCTGGTTCGGGCTCCACGGCGGCTTGCTCTTCAACGGCCACCGGAGCTTCCTCAACCTGCGCCTCCGCCGGTTCCTCAACCTCAACTTCCGCAGTGGGGATATCGTCGGCTGTAAGTTCCTCGACGACAGGCTCGGAGACTGCCTCTTCTTCAGCGGAGGAGGGTGCGGCCGCTTCAATCTCGGCGCGCAGCTCTTCGATCTTCGCGGGATCGCTGGTCAAGGTTTGCAACTTGGCGAGCGCAGCCAAAGCCTGCTCCGGCATGCCATGACTGTGATAGAAACGGATCTCTTCGATCGTCTCGTCGATCTTGGCGGAGTCTTCCTGTGGCGGAGCAGCTTCTTCTGCCGAAACCGGCTCCTCAGCGGCTTCGGCCGAGGCATCCGACTCGACGGTCAGGCTGTCATCCCACTCTGACGAGAGATCAATCTCACCCGATTGGCCGGCAGATCCATCCCCAGCGGTCGACTTGTCGGTCACAGCAAACTCGGGCTCCGCTTCAACCGCGACTTCTTCGGCATTGGCCGCTGGCCATGGCGAAGCGGCTTCGACCGGCGTCTCGTCCCCTGCAACTTCTTCCCCTTCAGCAGCTTCCGTGCCCTCGTCGATCGAGAATTCCGCTGGCTCCGTGGCCGCCTCATCCGCTTGCGGAGCGGATTCCATAACGACATGCGCTTCCTCTTCAGAAACGACCGGCACCGTTACCGAAGAGCGCTCATCGTAGCGGTCGGCCAACTCCCCGTAGCGCGTGGCCTCCTCGGGATATTCCGCATCGGAATAGATACTCTGCAGCGTGCGGCAGCACAACGCCGCTTCGGCGAGGCGGCTGGCCCGGGTGTGCAAGGCCGCCAGCCGCTGGTTAATGCGAAGATCATTTGGCGCCATCGGCAGGGCCGCCATCAGCGGACCAAGCGCTTTTTGCGGCATGTTGTACGAGATGAACAACTCGGCATCGGTGAGCGCGGAGCGCACCGCCAGCGCAACTTCGTCGGAATAGTGCTGATGAACCGCCGGAGCCGTAGCTTCGAGGTCGTCGATTAACACAACGGCCTCTTCCGGAGTAATCAGCTTGCTTGATCCCGAGGCGCCGCCCAGCTGCGCGACCACCTGCTGATAATTCTGCATGTGCAGAGGATTCTGCGGTTCCATCTGCGCCAGGCGCTGGTACAAGTCGCGGGCGCGCGGCAGATCACCCGACTGCACGCTGGCATGCGCCAGCAGCTCGATTACCTCGCCGACGTGAGTCGTTTCCCCGGCTTTGTTGAACAGGTCCAGCAATTTTTGCAGCGAGTCCGGATTCTCGCGCACATGCCCGATGATCGTGTGCAGGTGTTCCAGCACTTTTTCGGAGTTTTCCGCCAGCAGGCGCTCGGCATGCTGATCGTAAACCTGAAGCGCATTTTCGAACTGGCCGGCCTGCATCAGGGCTTCGGCGAAACTCGAGATCGCAGCCAGATCGTTGTGCACCGTCAGCAGCTTGCTTGCGACCGATCCGGCCTCGGAAAGTTGCCCGCTCTGCAGATAAGCCTTGAGCAGATCTTTCAGGCCCTCGGGATTGTTATCGAGATCGGCGACTTTTTGCAGCGAGGCGATGGCGCCGGCGGCGTCACCAGATTCCAGCAGGTTCTTGGCCTGCATCAGCAAGGCGTAGGTATTGCCGGGATCGAGCGTGAGCATGCGCTGCAGAATTTCATCTGCCCCCTGCAGCGAACCTTTGGAACGCAAACTTTCCGCCGCCGCAGAGAAAATCTGCCACGCCTCCGTCTTTTTGCCCAGCCGTACGTAAACCTCGGCCAGGCGGACCCGCATATTGCTGTTTTCCGGGTCCATCTCCAGTATCTTCTGGAAGATGCGAACCGCGTTGTCCAGTTCTCCGGCCTTCAGGAATTCTTCGGCGACCTGCAGATACTGGGCGCGCGCGTCGTTGAACAGGCCCTGTTGGGTGTAGAGCTCGGCCAGTTTCAGCAGGTTCTCAAGCGAGGGCTTGAGCTTGCTGATCTTCTTGTACATCGCGATCGCTTTGACCGTGAAGCCCTGGCCAGCGTAGGCATCGCCGACGTTCTTGAAGCATTCGGTGGCTTTATCGCTCTCGCCGATGCGCGAGTAGAGGTCGCCTACGGTATTGGTAACCGTGAGATCCTTGGAATCATTCTTCAGGATCTTTTCGTACTCTGCGATGGCATTCTGCAGTTTGCCTTGCTGGACGTACTTCTCCGCGTTGGCGAGGACCTTCTGTTTGTTGAAGCCGAACAACGCCATAAGAGTGCGAACTCCGACCCTGGTCTCTCACTGCCCTGCTGACGACATCACATCGAACAACGAAAACTCTGTGGACACAATCCGCAGGCTAATTCCCTTATCGGCAGATGGCCGACCGGACAAGGCCAATTGTACGACCCGCCGTCACGAACAGTATGGTTACCAAGGGTTACCAAAAGGGAGTGTACCGAAGGGTTACCAAGGGAATCACTGGGCCACACTGTTTCCCGCTGTGCACTTTCGAAGCGTCGATGCAGGCGATTATGGGTCCAGTGCTTTGAGCGCACCGGCGCCCAATCGCTCTGCCAGTTGTGCGCGGTACAAACTCTCAGGCAGAACACGATGATTCGGTGATTCGATGAAACCCTGCGGCAGGTCGGGTCCCAGATCACGAGGGTGAACTCCCTTGATCTTCATCGGCGCCCGCATTTCATGGCCGGAGGTGCCGATCGACCAGTTCGCGGCTCCCGGCGGATTCTGAATGATCAGCGTGTCGGCGGAGCTGTTCCATACCACGCCCCAGCCCATCGTCCAGCCGTGCCCGGTACCCATCTCACCCCGATTCATCAGGTCGATTCCACCGTGTGGGACTTCGACGTTATCGACAAGCAGGCCGGTTGCCCAGCGCTGGTGCGGTTGCACATGTCCATCGCCTATGAACTTGGATTCAAGGACGACGTTCGGGCCTTGGTTGCGCGCGCCGGTGATGACGTAGAACAGGTCCTTGCCGGCTGAACCGCAGCGCAGCACAAGTAATTGCGTTCCACGCAGGGCGAAATCGGCCGGCTTGGCGGGGCTGGTAATCGTTGTGCCATGGCGGAAGAAAACATTTCGCATCGTGATCCGCGAAGTGTCTCCAGCGGCATCGATTCCCTCGGTCGTATCGTCTACCAGAACATCGCGAATCCAGCCGTCGCGAAGTCCGCGCAGATTCATGGCGTGAAACAGCGGATCGTCGAATGCAACGTGCCGCGGCGGCGCCTGAATGTGCAGTGATTCGATGCCAACCTGCTCAATGCGGCCACTGACGAGAACTTTTGTCACCTCCGCCCCTTCGGGCGGGAGATATTTCCGATCGTAAGAGTCGGTCAAAGGAACATCGAGGCGCAGCTCGTTTCCTTTTCGGTCGGTCACGATTCGCAAGGTCGAAATCGAGCTGCCGACCCAGGTCTCTGCCGCGCCATCACGCGACAACCTGTCCATGCCCATGAAATGCAGCCATTGCGGAGTGGTGTAGCGGGTGATGCGGATGGTATCGCCGGCGGCGAACAAGGATGCATCATCCAGAGTGATCGACTGCGCGCCGGATGGGACGTACGGATCGGCGATGTGGGCAGGCTCGCCCACCTTCTCGAGCTCCTGTTTGCCCGAGATTTCGATGGCGACATGAGGATCGCCAGTCATTTTGATCGTCGTGGGCTCGGAGGTCGGCCCGTTGCCGCGCAGAACCACTCCCGAGGCGCTGATATTCAAAGGCCCGCTGCAGAGAAAAGTGCCTGGGGCCAGCACAACCGCACCACGAAAACCATCTTTAAGTGGCATAGACGAGACTTCATCGATCGCGCGCTGAATGGCCGCTGTATCGTCGGCACCCGAGGGAGCGAGAACGGGCCCCACCGGCGCCACGCGCGGCATAGGAACGCCGCCGCCCATGTATCCGGCGTAGGAAAAATCCACGATATGGTCGCCGTTCGGCAGCGACTGATAAACAAGCCGTCCAGAGGAATCCAGTGAAACCCAGTGGTCCTTGCTTCCGGGATGAGCCGGGATCGCCACGACCGACATCAGCAATAGAACCAATCGCCGCATGTGACGCTCCGAGGTCTCGCCGCGCCCACCGTGGCCGGGTAGCACCGCCGTCACGGCGGCCAAGGATTCTCGGGCGCATGTAGTATGAACGAGTTATTGGGCTTCCGAAAGCAAAAGTGTATGTTTTCCGCAATCTGTGGGAAAGCTACAAAGGGGACAGACTCACTTATGACCTGGATCCGGACCATTCCTCTTACCGAAGCCGACGAGAAGCTGCGCCAGGCGATCGAGGGCGAGAAGAAGCTCTATCCCATCGAGTACGCTACGCCGGTGCATCCCGACGATTCCGGAGCCTCGTCCATCGTCGGCTCGCACACGCTGCTTCCGGAGGCGCTCTTCCATGCTTTTGCGACGTTCGGCGCACTGATGTCCCCCGACCTGCCGTTGAGCCGCGCGCAGCACGAGATGATCGCCACCATGGTTTCGG
Organism: Candidatus Sulfotelmatobacter sp.; assembly: GCA_030040965.1. Taxonomy (GTDB): domain Bacteria; phylum Acidobacteriota; class Terriglobia; order Terriglobales; family Acidobacteriaceae; genus Sulfotelmatobacter. The sequence continues at coordinate 7,259 of JASHOT010000102.1, read as the reverse complement.
TGACGAACCGGTGCGTGTATTGAATCGAGTCACACGCAGAGTTTCTGCGTAGGGTGACGCTGGATAAAGTGCTGGTCGAGGCGCTGGAGAAGGATTACAAGACCGCGCCGATTTCCACGCAGGATCGCATCATGCTCGATTACGTAGTCAAGCTGACCAAGGATGCGACGAAGTGCTGGAAGGATGATATCGAGGGCTTGCGCAAGGCCGGCTTCGACGATCGCGGAATCCTACAGATTACGCTGATCGCCTCGTGGTTTAACTACATCAACCGGGTGGCTGATTCGCTCGGCGTCGGGCGGGAGTAGCGCGGCACCCTTTCATTCAATTTTTTCGCTCGTGCTGATAGCATCGCTTCGTGGCGCTGATTGAAGTTCGCAACCTGACGAAAATCTTTTCGCACAGCCGTTCTGCGTTTGGGCAGAAGAGCGATGGGGAAGTGCGCGCGGTCGACGAGGTCTCACTCGACATTCACTCCGGCGAAACGCTTGGACTTGTCGGCGAATCCGGCTCGGGCAAAAGCACCCTGGGCCGCCTGATTTTACGGCTGATTGAGCCGAGTTCGGGCTCGATTGTTTTCGATGGACGCGACCTGCTCTCGGCCGGTCACGGCGAAGTGCGCCGCATGCGCCGCGACCTGCAGATCATATTTCAGGATCCTTTCGCGTCGCTCGATCCTCGTTTTCGGGTGGAAGACGTCATCGCCGAACCGCTCATCATTCATAAAGTGCAGGGGATCTTCGGGAAAGACCGTGTTCGAGAGCGTGTCATCGAATTGCTGCGCGCCGTGGGCCTCGATGAATCCACGCTGCGCCGCTACCCGCATGAGTTCTCGGGAGGCCAGCGGCAGAGAATCGGCATCGCCCGGGCGCTGGCGCTGCGGCCGAAATTTATCGTTTGCGATGAACCGGTTTCTGCTCTCGATGTCAGCGTTGGCGCGCAGATCGTCAACCTGCTCTCCCATCTCCAGCGTGAGTTCGGCCTCACTTACCTGTTCATTTCGCACTCGATGCCGGTCGTCCGCTATCTTTCTACCCGAATTGCGGTGATGTACCGCGGAAAGATCGTTGAAGTCGGGACAACCCAGCAAATCGCGGAACAGCCGCGTCACGCCTACACGCGCAGTCTGCTCGACGCCACGCCTCAGCTTTTCGAGGTAGAATAACTCAAAGGGAATTAGAGTCTTTGCCCCCGAGACTCAATCTCAAAGATAAGACTAGAAGCCGCAATCCCGGTTAGGACGGCCCATTGGCAGCTACGAATTCGACCACTTTTCCTGTTGCTGTTTCCTCGGAGCAGCATTCTTCACGCGACTTCACGGAAGTGATCGTGGGATTTCTGCTCATCATGGCAGTTCTATGGCTGCCGACGCGCGAACAATTGATCATCGGTCCGATTGTGCTGCTGACACCGCTGGCGCTGACGCTTCTGCGACCCGCAAGTCGCGCTGAACTGGGGCTTGCATGGCGAGGGCTGCTGCGGGCGTTCTGGATTCTTCCCGCCGCCGTCGCGCTGACCTTCGCCAGCATTTACCTGGCGCAAAAAATCGGCAGTTACCATCCCCTTTATCAGCCCGATCTAAGCCACGTCGGCGGATACGTGCTGTGGACGATTTACCAGCAGTTCCTTTTGCAAGACTTTTTCATGCCCCGCCTGACGCGCCTTTTCTCGAGCAACGCAGCCATCTCGATGGCTGGAGGTTTGTTCGCGGTTGCGCACCTGCCGAACCTCGCGCTAATGCTGGTGACTCTGGCCTGGGGAATTGCCTCCTGCTGGCTGTTCCGGCGTTACCGGAGTCTGTGGGTGCTTGGACTGGCTCAGGGCTTGCTTGGCCTGTCTTTCGCCGTGTGCATGCCGGACGCCATGATCCACCACATGCGCGTGGGTCTTGGATATCTGCGCTATCACCCGCTGCCAGCCGGACAGACTGCCGGATATCACGGACCAGTTGTCGGGAGCTAAACTCACATCCCCTCAGAACCACCAGGACCAAAGCCAATCGACACACGTATGGGTGATGGTGGAGGCGGGAACGCGTCGGTTCTCTCGCCACGCCCGCCCGTAGAAGATTCCGGCAATGGTCGCAAGAATTACGTAAGCCAAGTTGAAGTGGTGGCCCACGGGATTTCTTTTGTTGAAATGCGATAGCCCGAACACAATCGAAGCAATGACCAGTGCCGTGCGGCGTCCGAGTCGACGCTCCAGCAGGTTTTGCACCCAGGCACGGAAAAAGAGCTCCTCCGGTACGGCGGTGAAAAAGAAAATTCCAATCCAGGTCAACGGCAACTTCCACACGGCCGGAGCATTCGCATGAGGATGGATGAACCCCAACAGCATCCCGAGGACGAGGACGGGCGGCGCGAAGAACGATAACTCGCGCAGACCTGTCTTGGCGTCACTCCATCGCAGGAAGAAATTAAATCCTGTCCCGCTCAGCTGTCGAATCGCCAGAAAGGCGTAGAGTCCCATGTCCACGAGGAGCAGTTCGTTGAGCGCGCGCAGACCGGCCGGCCATGCGGACTCGAACCAGCGCAGGTCGACAGCCAGACCAAGGATGAGAAGAATGATCGCGTCGCGCCAATTTCCACGCTGCGCTGGATCAGCCTTCACTGCCTGCGTCAGAAGGGCCGCCATCACGACCGGCAAAACGCCATAGAGACCGATCCACTTCCACTGCACGATGTGCCACGGCACGGCAATGACAAGGTAAGGAATGACGAAAATTGCCGGGAGGACGATCCGGACAAAGACGGGCAATCGCTGCACGGCTCTCGCAATGCGCTCGGCGGCGAATGCGAAAGCGACGGCCGGAGCCAATTCGATGGCGAGGACGGCGATTGCGGCCGGCGTCACATTCTGCATAAAACTATCTTAACGGCGAAGCTCGAGTTGGAAGGCGCTGCATGCACCATTCTCGCGCTTGTTTCCTGCGGGACACTGCCCTAGAATTTCCACGCTAGCTTTGCCCTAGGAGGCATTCATGGCTGCCGCTCCTGTATTGCCCGCTTCTCCTGCTCCCGCTCAACCTGCCCCGCTCTCGCAAGGCGCGCGCATCGTCAACACCTTCATCGCGCCCGCAAAGACCTTCACCGACCTGCGCCGCAGTGCCAGTTGGTGGGCGCCGTGGATCGTGATCGCCATCTTCTCGCTGGTCTTCGTCTACGCCATGGGCAAGCAGGTTGGATTCGAGCAGATCACGCGCAATCAGTTCGAGCATTCCAGGCGTGCCGCGGACTTCGATCGGCTTACACCCGAGAAGCAGGCCCAGCAAATTCAGCCCTTCGTTAAAGCCACTGCTGTTGCCTCTTATGGCATCCCGTTCATACTCTTGTTCAATGCACTGCTTGCGACTCTGGCACTTTGGCTCACGTTCAAGGTCGCTCTCGGGGCCGAAACGACCTTTGGACAGGCCTACGCGATCACTATCTATAGCTGGCTCCCCGGAATCTTCGGCGGGATTCTGGGCACAATTGCCCTCTTTGCCGGTGCCAATCCTGAGGGCTTCGATGCCAACTATCCGGTGGGAACGAATCTCGGCTACTATCTCGATCCGGACACCACAGGCAAGTTCGTTCGCGGGATGGCCTCGTCCCTCGACGTCCTCAGCATATGGACTATTGTGCTGGCGGGTATCGGTTATGCCTGTACCAGCAAGGTGAAGCGCTCGACTGCCATCATCGTCGTCGCTTGCTGGTACCTGGCATTCAAGCTGATCGAATCAGGCCTGAAGGCACTGTAAGTTACGTGGCGCAGGCAGCATCAGCCTGCGATCGATTCGATCGAGTCGACCAGTTCGAGGGGCAGGTTTAGGTCAAGGCTCGTCAGATCTTCGTTCATGTGATCGGCGTTTGTGGTGCCGGTCAAGGGCAGTATTCCGACGAGGCGGGCGAAGGCGAAAATTAGTTGTGCCGGCGTTACGCCCAGCTTTCGTCCGATATCGACGAGCGGAGGATGGCGTACGGCCTCCTGATTGGCTGTCAGCAGGGAAAATCCCTGATATACGATGCTGCGTTCCTTGCAAAATTGCCGCACCTCGCGGTCCCAGCCATAACGGGCGAAACAGCGATTCTGCACGAATGCCGGCAATTCGCAGCCAATCCTCGCCATTTGCTGCAGGTGCTCAATCGAGACGTTGCTCACACCGAGCAGGCGCGTGCGTCCGGCATCGCGCTCCTTGCGCATGGCTTCCCACACCTCGGAATCGCTTTCGGTCCAGTCGTAATTTGATGATGGCCCGTGCAGCACATAGCTATCGACAGAATCGGTATCGAGATGCTTGAGCGAGCTGGCCATCGACTGCGCCACCTGCACCCCCAGACTCGCCTCCGGATCGTAAGGCAGGCGGTGGTCCTGGCCGCGGCGGTAAGTGAACTTGGTCTGCAGGAAGAGATCTCCACGCTGGACAATTCCGGCACGGTAAACCGCCGCCAACCCCTCGCCCACTCCGGCTTCAAAGTAATGGCGGCGCTGGTTGGCGGTGTCGATGGCGCGAAAACCGGTGCGCACCGCCAGCTCCGTAAGAGAAGCCGTGCGAGCTTCCTTCCAGGCAGTGCCGTAGAGAAAAGCAGGGGTGGTGGATGAAAGAGCGGAGGGCATCGCGTTATTGTTACATGGCACCTGCACCCGCCCCGGTTGTTTTGTTTCGCCTCATGCGCTTTCTTTTGTATCCTTCGGGTTGGTTGGGAATCGAAACTTTGGCAACGATTGCCGTCCAATTTTCTGCTCAGGAGGCCTTCCCATGAAACACTTTTTCACTCTGATGTGTGTCGCTCTCTGTTCTGTCTGTGCCCTTGGTCAAGCGCCAGCCGCACAAGCTCCAGCAGCAACGAAAGATCCGGTGGCCAGCTCGCTGCGAGCGCTCCTGCAGCGCTCGCAGAACAACACAATCGGTGCGATTGAGGCCATGCCCGCCGACAAGTTTTCCTATAAGCCCACGGCCGATCAGATGACATTTGCGCATTTGGCCGTGCACATCATTGGTTTCAATAACGGATTCTGTGCGAAAGCGGCCGATGTTCCCGCGCCAAAAGTAGAGGAGCCGAAGGAGAGCGATTCGAAGGATGATTTGGTAGCGGCAGTCAAGGCTTCGTACAGTTTCTGCAGCGATGCACTGAGCAAGATGGACGACTCGAAGCTCGCCGATACGATCGACCTATTCGGCGGACGGCAGGCGCCGCGCGCCATGGCCGCGCTGATTCTTGCCAGCGGCTGGTCGGATCATTACGCGGCAGCGGCGATGTATCTGCGGTTGAATGGAATTCTGCCGCCCAGCGCACAACCGAAAAAATAGCTTCTGCGCGGTTTCGTTAGGAAGGTTCGCGCCGTTCGTTTGCGGCGCGTAGAATGGGTGCGTAGCATGGTGTCTCATCCAAGCAGGAGCGAGGGAGGACACGATGAAACGCACCTTTGTTATCTTCCTTTTCTTTACGACTTCGCTAGTTCTCGCACAAGAGAAAAATCCAGTCACCAGCCGTCGGAGTGAATAATGATCACTGCGCAATTTGCCAGATCCAATCGTTAGTTGATCTGGATGAGTTCGGCACCAGCCGCGGAAGCCGCTGATGCGGGACGCTGCGGTGCGCGCCAGGAATCGAAGATCGAAACCTGGTGCACGCACGAAACCGTGCAGTGCGGAGCGCAGGATTTTTCCGTCAGATATTCACGGCGAAGATCGTCGCGCGTGTAGGTCGCCAGCGGAACCGCTGGATAACCACGCTGTTGCGAGCAGTAGTGCACCAGCCCGTTTTCACAGATGTAGAGGTAACGCGCGCCGGCGCGGCATCGCCAGTCATTGGGAAGGCCTTTGGCAATGTTGTCCTGAAATGAGTTGACGCGGGTGAAACTGCTTTTCTCGAGCGACTGCATCTCGTGATAGATGCGGCGCTCTTCTTCTCCGAGCGGCTGCAGTTGGCCGCTGCCGTCGTGAATGATTCCGATCGTTGACGTAAAGCCGAGCTCAACCGCCCGTTTCCCGATCACCAGCGCATCCTGCGGATGAGTGATGCCGCCGCCGACCACGGAATTAATATTGACGTGAAAATCGGCGTGTTCGGCGAGCAGTTGCAACTTCTTGTCGAGAACTTTCAGGCTCTTCTTCGAGACTTCATCGGGGTTCACGTTGTCGATCGAAATCTGCAGCCACTCCAGCCCGGCGCGATTGAGGCGTTGAATTCGTTCGACCACAAGTAGGTATCCGTTCGTGATCAGGCCGGCGATCATGCCGTTTGCCCGGATGCGGCGGATGACATCATCGAGCTCAGGATGCATCAACGGCTCGCCGCCTGAAATGGTCACGACCGACGTGCCGAGTTCACCCAGCTTGTCGATGCGGCGATACATTTCCTCGATCGGCACAGGCTTCGAAAAATCGTCGAACTCGTTGCAGTACGTGCACGCCAGGTTGCAGCGCCGCATGGGAATAATGTGTGCCAGCAGCGGATGATCAGTGGAGGCGATTGCGCGCGCAGCCATGCGCGCCCCCCGGAGGTTGCGATGCAGGGCTTTGGTGCGGCGGCGCAGCTTTGTGAGGGCCGAAGGCATTCAGAAAAACGGTTAACAACTATTACAACATATGTTTTGTTGCGAGTTCCCGCCTGCGGCAGCAAACGGCGGGATTTGGGCGTTGAATGGAGATCTCAGCGATCAAAGCTACTCGATCAGCTTGCGCAAGTGTTCGTCGTGCGGCCACAATTCATGACCTGCCTTCTGCAAGGCGTCTAGTGCGTGCGCGGCGAATTCTTCCTGGATGAGCACATAGTCCGTGTCGTAAGTGGAGCTCGCGAAGATGGGCACGCCGTCATCGGAAAGCGGCTGAATGAAGGAGAGCAGCACGCCGGTTAGTTCGAAGGGAAATGGACCTTCCAATTTGAGACAGATCCAGCGATGCGAAGAGTGGATGTCCGCCGGAAGATTTTCAGTCGGGCAGACGATCGAAAGTTCATCGGCAGTTCGCGTGATCGAGGTGAACTCGCCTTTCGTCGCCCAATCAGGAACCGGCGCGTCCGAATTCAAACGCACGATCGCATACCGTCCCGTCAGCCAGCGGAATCTGAGACGATGCCGTCGCACCGCGGTCACCCTTCCACTGCCTTGCGCACGGCAGCTTTCGCTAAAAGTCGCGTGGAATCGAGCACAGGCAGCGGGGACGACTCTGGCGTTACCAGCAGCGGAATCTCCGTGCAGGCGAGCGCAACCGCATCGCACCCTTCATCTTTCATGCCACGAATTACTTCCACGTGGTACGCCAGGGAACGCGGCAG
>JASHOT010000101.1 GCA_030040965.1 Candidatus Sulfotelmatobacter sp. | reverse complement strand
AGTCCCGTGATGCAGGCCGGCGACAAACAGGTCGGGATGCCCGTCGTTGTCATAATCTCCAACGGCCACGCCCATATCGTAACCCGTACCGGCCAGGCCGGCGGCATCGGTAACGTCAGTAAACACCCCATTTCCGTCGTTGCGAAAAAGATGGTTGCGGTATTTAGGATCGTCCTTTTTCAGCGTGGCAATGTTCGCGCCATTGGTAAAGAAAATATCCGGACGGCCATCGCCGTTGTAATCGAATACCGCGACTCCGCCCGGCATGGTTTCGGGGGCGTTCCGGGCTGGAGATTCGTCGTTTTGCAGCACGAAGGGAATTGGCTTGAGTTCAAATCGAATCGGGCTCTTCGCAGGCGCTGAAAACGCCAGCAGCCACCAGCAAGCGCCTAATAGAAGGCAAAGTGCCACACGGGACAATTTGATCATGCAAAAAAGAAGGGTGGCCGAAGCCACCCTTGATTCTAGCGGATGCTTGCTCCTAGAAGTAGAACTTGGCTGAGAACAACAACGAGCGTTGCCCGGTCTTAAAGGCCGGCTTGCCCGTGGTGCTCGCGTTCGTGTTCGTCGGAGCGATCGAGATCACATTATAGGTGCAGTTGCCGGTGGTCGCGTTGACGGGCAAACTGAGAGCCGTGCAAATCGGACCATCGGGACCCGTAGCGCTCGAGGGAATCGCCATCGGAGTGATCTGCTGCAGATTGATCAGTTCGTCGCCCGTCCCGGCCAGACCGAATTCTGGCAATGGATGGTTCAGGAAGTTCGTGGCCTGAATTCTGAAATCCAGGTGCTTGGTTTCCGAAACTCTGAAGGACTTGTACAAGCCCAAGTCGCTGTCAAAGTAGGCTGGCGCGTGGATGTATGGCCACTCCAGAGTACCGAGTTGGCCCAGAGCCGGAACGGAGAAGCAATTCGGGTTGAAGTACTGGCCCTTGGCGTGATTTTGCGGGTTGCACGTGATCAACGGTAGGAAGTTTTCGTAACCTCCGCCGGTCTGATCGGTGCCGTACCAAGTAGCTGCGTTAACGGCGTTGGATTGCAAGCCGTTTGGCAGCGCAATGGCATTGTTTGGCACCTGGTACGGCGTGCCCACGAGAGCATTTATGGGAACGCTGAGTCCGCTGGGCCATGTGAAGTTCAAAATTGAGTTGGGTTGAATCGGCTGGCCGCTCTGGCGCGTCGTATACCCAGAGAGCACCCACCCGTTGACGGCACCTTCGAGCAGTCTGCTACCGTGAACGAACTTGGGCAGATTCCATACGTAGCTCGCGTTGAAAATCTGCGAGTGGTCATAGGCCAGCGGTCCATAGTTCGACTTCAACGAGAAGGGATTGACCGTGGTGCCGTTGGTGGGACCGTTGTCACTTTGCCCATCCCAGATGCCCATCACCTTGCCGTAGGTGTAGTTAAGGAGGAAGCTGACTGGACCGGATTGCTTCTTCCAAGAGGCCTGCAGCGAGTTGTAGTTGGCGTAGCTGCCGTGCGAAACCAAGTACACGTCCTGATAGTTGGTTAGTGGCCGGTAATCATTTTGGGTGAAGGAAGCACTGTAATTGGTAGAGAGAGCCTCTCCATTTGGTCCCGTTGCGCCGCAGTTGACGTACTGCGATGCGGTAGGGGTCGAGGACAGGCACGGCAAAGCACCCGTGGACACATACAGAGGGGTGCCGTTGGGCTGAATTGCCGTTGTCGGATCCGGGAAAAAGTACCCCCCCGGTTGCACGGAGTTGAGGTCATACAGCTTGCCGTTGGTTCCGTTGATCAGTTCGTTGCGGCTCTGATTTCCGACGTAAGAGACTTCGAATACCGAACGCCACGGCAGAGCTTCCGCAACGCTGAGATTCCAGTCGTTGGTGTACGGCGTGCGATTGTCGCCCGCCTGGAATACGTTGATCGCGCTCCCGGCTGCGTTCGAACTTCCCGAGGGGGCAACTCCGTTGATCTGATCGTACCCACCGCAGACCGAGGTGGTGGGGCAATCTCCCGTGTTGCTCTGGTACGCAACCCCTCTGAGATTGTAGTAGTTGGCGGTATAGATGCCGGACGCAAGGTTAGTCGGGCCACCGACGTCGTTCACAGCTACCTGGTAGCGGAAGGACGCAAACCCTCCGCGTACTACCGTCCGGCCGTTCCCGAATACGTCATACGCCAAGCCGACTCTAGGATCAAAGTAGAACAACGGAGACTTCCAGCCCGAGAGAGGAACGCTCGAGTCAATCGAATGCCACTCCAGGCCCGGATTCACCGCCCCAGGAGCGTTGGTATAAGTGGACCAATTCCACACCGCCATGCCGTTACTGGGTCCATACCACTGACCTTCGTGATCAAACCGCAAGCCGTAGTTCAGCGTGAGCTGCCGATTCGCCTTGTACGAATCCTGCGCGTAGATCGCCCATTGATGGTTCTTAATGTTATTCACGATCTCGTTGCTCGGCTGCGAATACGAGCTGATATTGCCGAGAAGGAAATCGGCCACCGTATTACCGGTGCTCGTGGCTCCCCACCCCAGATTGTATTGCCCGTTCGCGCCAGTAAGAATTCCACTGCTGGACTGAAGGTTTTGGCTCTCGTCCCAGTATGCTCCCAGCTTGACGGTATGGGAACCGATGACCTTCGTGTAATTGTCGTAAATCGACGGATCTTTCTTCGTGGCACCAAAGCCGCCACCGTTAAACGGACCATCCAGGTTCATCTCCCCGAGGTCCGGGAAGGAACCACCCCAAGGTCCAATAATGTCCGGCATCTGTTTCGTGGTCACACCAAAAAGGCCGGTCATCGTCATTCCGAGCGTGTTGCGATTGACAGCATTCGGATTGGCCAGCGTGTTCGGATTGATGTAGCGCGCGTACGTGAACACAGCCTCGTTGGTCGTGGTCGCGTTGAACACGTGGGTGAAGTTCGTCATCACCTCATTGGAGGTGGTTGCAGCCACAACATTAGAGGGATAGGGGAGGGTCCAGGGTGGAGTCCACCAGATGCCTACGGGGTGCTGATCGTTTTCATTCTGACGGGTATACGAACCAGTTAGCTTGGTATTGTCGCCGATGGCATAGTCAAGTTTCCCGGTAGCCTCCCAGCGGTTCTGAGGCGCTTGCGATACATATTCGTAGTTGTTCCAGCCGTTTCCAGCGTTGGGGGAGATGTTCGCCCCTGGGAGCAGACTAGCATAGATCACGGCGTTGGGATCGTAAAGGTTGGGAACCGAATTACACGGCGGAGTAGCGCATAGGCTGGAGCCGCTACCTCCGGGTGGAGGATCGTACATGCCATCGTAAGCGTAGTCGTACGGACCCTCGAGGGATGAAAGTAGAGCGCAATTCCCTCCGCACTGCACTCCGTTGATGGTGGTATTGGTAAAATCACCAGTCAGCTGCTCGGCAGTGGGAACGTTGAAATTGAGAATACTGCCCGCGGGGTGCTGTCTCATGTATTCATAACCACCCCAGAAGAACAGCTTGCTCCGTCCGTGGCTCAGAAACGGAATCGGCCCGCCAATGTTACCGCCGAAGTAGTAGAAGTTTTCCGCCGGCGCAACCTCGGCGGGTGTCGCTGAACCATCCGCGATTTCGGCGTGGGCGAAAGCGTCGATGGCATTGAGCGCGCTGTTGCGGGCGTAGGTATAAACTTCGCCGTGGAACTTGGCGCCGCCGCTCTTGCTGAACGCCTCAAAGATCACCGGGCCCTTGGCGTACTCAGCGCTGTAGTTCGAGAGCAGCACTTTCACTTCGCTGACCATGTCGGGGTTGATGTTGGCAATCTGGGTGCCAGCGTTTCCAGGATCGACCAGGTTGGCACCATCAAGCATGAACGCCATAGCGCCGTTCGGCTGCGTGCCGTTGGCGGAGAAGCTGCCGACGGGGCCAGTATTCGTGCCCACGGTCTTATCGGTGAAGCCCGAGCCTTGGCCCGTGCCATTGGCAAATGCCATGCCTGGCATGATCTTGAGCAACTCACCAGCATCGCGGCCTTCCATGGGGAACGAATCCACCATATTCTCGGGAACGGTCGTGCTGATTTCGGCGTTGTCGGTGGGCACACTCAGAGCGCCCGCGCTGATCTCCACGGTTTCGCTCACCGCTCCAACCTGCAATGCGATTTGCGTCAGGTTGCGGTTGTCGCCCTCGGCGAAGACGATTCCTGCCTGTTTCCATTGCTTAAATCCCTTGGCCTCGACGATGACCGTATAGGTTCCCGGCTGAACGGCCGTAATGGAGAAGTAGCCGCTGGCGTTAGACACCGTGGTACGAACGTCGCCGTTGAGCTGGTTCGTCATGGTGACCTTGGCACTGGCCACGACCGCGCCGGTCGCGTCCTGCGTTGTGCCAGACAATGTGCCAGTCAGCTGCTGACCAAAGCTCAGCACTGAGATTGAGAGGAAAACTACCAGGCAGACAACAACGCTCATCTTCGAACATGACTTCAAAGTCATTGAGTGCCTCCACGTAGGCAGTGTGACGGCGTTCTGTGGCCGTCATAGTTAGCCGCTCCGCTCGCCACCTTGCGAGCGGACGCGGCGTGACCCGATGTTTCTGCGAAACCCCAGACCCCTTTGTGCAACGTCAACGTTTTCGGGAGCAACATGAACGTTTTTGCAGGGCGTTAACGTTCACGTGCCGATCATATGAAAACACTACTCGATCCGCCGACGCGCATTTGTATCGCCTATTTCTGAGCTATGTCAAGAAAAAAAACGATTCTTCTGTAAAATCCATGTCTCTTTGAAACTGGGTGATTACCCGTCTAGCCACGGTCCGGAAAGGAGCGTAAACGATTACCGTCCCATGCCTCGGACTTTACGTCACATTATGAATAGATATTGTTTTCAGCAGTATCGAATCGACGCCAGTCTTGTTTCTTGGGGCTTCTACGCTACCCCCAGGTTTGTATAGTCCCCGCCTGCCGTTTCGAACCTACTGTGCCTTGGGAATCACGATGGCCGTGATGCCGTAGCGAGGTACTTCGACAGTAAATGTCGACCCCAGATTATCGACTGGCGTCTCCATGATCTGTTTGCCGGCGTCGATCGTTGCCTTGCCGTAATCGTAGCGGGTTCCTTTGGATGCGTAGCTATATCCGTTCACGGAAACCGTGGCGGTCACTGATCGTGCCTGATCCTTGTTGATGAACAAGAGGCTCAAGCCACCATCGCGACGTTTGACAGCATGAACCGCCAACGGCACCAATCCCGGATCGGCCTCAGAGGTCGCGCTGATGAACACGTCACCGGGACGCGCAATCTGATGGATGAGCTTGACGCCGTAGTAAGCAGGTTGTGGCTGGTTATTACTATCGAGGAAACTGGGACTGAGGGCATGAGCTGGTGCGTGAATCGGCGCCCAGACGACCGTGAAAGCTCCTGACTCGAGCAGAGTAGTGATTGCGTCGGCGGAAAACAGCGCTCCCGCAGCGGGGTTCTTGTACGGAAACCACTCCGATATGCCCAGGTTGGTAATGGCCAAGGGCGGTTGGTGATTGGCGGGGCAGAACTTCTTGTATTTTTCCAACAGGTCGTGCCCCAGCTGACTGAGGTCATAGTGGAGGCGGTTTCCGCCGGGAAAGTACCGCGTCGCGTCCATAGGATCTCTGGCCAGCGTGAGCAGATCTTCCTCGTCCATGGTATCGGTTGTAGCTGGCTGGATGTTGCCTTCCCAGAAGGTAGCAGCGCTGAAATCCATGCTGGTGCAGGCGGCTTTCAGAACTTCGGCGTTCCAATTCTTGCCCATTTGATCGGCATCATTGGCATATGGGGGCTGGAGCACAAAAGCTCCCACCAGGATCTTCGGATCCACTGCCTTCATGGCTTTGACGTATTGCACGACCGCCGCCCCGTATACTGATGGACCGACGCCAGTGTTGTGTTGATGACGGCCCCACTCCTTCGAATTCGGCACCTTCCCAGCGCGCAGGTCGACTTCCGGCGAAACGCTCTCGCCGTACTTACCCGACGCGTCCGCGTCAGATCCTATGGTGCGCGCCTGGCCATAGAAGCCGTTCCACCACGGCTCATTGCCGACGGTCCAGAGCAGGATGCCCAAAGAGGCGGGATGTCCGATTCGCAGATGGTTGTAGCCATCATCGGTTGCCAACGGTTTGCTGGCACGCAGGCCGGCCCAAAACCCCACAGTCTTCCAGTCGTTGCCCGCTGAGTCCTTGCCGATTGCTTGTGTATTGGAGGGATCGCCGTTGGCGTAGGCGACCCAGGCCGCAGCTTCCATGGGTTCTCCGCCACCACCGCCCGCGAGGTTCGTGCCGTAGTTGACCGAGACAATCGCGGTCCCGAGCTGCTCGATCACGGGAACGACGGCGGGAAACATCTTCTCGCGCGGGAAAGCAGGCGCGCGGTCGTCGGTGTACGGATTCGTGATCGTGCCTGTCGACCAGTGATAAAGGGAATCGATACCGTTATTGCCCGGAACTCGCAGGTTTGTGATTCCTGCATCCTGAAGCAGACGAATCGTCGCCGCATCGTAGGCGTTTACGTCCCAACGGTCGGCGACAGCGCCGAGTGAAGTCGTGTAGAGCATCGCCTTCTGCTGCGCCGGCTCGACCTTCACCGTGGTCTTCAACTGAGCTTCAATCGGCACCACGGCCAATATGAGTGGGACTAAGGCGAACACAGCAAATCCGCCGAATTGGCTCGAGCAATGCTTACGCTCCGGTAAGGGCACGAAGAAAAATTTATCGACCAACGCCTTGTTCACGGCCTCGGGATCTCCTCTCCTGAACTTAAAAGGTCATAATTGTACGCCTGTTGCCAAGTCGCGATGCGGCGAACGCATCTTCATCACCGGAACCGTCAAAAACTCCGAACGGACTTTGGCTTGCGGCGAATACAGAATTCGGCAAGCGCTGCGGTATCCTAGTTCCCATGCGTTGGGTATTTTTCGTCGCTTTGCTTGCGAGCTTTTCTACTTTTTCCTGGGCTCAGCAGCAGAATCCCGATCGGCTGTTGAATGACGCCATCCGAGCGCAACAAAGCGGCGATTACCAGTTGGCGATCACCGACTACCGCAAGTTGCTTGAGCTTCGTCCCGATAACGTGGAAGCCAAGGTCAATCTGGGAGCAGCTCTCTCGCATGTGGGCCGGTTCGATGAAGCGATCACCATATACCGCTCCGCGCTGCCGTCGTTAGCCAACAAGAACATGGTGCTGCTCGATCTCGGCCTCGCATATTACAAAAAGGGGGATCTCACGAACGCGCGCGAACAGTTCGCAACATTGCATCAAGCGTCTCCGGGAAATGTTCAGGCCGCGATTCTTCTGGCGGACACCGAGGCCAAACAAGGAGACGCCGAATCTGCCGCAAGCATGCTCGCGCCGCTGGAAGATGCGAATGCAAAGAATCCTGATTTCGAATATGAGCTGGGCTTCGCCATGATCAAGTCCGGACACCGGCGCGATGGAGTTCCACGCCTCGAGAAAGCCGGCGAACTGGGACATAGCGGAGACGCATACATGCTGGCCGGAGCCACGCTCATGGATCTCAATGAGTATGAACAGGCGCGGCACGATTTGGAAATCGCGCTGCAGTTGGCTCCCAAGATGCCGGGGCTGCAAACGCTGGTGGGAACGGCGCGGGATAAGACCGGCGATCAGAAAAATGCCGAACCTGCATTCCGGGCGGCGCTGCAGGAAAATGCGAACGATTTCGAGGCCAATCTTTACCTGGGCGCGCTCCTCTACAAACGGCGGCAGATGGAGGAGGCTAAAGTTTATCTCGACCGCGCGGTCAAGTTGAAACCTGCCGACGTGATGGCAAGGTATGAATCGGCAATGCTGAAGAGTACGTCAGGAAACTACGAAGAGGCGGCAAAGGAATTAGAGGGAGTGGTGAAAGATAATCCCGACTGGCTGGAACCACACGTAGAGCTGACGTCCCTGTATTACAAGCTGCATCGCCCCGAGGATGGCGCCAAAGAGCGCGCCATTGTCGAGCAACTCACCGCTGCCCAACAAGCCAAAGGGCCAGGGAAATAAAGGCAAGAGGTTCTCAAGCACAGTAAGGCTGAGAAGCTTTTCTTCTCAATGGTGAAAAGGCGACTCGGGTTTTGCGTTTGATTTTGGTTCGGTCACCTGAATCACCCGATCCGCGTCGACGCGGCGCAGCGTTTGGACTACGCCCGACGGCCAACGGATCGCGATCTCTTCCGCGTGCGAGTCAGCTCCAAGGCCAAAGTGGACTGGACCATCGCTGGATGACGCGTAACCGACGCTGGTCGTCATGTGGTTGTATTGCACGCCGCTCTTCGTGACGACTTTGATGCGAGCGCCGATGCCGTCGCGGTTGCTCTTGGTTCCATGCAGGGCGACATCGAGCCAATGCCCGGAACTTGGACTGCGGTTCATCCAGATCTCGGATTCTCTGCCGATAGCGCTGACCACGACGTCGACGCGCCCATCTCCATCCAAGTCGCCGAAGGCGCAACCGCGGTGGCGTGCCGCCGGCGAAGCAGTGAAGCCGGCCTTTTCGATGATCGCCGTCCATTTCCCTTCGCGGCCCGGATTACGGAACACTGCATTGTATTGATCAATCGGTTGGCCAGGCAGCGCGACCGACTGCACGTGACCTCCGCTGACGAAGAGATCTTTCCATCCATCATTGTCGAGATCGTACAAACCGACGCCGTATCCCGACATCGGCAGACTGGCTTCGTGCATCCCACTCTCAGTCGTAATTTCGCGAAAACTTCCTTTGCCTGAGTTTTGAAACAGCGGGAACGTCTGGCTGACAAGAGCGGCAAAGACAATGTCGGGATAGCCGTCGTTATTGAAATCGCGGAAATCCGTACCCATGCCGGAAATGAAGCTTCCATCTTCGGGCAAAGCCACGCCTGCTTCGAGGGCAACCTCCTCGAACTTGTTTCCCAGGTTATGAAAGAGCGAATTGTAAGAAGCATCGTTGGTTACGAACAGATCGGGACGGCCGTCGAGGTCATAGTCGGCCATGGCAACGCCCATGCCTTTTCCTACATGACCACGCAGCCCCCACTCCTTGGAAACATTCTCAAATGTGCCGTCGCCCTTGTTTAAGAAAAGCTGGTTGGGCTGGCCCTTGAAAAACTTGGGATGGCAGTAGTCTCAGACCAGATCAAATTCGCAGCGGGGTTGCGCGTAGTACTCCCACTGCAAATAGTCGACAACGAACAAATCAAGCAAACCGTCGTTATTCACGTCGACCCAAACGGCCGTAATCGCCCACCAGGGACCGAATTCGGGATCGGGATGATTCAGGAAGGCGTCCAAG
>JASHOT010000100.1 GCA_030040965.1 Candidatus Sulfotelmatobacter sp. | reverse complement strand
ACGGAGAGCTCGAACGCATGGCGGGGAATTTCCAAAGTTCACTGGCGCACTATCGCGCGGCGCTGAAGATCGATCCGGATTTTGTGACTTCGCAGCTGGGCCTCGGCGACACCTACGCTCTGATGGGCAATCAGGAGCAGGCGCGAGTGGAGTACGACAAGGCAATCCGCTTTGCACACAACGAGGCCGATCGCTTGAGCTACGGCATGCAGAAGGCGATGACCTATGTCCGCGATGGCAACTTCGCGGAAGCTGATAAGGAGTTCGCCGAGATCGCTGCGAGCGCGCACGCCAAGGATCAGGATCTGCAGGAGGCGCAGGCCGAACGGCAATTGGCGGAATATCAAGCGGACGACGCCGCAGCGCTGAAGCATACTTCGCTGGCGGAAGAAGCGCTGCATCATCAGTCGATGCTCTCGGTTTCCGACCGCGACGAGGAGATGTCGCGCATTCTGCGCGTGCGTGCGGTGCGTGCGGCGCGCGCGGGCAATCAGCAATTGGCCGATCAGGCACTGCATCAGCTGGAAGCTCTGGCCAACCGCAGCCGCAACCGGGTCATTCAGAGTTCCTACCACGGAGCGGCTGGATCTTTGCTGATGGAACAGAAGAAATACGAAGATGCGATTGCGCATCTTGAAGAAGACGGCGACAATCCCTTGACCATGGAACTGCTGGTCCAGGCCTATTACCAGACCATGCAGACCGACAAACTGCACGAGATCGAGGCGAAACTGCGCGGCACCAATGTTCCTACAATGGAACAGGCTTTGGTCGTGCCGGCGATCCGGGAAAAGCGCCCGAACATCTGAAAATCGGATCACGAACTCACCCCGTGCTTGACGCATGGTGTACAGTAAGTGGGCGCCATGAGGTCGGATACTGAGCGCCGCTCCGGAACCCGAATCGCCACACGCGTTCCCACGCGCGTGCGCACTACGAACGGTCACGATCACACCGCGCAGACTCGCGATGTAAGCGCGAACGGCGTTTTTCTCTACACGAATTCCCGCATGGAAAAGGGCGCAGAGATGGAACTGGTGCTGATTCTGCCTCCCGAACTCACGTCTGGCGAGAAGTGCTGGGTGTGCTGCCAGGCGACGGTGGTTCGTGTGGAAGAAGATGGATCGGAATTCGGCGTCGCCGCTCAAATCCGGCGCATGGATATCCTGCCAGAAGTCAGCGCCTGAATGGCAACTCGGCAAGTCTTAAAACGCAGCGTCAAATCCCCCAACTTGGTTAGAATAACGGCGAAGGTTCATGATCAACGCCTTGATGAAGAACCGCAATGAAGCCTGCCGCTAAAAATACCGGCTTGCGCTATTGGATGCTGCGTGTTCTTGAGGAATGTGACCGCGCATCCGCCGGATTTGCCGCCGACCCCGTGCACGACCTGCGCGTCGCGCTGCGCCGCTGCCGCTCCATGGCCGATGGAATGATGGCCATGGATCCCGATCCGGAGTGGAAGGCGATGAAGAAGGCGGGCAAGCGATTATTTCAGCGCCTTGGCGATCTGCGTGACGTGCAGATCATGATGGACTGGATTGACCAACTCCATCCGCCCGCGGCGAAGCCGGAAGGAGAGCATCTGGAGTCGGGAGCGGAAGTAAAAGCTGCGAACAGCGTTGCCGCGCAAGATGTACAAACGCCAGCCGAAGAGATAGTCGATCCTGCACAGGCGCTGCAGCGGCTGTTGCGACATCGCGAATCGCAGCAGAAGCATGAAGCTCGTGCCGCACTAGAGGAGTTTGATCAGAAGCAGTGGAGGCAGTGGGCCAAGATGCTGCCGCAACGGGCCGCGCACATACGCCCGGGGAGCGCTGTGTTCAAGCATCTGGCGCTGGAGCGCTGGACGGCCGCCCGCGAGTTGCACACGCGGGCGCTGCGCAATCGCTCGCACGTGGCCTTTCATACCCTTCGGATCGGCATCAAGCGGTTTCGCTACATCGTCGAGAACTTTCTTCCCGCGGAACACAAAGCCTGGAGCAACGATCTGAAGCACATGCAGGATCTGCTCGGCGAGGTGCACGATCTCGACGTGTTGTGGGCGACGGCGCTTGCGAGTCACGTTTTTCGCGATGCCTCGTCACGCCAGGCGTGGCACGAGCAGATTCTCGAAGAGCGGACAAAGCGCGTTGAGGAATATCGAAAGAAGACGAGCGGGCCGGATTCGTTGTGGAACGTCTGGCGTGCCGGACTTCCGCAGGGAAAACAGATTCGCGACATCGCGACGCGACGCATTAAGCTTTGGGCGAAGGCGCTCGATCCGGATTTCGCGCACTCTGAACGCGTGGCGCGGTTGGCGCTTGAATTGTATGACGGGCTCACCAGGGCAGGACTTTTGCCTGACTTCGCCAGCGCCTCAACCAATGGCACTCGGCCGAGTACAGCGAAGGGTGCTCCGCAACCTCCTAGGAACGGAGCGCGCGTCAGCCTTTATGCCGCGGCTCTACTGCACGACGTGGGAAAATTTCGGGGCGACAAAGGGCATCATAAAGAGTCGCTTGATCTGATCAAGAAACACACCACACCGCTCGGATGGAGTGAAGAAGAGATGCAACGCGCGGCGGTCGTGGCGCGCTTTCATTGCGGCGCGCTGCCCACGCGCAGCCACAAGAATTTGTGCGATCTGTTGCCGGACGAACAGAAGATGGTCATTCAGTTGTCTGCCATCCTTCGGCTGGCGAATGCGCTGGACGCCGTCCACGACGGGCATGTGCGCCGCGTGAAACTTGAAAATGTTGAAGCGCGGCAGCGCGGGACCAATGGATTCGTGCGCAAGGCGTCGCTCGCGAAAAATGAAGCTTTGGTCATCGCCGCGGATGGATTTGCGGACGGGACGCCCACGGCACAGGCAGTTGCGGCAGAACGATATCTGCTGGAGACAGTACTGAAAAGGCCGGTGATCGTGAGGGCGATGAGGGAAGCTCGCTAACCGTCTCTGCCGACAATCCCTGAAGAGAATCGCGCACAGTTGACGATTAAGAAGGAGAAGCCTTCCAGTTACTATGCTGCACGCGTTTGCCGCGCTACAAATTCCTAGGTCATGACTCACGCGCAACTGGTCGATCGCGCAGTGCGCTGGCTGCGAGGCTATCGCTGCGGCGTGGTGCTTTCGGAGCAGGCGTGCGCCAGCGGCGAGATGCCGGACGCGATTGGTTGGAAGCAGGCATCTCATTCCGTGCTGGTCGAATGCAAGGTGACGCGGGCGGATTTTCTGGCCGATCGCGCCAAGCCGTTTCGCCAGAAGCCGGAAAAGGGTGTGGGATGCGAACGGTTTTACCTGGCGCCGGCGGAGTTGATTCGTGTTGAGGAGTTGCCGACCGGTTGGGGATTGCTTGCGTTGCGGCGTGGGCGAATTGAAATGCTGCGGGCGTCGGCGAAAAATCTGCGCAGCGCGACGGGATTTCGCTGCGAGATGAATTTGCTGCTCGCGAGTTTGCGGAGGGTGGAAGTCCGTATTCAGCCGCAGAGCATCACTGATTTTCTGAAGTGGAAGAATCGCATGGCGGAATACAATCGCGGGACTCTGCCTGAGGGATTGACGGGCGCCGAGGAGGAAATGAACGTATTCCTCAAGCCGGAAGTGCCGGTGAGTTGAGGGATCGGGCTTTCGCCCCTTCGGGGCATGGTTATTTCTTGTTGAGTGGACCCACGACTTGCGCCGTGGGTTGTATTCTCGCGCCGCTTCGCGGCTCAAGAACTTCAGATTCAAAAGAGTGACTGATCAGAAGGCTGATCCTGTGGTGGTGTGGATCGCGAGCGTTCCCTCGTGCGGCGCTTCATCTTCCGCACCGAAAATCCAGATGTTTCCTGGCGCAGGCACGACCCCCGCAAATAAAAGGTCAGAGATGAAGTCAGCGCTCTTTTTGGTTGGATTGGGGCTGGGTTGAATGGTCCAGCTGGTTCCGTCCCAATGCTCGAGCAGCGTGCCCTGTTGTCCGGAGCCATCTGCGGCGAAGTAAGATCCGAACGCCCACACGTCGTTGGAAGAGTTGGCGGCAAGCCCAAAAAGGCGGTTGGACTGGTAACCACTGTGCGGGCCAACGTTCGGGCTGGGAACGACGGCCCAGGCGTTGCCGTCATAATGTTCGATAAGCGTCAGAGTCGGTGCCGATTCTGGAGGTGCCACCGAAGTGGAAAAGCCGACCGCCCAGACATCATTCGGAGCGAGCGCCAACACGCCGTTCAACTGATTCGCGCCCGCGCCGACGTTGGGAGTGGGGATGGTTTCCCAGGTGGAACCGTTGTAGCGGAGGGCGAGCGTGACACTGTCGTCATTTTCTGGACCATTGAAACCGACGGCCCAAACGTCATTTGTCGCGTCGGCGGATGCACCGAATATAAATGCATCGCCTGAATCCAGTTCGGTTGCCGTCCAGGATGTTCCATCCCAATGCTCGATGAGAAAGAACAGTTCCTCCCCGTCGACGAGCAGGCTGCCGATAGCCCATATATCGTTAGCCGAGGTATAAGCCATGGCTTCGATGCTGGGCTGGTCGCCCTTGGCAAATTTCGGCCCGGGATAGACGCTCCAGGCTGTGCCGTTCCACTGCTCGATGACCTGTCCGGGATTTGCCAGACCGACGTTGACCGTGCCCGCGGCCCAAGCCAGAGTCGGGGAAATGTCTACGACGCCGGCGAGATACCCGGTGTTGTCGCCTTTAATTCCCGGAGCAGGGAACGCGGTCCAGCTGGTGCCGTCGTAATGAATGGTGGATTGACCGACCGCCCAGATATCTGTGGGCGAGGAGGCAGATGCGGCTTGCAGGCCGTTATCGAAATTTTCGTTGGGAGTAGTGACCGCTTGGAAGATCGAAGACGCATCGGTCTGGGAGCGGGCAGCAGCAGGGCACAGCAATGCGCAAGAGAGCGCGGTGACGAGAGTGGCGAGTTTCACAATTCCTCCGAAGTGGCGTCTGCGCGGGAAAAGACTAACTTTGAAACCGCTGAGGAGTGTCATGGAATTGTAATTTTGGAGCTGGCGTGGCAGGATTTACGCTTCGGATGCGAGGAGTTGTGGGAACGATACTTCTAATCGTCGGAGTTGGTCTCGCATTTGTCGCAGTAGGAGTGTGGCTCTATCGTAATCCCACGAAGTTAACCCCGAGCTGGGGACTGCTTAATCCGGAAAATCCTAAAGTGCAGGAGCTCGCCAGATTCTATGCGATTTTCTTCATGTTCGCCGGGCTCATGGCCTGCAGCTCGATTATCGTTCAACGGACGATTCCGTCCCTCACGGTCATTCTGAGCTTCGCCATTGCGGCAGGGGGGACTTGGTTAATTCGGCGTCGTCTCCGCGATCAACTGGCGGAGCCTGCTGGTGCTTCCGATCCCGGCGCTGCTCCTGTGGCTGGGAGCGAGCGGCTCTTTAACAGACACTGGAAGCGAAATTTGGCAATCTTGACAGTGGCCACGGCCTCACTCACCCTGACCTTGAACATTTGGTTTGGAGAGTCGGATCTGTGCAAGCTTGCTTTTGCGAACGTGCAGGCGAGCGCGTTGGTGCGAGAGCGACTTGGCGCACCAGTGCAGCGGAGTCTTTTCACGAGTGGGACAATTGAGATAGCGGGGTCGTCCAGGCATGCGGATATAGAGTTTACGGTCAGCGGTCCCAAGGGGAAAGCTGACGTGTCCGCAGTTGCACGGAAGAGCGCGGATGTTTGGAAGTTCGACGTCCTGGACGCAAAATTCAGCGACGGCACCGAGCGAGTAAGCCTTCTGGCGCCCCAACCCAATGAGCCTTAGCCTCTTGGGTGGATGAAACCGGCTACATATCTCTGCGGCCTTCCATGGCCTTGAGCATGGTGACTTCGTCCGTGTACTCGATGTCGCTGCCGACGGGAATGCCCATGGCGATACGGGTGACTTTCACTCCCGCGCGCTTGAACTGCTGCGACAGATAGACAGCCGTTGCTTCGCCTTCGATCGTAGGATTGGTGGCGAGGATGACTTCATCGACGTTGCCGGAGTCGACGCGCGAGATGAGATTCGAAATGCGGAGTTGCTCGGGGCCGATGCCATGTAAGGGCGAGATCGCGCCGTGCAGAACGTGGAAGACGCCGTTGAAGTGCTTGGTTTTTTCGATGGCCGCGATGTTGGTGGGTTCTTCGACGACGCAGACCAGGCGTTGGTTACGGGTAACGCTGGTGCAGTAGACGCAAGGTTCAACGTCGGTGATGTTGTTGCAGATCGAGCAGAGATGCAGATTGGCTTTGACGTCGCGAACGGCAGCGGCGAGCGCTTCTGCGTCTTCGTCACTCGATCGAAGAATGTGAAACGCCAGGCGCTGTGCGCTCTTTGCTCCGACGCCGGGGAGCTTCTTCAGCTCATCGATGAGGCGCGACATGGGTTCGGCAAAGCGGGACATGGCATTGAATCATTCAGTCATTGAGTGATTGAGTCATTTAGGCAATGGTCTGAACAAATGACTCAACGGCTAAATCACTCAATCGCTCAATGGTTTAGAGTCCGGGAAGGCCCATGCCCCCCAGCATGCCGCCGACGGTCGATTGCATCTGCGCGTCGACTTTGCGGCTGGCCTCGTTGATGGCGGCGAGGATCAGGTCCTGGAGCATTTCAACATCGCCGGATTTCACGGCTTCGGGATCGATGCGCAGGCCGAGCAGTTGCTTGCGCCCGTCCATCTTTACAGAGATTGCGCCGCCACCGGACGTGGCTTCCACCACGGTCTCCTGCATTTTCTTCTGCAGGGCCTCGTACTGCGACTTGGCCTTGACCATCAGGTCCTGGAGATTGAAGCCACCCATAGGAATTTGCGATTGAGTAATTTTGTAATTTGGTAATTTTAAAATCGTTGCTGAAGCAAAATCACCAAATTACCCGATTACAAAATTACCAAATCTCGTCTCATCTTTTCTCCCTGTAGTCGATTACGGTTCTGATCTCAGCCCCGAATTTTTCTTTCATGCGACGGACCACCGGATCCTGCTCGGCGCGGCCGCGTCCGCCAAGTGGTGACGGTGTTGCGCTACCGTTGCGATTGCCTTCTCTCGGCACGCCAGCGTTGGACTCGACGCTCGCGCCGGTGATGATCTTCAACTTTACCGCACGCCCGAGCACGCCACTGGCCGTGGCAATCGCGATGCGCCGGGCATCGGCGCTGAGCGACATGTCAACGATGGTATCGGACTCCGCGACTTTGATCACCAGTTCGTTGGCATGCACGGTCCATTCTCCGTGAGAAAGGATGGATACCAGGAAAGTCTGGTTGCCATCGCTCAGTGCCTGGAGAACCGAATTCCGCACCCGTTCGACTTCGGACTGCGATGTCCCGGATATCGGTACTGAGGTTGTTGCCTGCTCATTGGATGCTGA
Organism: Candidatus Sulfotelmatobacter sp.; assembly: GCA_030040965.1. Classification (GTDB taxonomy): domain Bacteria; phylum Acidobacteriota; class Terriglobia; order Terriglobales; family Acidobacteriaceae; genus Sulfotelmatobacter. Next base: position 4,147 of record JASHOT010000100.1, on the reverse strand, counting down.
CTGCGGGGCCAACGGCGACGGTTTGGGATCGCAAGTATTCTCTCGATCGGCGATTGGGGCGGGCTGACGCTGAGTTGCGGGCGCGGCCGAGCCCATGATCACTGGTTCCGGGCCGCTGGCAGCGGCTACGATTCGCGGGCCCGACGGAGGCATGGCATCGGACGAAGACTCCTGGCGCGGCGTGCCTTTGCGAGCCGAGTCGGCCGCGAAGGGGCTCACATAATTCGGACGTGCCGGATTTGGCTCGGGTCGGCGCGTTTCGCTGCTTCCGCCGACGATGGCCGGTCTGGCTGCAGGTTTTTGCGTACCGGTTGTTGAGCTCTCCGCCGTCTGGCTGAGCAGCTGTTCGATCGGTAGCAGTTTCTGTGCGTGCGCCATTTTGAGCAAGCCCAGTTCGAGATGGAAGCGCTGCTCCTGCCTGTATCCGAGTTCGCTGTGCGTGCGCAGCATGATCTGGAGGTGGCGCGTGAGATCCTCTTCGCTGAAAAGTTCGGCGATGCGCGCGACGCGTTCGCGCTCTTCGCTTGAGATCTGCAAGAGTGGCGATTCCCTGCCGGCGATTCTCGCTACGGCGGCGTTGCGCAGGAAACGGACCATCTGGCGGGCGAAGTGCGTGGGACTGTGGCCTTCGCTGATGAGATGGTCGACCTGCTTGAGAATTTCATCACTTTTTGATTCCGAAACGGCCTGCATGACCTGCTCGAGAATATGAGCTGGCGCGGCGCCGACAAGATTGCGAACAGAGTCGGCGGTGAGCTTGCCGGTCGAGGAGGCTATGGCCTGGTCGAGGACGGAAAGCGCGTCGCGCATGGAGCCGTCGCCGGCCTCGGCGAGCAGGGCGAGGGCGTCGTCATCGGCTTCGATTTTTTCGCGCGCGAGCAGGTCGCGAAGTTGGCCGACGATCTCATCGAACTTGACGGCGCGAAAACTGAAGTGCTGGCAGCGCGAACGAATGGTCTGCGGAATGTCTTCGGGTTGCGTGGTGGCCAGCATGAAAACAATATGATCGGGCGGTTCTTCGAGGGTTTTGAGCAACGCGTTGAAAGCGGCGTCGGTGATCTGGTGGGCTTCGTCGAGAATGTAGATTTTGAAGCGGTCGCGCGCGGGCCGGTAACGGGCAGCTTCGCGCAGTTCGCGAATTTCGTCGATGCCGCGGTTGGTAGCGGCGTCAATTTCGATGACATCGACCGAGTTGCCGGCGCGGATTTCGGTGCAGGATTCGCAGACGCCGCAGGGCTCGGAAACAGGATGGTCTTTTGATCGGCAGTTCAGCGCGGCGGCGAGAATGCGGGCGACGGTAGTTTTACCAATGCCGCGATGCCCGGAAAAGATGTAGCCGTGGGCGGTGCGTCCCTGCTCGATCGCGTTCTGCAGCGTGCGGGTGACGTGCTCTTGTCCGATGACCTCGGAGAATTTCTGCGGACGATATTTGCGGGCCAGGACCGTGTAGGACATGAGGCGAAGACACGATTATACGTGATCGGGAAGTGATGCAGAATCGGGCGAGGCCGGGTCGCCGGTATCGCCGGTAGTCAGGGCTTGCCTCCGATTCGTGGCAAGCGATAGGCTGTAACGGCAGAGAATATGCGGGAATGCGGCTTGGGGAAGGGCGTTTGCGCCGGGCCGCGAGAAAGGGTCTCAATATTTATGCAGTTGAAATTGGCGAAAAGAACGGTGGATGGAATTCTGGCGTTTGAGTGCAACGGGCGCATCGTGTTTGGCGATGAATCGGGGCTGCTGCGGGAACAGGTGAAAGGGGCGATCGCTGACGGCCAGAAGCGGATTGTGTTGAATCTGGCGGAAGTGAACTACATCGATTCGGGCGGACTCGGAACGCTGGTGGCTTTGCATACCACGGCACACAACGCGGGTGGAACGATCAAGCTCGCCAGTCTGACCAAGCGCGTGGGCGATCTGCTGCAGGTGACGAAACTGCTGACCGTGTTTGAAGTGTATCCGTCGGAATATGAGGCGCTGGAGGCGTTTCGAAAAGCGGCGTAGGAAGTCCGACGGCTTTTTCACCACAGAGGCACAGAGGTCACGGAGAAGACGGCAACTTTTTCCTGTGATAGCGAGCCTTTGTGGTGATTGTGTCTGGTGGCGTGATGGCTCGAAAGAAAAAGCCTGCAGCTGGCGGGAAGATGCTCATAAAAATCGAGCGGACTATTCGTTCCATTCCACGCGGGAAGGTTGCGACGTATGGCGGGATCGCGAAGGCTGCCGGATTTCCCGGAGCCGCACGCATGGTAGCTCGCGTATTGCGGCGCAGCTATGGATTGCCCTGGCAGCGCGTGCTGGGCGCGGGCGGGGAGATCAAGTTGCGCGGAGATTCGGCGATCGAGCAGCGCCTGCGGCTAGAGGCCGAGGGTGTGCGCTTTCGCGGGCGCAAGGTGGATATGAAGGCGTGCGAGTGGAAGGCGGGGCGAGCGCTTTTATGTCTCATCGCTTTCCTCCTCGTGTTGATGTCGGCCAGGCCTGCATTCTGTGGAGAGATTCACGAGGCGGTCAAGGAGAACAACGTCCCGAAGGTCAAGAAGCTAATCAAGGAGCGCCCTGATCTCGTTTTCAGCAAGGACCAGGACGGCTTTACGCCCCTGCATCTTGCAGCGGCCAATGGCTACATGGAAATAGCGGAGTTCCTGCTGGCCAACAAAGCGAAAGTCAGCGTCAGGGACAACAACGGTAGCATGCCCCTGCACCAAGCGGCAGCAGCTCGCGACCATCACAGTAGTATGGTGGAGCTCCTGATGGCGCATGAGGCAGATGCTAACACCGTGGACAAGAACGGCATGACGCCCCTGCACTATGCCACGCTGGCGAACAACAAGGAGGCTGCGCAATATCTAGTGACCCACGGAGCCGACGCGAACATCAAAGACAGCGTAGAGGGCGACAGTCCTCTGATACTGGCAGTCAACGGGAACAACAAGGAAGTTGCTGAACTACTCTTGGCTCACAGGGCGGATGTCAACGCCGCGGACAAGAACGGGATGGCGCCGTTGCACTTCGCCACCTTGGCCAACAACCAAGATATGGTCAAGTTGCTCCTGTCGAATAAGGCTGATGAAAACCTCCAAGATACTCGAGGAGGTGTCACGCCGTTGATTTATGCGGCCGGAGAGGGCTTTAAAGATGTTGCCGAATTACTCTTAGCACACGGAGCTGATGTCAACGCCACCGACAAATACATGCGCACACCTCTCGCGTGGGCAGAACACAACGGCCACTCCGAACTCGCGGACTTGCTTCGCAAGCACGGTGGTCACCAATAGCGCCGTTACCGGCTGGGCTTGAATTGCTCGTCGATTTCCACCTGATATCCCGTGACCAGTTTGTTGGTTTCGTTGGCCATGCCGACGACGGCCATCATCTCTTTGAACATGGCGTCGGTCATGCCTTTGTTTTGGGCGGAAACTGTGTGCGAGGCGATACAGTAGCCACATTGATTCGTCACGCTGACGGCGATGTAGATCATTTCTTTGGTCAGTGGATCGAGGGCGCCGGGAGCCATGATCTGCTTGATCGATTCCCAGGTGCGCTTGAGCGTGGCGGGATCGTGCGCGATCGCCTTCCAGAAATTGTTGATGAAGTCGGTTTTGCGCGTGGCGCGAATGTCGTCGTAAACGGCGCGGACTTCGGGACTGGCGTCTTTGTATTCGATGAGACCGAGGGTGGACATGCGGTCAGTGTAATTCACCACAGAGACACGAAGGAATTCTGGTTAAATCAGGGCATGGGAGTGCGGCAACTGGTCTGCGATATCTCTCTTTCGGGTTCGTCCCCTTTGTGAAAAATAGCCGCGCATAAGCCTTTAACGCGCGCATGTTTCGGGTAAGAAACGTCTTTGGGGAATTTCTTGTCTTCTAGTTCAATGTCCCACGTACCGGCAAAAAAGCCTGCTGCGATTCTCTGTAAGTAAACCTTATTTTTCGGGACAGTGAAATAGATGTCTAAGGTCTTCTCGGCTAAAAGGGATTGCGGAAGATGAAAACAGCCATTTTCCAGAGATAATTTGCTCTCGGTGGAGCTATTCCTTAACGTGATGGCTTGCGGGCCATCTATCAATTCCCCATTAAGCTGTATGCGAATTACGAAGCAATTTGATGGTGTGCTTTGTGCACACATATTGACTGGGCAGGCAGAAATT
>JASHOT010000099.1 GCA_030040965.1 Candidatus Sulfotelmatobacter sp. | reverse complement strand
CCATTTCCCAGCGGCAGATAATAAACCGTCGTGCCGGTTTCCGGGTCAATCGTTCCCATTCTGTGGTTGAACAGCGCGCGTTCGTAATAATCCATGTAACGCGCTTCGGGCGCCCAGCCGAACAAGTGCCGCGTCAGCTTCATCATGTTGTAGGCGCAACAATCTTCAGTCGTGTCGGAGCTGAGTTGTGTCGAGAGTACGCCGGGGTCCGATCTCCAGAGCTCACCGTTGCTGGTGCCGCCTGTAGCGTATGACCGCTCGCTGGTCACTTCATTCCAGAAATAATCGGCAATATTCCCGTATCGTTGGTCACCGGTCATTTCATGCAGCCGGGCCGCAGCGATCACTTGGGGAATATGCGTGTTAGCATGCAGACCCTTCAATTCGTCGCGGTGCGCCGCCAGCGGATCGAAGAACCACTTCTTATCGAACCGCTGCGCCAGTTCCAGATATTCGCCTTTTCCGGTCACTCCATACAGATTTGCGAGTAACTCGCCCATGCCTCCATATTCCACAAGCAGCACGCGTAGCATCTGTGACTCGCTGAGCGGATCGGACCAATCTTGCACCCATCCTGCCATCTTCTCGACCGTTTCCAACGCCTGCTCGTTGCCGGCGAGCGTGTACATGTCGAGATGACCAGCCATGATTTTGTGCATCGTGTAGAAGGGAGCCCACACGTTGATTCCTTCCCGCAGCCGATCGAAAAATTCCTCCGGAAATGCGCTGAGATAGCCGTTCTTGTGTTGTGCCTGGCATTTGGCCAATTCTTGAACCATCAAGTCGCCGTTGTGCTTGAGTTCCTCGTCTCCAGAACTCGCGAACGCCAAGGCGCATGCCGAAAGATAATGCCCACCGGCAAAGTGCCCGCGCAGTTCGCAGTTGGGCTTTTCCCAATCGCCCAGAGGCTCTGCGGAGGAAGGCATTCCTGCCGTTAAACGAAATGTGTACAGCAGGCGGTCCGGAGGAAGCGTCTTCAGGTATCGTCGGTTCGCGTCCGCGGCCAGGCTGAATGCGCCCGGCTGAAGTCTCACAGCTTGCATCGGGAAGGGAACTGCCTCGAACCGGATCTTCTCGCGAGCGGCTGCATTCGACCCGGCATTCGGATTCGCAAGTGACGGACTTGCATTACTGGGATTCGAGAAAGCTCGCGTCGCATATGCCAACGCAGGCGTGCGCACCACAGCACCTGCACCGATTGCAACAGCGCTGGTGGCAACGAACTTACGGCGGCTGATTTTCTTCAAGAGATCCTCCTCGTCTTTCCCTGTAAACTCGCCCGCCAAACTGGGCTGCGAACTGGAAACCGGCCCAAGTTGGCAGCCTTGCCCCTCGCCACTACCGCCACGCGTACGGAGTTCTCCTCGCCCGCTCCGGAAATATCTTGATCATCACGATTCCCGCGATAAACCCTCCCACGTGGGCCCAGAACGCCACACCGCCCATGTCACGCCCGTGCATCGACGCCAGCGCGCTGGTTCCATACAAAAACTGCAGCACGAACCACTCTCCCAGCACAAACCATGCGGGGATGTACATGATGAACACAAAAAACCACGTCAGCACCCGCGCCCGAGGATACAAAATGAAATACGCTCCCAGGACTCCGGCGATCGCCCCGCTTGCGCCGATCGTAGGCACGCTGGAATGTGGATTGATCGCTACCTGCGTGGCCATCGCGATCAATCCCGACAGCAGATAAAACACGAGATATTTGAAATGCCCCAGATAGTCTTCTACATTATCGCCAAAAATATAGAGAAACCACATGTTTCCGAGAACATGCTCCCACCCCCCATGCAGAAACATCGACGTGAAGAAGGGAAGTACGATGTCGCCCGGCGTATATCTGTGCGAGCCGGCCAGAAACGCCGCCAGATGCGATGGCACTTCGCCATAAGTCCGCGCAAGAAGATCAGCCCCGCGCGGATCGGTCATCATCTGCGCAAATTGAAAGAAAAACACAACAATGTTGATGACGATAAGAGCGGTGTTTACATACGGAAAGCTGTACCGTGGCTGGTCGTCTTTGAGCGGGAGCATGGGAGACTAGAAGGTAACGTAATTTGGTAATTTGGTAATCGGGTAATTTTGCAATTTAGAACCTATGCGCGCACCGAGACTCAACAAGCACCGGCGTCTTGAGCGCGATTTTCAAATTATCAAATTACTAAATTACCAAATTACCAATTCTCCATGAATGCCGTCCTCATCATCGACAAACCCAGCGGGATGACCTCGCATGACGTGGTGGCTCGCATCCGCCGGCTACTCGGAGAGCGTTCAGTTGGGCACCTCGGCACGCTCGATCCCATGGCTACCGGAGTTTTACCGCTCGTTCTCGGCAGCCTGACGCGCCTGGCCCAGTTTTACACACACGCGGAAAAAATCTATGAAGGCACGATTCGCTTCGGCTTCTCCACCGACACCTACGATGCCGAGGGCGATCCTACATCAGAGCCGCGACAGATCACCCTCAAGCCGGATGAAGTGCACAGCATTGGGGCGCGCTTTCGTGGAGTGATCGAGCAAACTCCGCCGTCATTCTCTGCCAAAAAGATTCACGGCGTCCCGGCTTATAAGCTTGCCCGCAAACAGAAAGAGGTCGCGCTCAAGCCCGTGCAGGTCGAGATCAAGGAGTTTGAAATCCTCTCAGTCGAGAGCGATCGCGTACGCTTTCGCGCCCGCGTCGCGAGCGGTACATATATGCGCTCAGTGGCGCACGAAATGGGGCAGACGCTGGGCTGCGGCGCTCATCTCCAGTCCCTGCGCCGCACCGCCGTCGCCGAGTTTACCCACGCCGACGCACACACACTCGAAGATGTGGCGCGGGCACTCGTGCCCGCGAGCCCAGCCATTGGGGGCAGCGTCGAAGATGTTCCTCATTCCCAACACGCGCACTACACGAACAATAAGAATTGTCATTCCGAACCGGCGCGAAGCGGCGGTGGGGAACCTGCTTCACCTGGCCAGGACCACGATGTAACCGCTCTCTTCATCCACCCCCGCAGGCTGTTGCCTGAATTTCGGTCAGTGACGGTTGACGAGCCCACCATGGCGCGCATCCGCAGCGGACGCACCATCAACCTCCCTGAGCTTTCCCGCGCCCGCCAGGTTAAAGTCTTCCACGGACAGCGCGAGCTCATCGCCATTGCCACCCGCGTCGCGGGCACGCTGTTTCACGCCAAGATCGTGCTCTGCGCCGCCAACGCTCCCGTGCATCTCTGACGCCGCCCGCCATTCCGCGCTAGAATTGCGGCTTGAATCTAAGCCATCGTTATCGAATCAAGACATGAAGCTTTCTGTCGTGATGCCGGTCTACAACGAGCGGGGAACAGTTGAGCAGGTGATCTCCCGCGTGTTGGCAGTGTCTCCCAAGATCGGCATGGAGATTGAACTCCTCTGCGTCGACGACGGGTCGACCGATGGCTCCCGCGAGATTCTTACCCGCCTGCAAGGCACCCATTCACAACTTAAAGTGTTACTTCAACCCCGTAATTGGGGGAAAGGCGCGGCTTTGCGTCGAGGCATTGCCGAGGCTACTGGAGATTACCTGATCGTCCAGGATGCCGACCTCGAGTACGACCCGGCCGACTATGCCATCCTGTTGCGCCCGCTGATGGAAGGCAAAGCCGATGTTGTTTACGGATCGCGATTCCTTGGCGGCGGTCCACACCGCGTGCTTTATTTCTGGCACTCCGTTGGCAACTGGCTTCTCACTTTGATCTCGAACGCGCTGACCAACATGAACCTGACGGATATGGAAACCTGCTACAAGGCGTTCCGGCGCGAAGTCATCCAGTCAATACCGCTCAAAGAGGACAGTTTCGGGTTCGAGCCGGAGATCACGGTGAAAGTCGCCAGGCGCCGCCTGCGCGTATACGAAGTAGGGATTAGTTATTGGGGACGTACCTATGAGGAAGGGAAAAAGATCAACTGGAAGGACGGTGTACACGCCTTACTCTGCCTGCTCAAATACACGATCGCTGAGTGATGAGGCTTCGGAAGGTGAAGCGCGGCGAAGTGCTTCGGCAGGATACGCAATGTCCGATAACAGGTATTATGTTAACTATTGCTACCCAATGGTTTCCACAAATCCACCCGGATCGAGCGCACCCACTCCTCGGTCCAAAGTCGCGAACCTTCCCCGATGATGGATTGCCAACCCTAGCAGATATGCGTCAGTCAACTGCCGGTGTCCACTCAAGTCCCGGCCTACACTTCTGAGTGCGTCGATTAGGCCGATATCCGCCGGCCAGAATTCGTGCCCTGGAAGACTTAGATTCGAACCGAGCACTGCCAAGGCATTTGCGGGCGTCAGCGCATCTGCCGAGAATGCCGGATTGGAAAGCACACGAACCAAACCCGACTCTGTGAACGGGCAGGTGGCCCATCCTGACCGGTTATGGCGGGCAAACCATTTTCCGACGCGCTGGTGCGCTTCATGCGCAGGCCACGCGAGCGCCACAAGGACGTTGACGTCGAGCAGGACCGATCCCACTAGATCTCGTCCTCGAGCAGGCGTTTAATTTTCTCAGAGGTAACTTTCGGGGAATGCGGCGGCAGCACCACCGCATGAAAACCATTTACGATCTGGGTCTGAACTGGCGCGGCCAGGCCGCGGCGAACCAGTTCCGACGCTGCCTTGCCCAGAGCCATTGCACGGCTCTCGGCATACTCTTTCAGTTCAATGAGCACATCATCATCGAAGTTGAGCGTAGTCCTCATGCCTTAATGATGACACTACGCGACGTTGATGTCAATGGTAATAAGTACGCATCAATATGATACATCGATGCCGCCAATCATTTTTGATGCATACCCTACATCTTGTACTTGCCGAGGTCCTCGTCGTTCAGGCCTTCCAGCCACTTGCGCAACTCTTCGCTGCTGACCCGGTCGCTCATGTTGGCGGCCAGCTTCGAGCTCTTCAGCACCACGTCGTCTACAAAGATGGGACAATCCACTCGCAACGCCAGCGCCAGCGCATCTGAGGGCCGCGAATCGATGCTGATGACTTCCCCGCCGCGCTCCAGCCAGATCACAGCATAAAACGTGTCCTCGCGTAGTTCGGTCACCACGACTTTGTGCACCTGCGTTTCCAGGCCCATCAGCACATTCTTGAGCAAGTCGTGGGTCATCGGCCGCTGAGTGGTGTGTTTTTCCATCTCCAGAGCAATGGCCTGCGCCTCGAAAGCGCCCACCCAGATCGGCAGCACCGCATCGCCGGCAACATCTTTCAGGATGATGATCGGCATTTGCGTCACCGGATCCATCAGCAACCCGCGGATTGTCATTTCTACTTCCATGGAAATAATGGCTCCTGCTCCGACTTATACCACCATCTCGCCGGTCAAACTATTGGGAAAACTCCCCGTGACGGTCACCGCTACGTAAGACCCGTTCGTCGGCTGGGCGGTTGCCAGAGGTTTGACGGTAAAGTTTAGGGTCTTGTTCTGCGAGGTACGGCCGATCCACTGGCCGCGAGCCTCGTTGTAACCCTCGACCATCACTTCATGAATCAGCCCGATATATCTCTTGTTGCGCTGGATCTGGATCTCCTTCTGGCAAGCCATCAAGACTTCCAGGCGGCGCGCCTTTTCCGGATCCGGAATGGCGTCGTCCAGACTCAGCGCGGGAGTATTCGGACGCGGCGAATACTTGAACGAGAAGATTCCGTCGTAATGAACTTCCTCAAGCAGGCTTAGCGTCTGATCGAGGTCGGACTCAGTCTCTCCCGGAAAACCGACAATAACATCGGTCGTGATGGCGATTTCACGCTTCGCCGCCTTGATCCAGGCAATGCGTTCCAGATATTGTTCGCGCGTGTAGAGCCGCTGCATGGCGTCGAGCACGCGCGTCGACCCGCTCTGTACCGGAAGATGCACGTGGTCGCACAATGAC
>JASHOT010000001.1 GCA_030040965.1 Candidatus Sulfotelmatobacter sp. | reverse complement strand
CAGAGGATTTTGGAGCGCTCGAATGTACATCAACTATGCGCAATTTTGGTTAAAAGACATCCCGAGCTGCTTAAGTCTTTTGAGGTGGCAGCGTTGTTGATAGCAGTTGTAGTCCCGAGTTGGAACACCTCTTATTCATCACTGCCGTTCTTTTGTGTCGTTGTTTCCCTCCGCTTGATATGATTTCCCTGTCAACTCTCAAACTTGAGGTCGCAATTTGCGACCTCAAGTTGGCCTTCAGCCCATGAACAAAACCGCTATCATCCTTGCTAAGAAAGCTGGCTCCAAGATCCTCGTCTTGCGCAATCAAAGAGTCATTCTCGATGCGGATTTGGCCGAGCTTTATGGCGTTCCCGTGAAGCGTTTGAACGAGCAGATCAAGCGCAATCCGCAGCGCTTCCCATCCGACTTTCTCTTTACTTTGACCCGCGCCGAGTACCGAAACTTGAGGTCGCAATTTGCGACCTCAAGTTCATCTCACGGTGGCCGTCGTCATCTCCCCCACGCTTTTACCGAACACGGAGCCGTCATGGCGGCGACTGTTCTGAACTCGAAGCGCGCGATCGCGATGAGCCTTTTCGTGGTGCGTGCGTTTGTACAGCTGCGGGAAGCCTTTGTGCTCAATCGGCAAGTTGTTTCCAAGCTGGCCGAACTCGAAGCCCGGCTGGACGCGCACGACGCCGATCTTCACGAACTTGTCGAAGCCCTCCACGAACTCATGGCTCCTCTTCCGGCTCACCACCGCCGCATCGGCTTCGAGTTTTCCACCGAACCCGGGAAACGCCAGAATCGGTCCTTGGCCGCAGTTCGCCGCGCGGCTCGTTAACTCTTGTTTTTTTCGCAATTTCAGTGGGATCTTGATTCTCTTAAAAGGAAACAGAGAATCACGGCAAGGACTACAGGGTCAAAGTGGGGATTTCCGACGAAGATGGGGACTAATGGCCAGATTCCGATGAACTCTCACCTACCCCAGCAACTTCGCTGCTTTCTTCGCGTAGTACGTCAGGATAATGCTTGCGCCCGCCCGCCGGATGGATAACAGCGACTCCATCATCACGCGCTCGCGATCAATCCAGTTATTGCGCGCCGCCGCCTCGATCATCGCGTACTCGCCCGACACCTGATACGCCGCCAATGGCAAATCAAATCTCTCCCGCGCCGCCGCAATCACGTCGAGATAAGGCAGCGCCGGTTTCACCATGATCATGTCTGCGCCTTCTTCGACGTCGAGCGCAATCTCGCGCATCGCCTCGCGAATGTTCGCGCTGTCCATCTGATACGACCGCCGGTCGCCGAACTGGGGCGTAGAATCCGCCGCTTCGCGGAACGGCCCGTAAAATCCCGACGCGAACTTTGCCGCATACGAAAGAATCGGTGTGTTGATCAATCCGGCTTCATCCAGCGCCTTGCGAATCGCCGCCACGCGCCCATCCATCATGTCCGACGGCGCAATAATGTCGATCCCCGCCTTCGCCAGCGAAACCGCCGTCCGCGCCAGCAACTCGAGCGAAGCGTCATTGACGATCTCGTAATCGAGTTGCCGCGCATATTTCTCCATCTGCGCCGCCACTTTCTCGATCGCCTTTTTTTTGTCTTTGCCGTTCCGAACCGCCACCGCCGCGCTTGCCTGGAGCGTTTCCCGCGCCGCCGCGCCCAACGACTTCGCCAGCGGAGTCTCCTTCACAATTCCGCAATGCCCATGTGACATGTATTCGCACAGGCACACATCGCCCATCAGAATGAGCCCCGGCACTTCACGCTTCATCGCCCGCGCCGCCTGCTGCACAATCCCGTCGTCTGCCCATGCGCCGGTTGCCACTTCATCTTTCTTATCCGGCAGGCCGAACAGAATTACCGACGGCACGCCCAGCCCATGCGCCTCATGCGCTTCCTTTACCGCCTCGTCCACCGACAGATTGAACACGCCCGGCATGGAGCGCACTTCCTTCCGCACTCCCTCCCCCGGGCAAACAAACATGGGATAGACAAATGCATCGGGCGTCAGACGCGTTTCCGCGACAAAGTTGCGCAATTCCGCCGATCGGCGCAGGCGGCGCAGACGGGTGATAGGAAATGCCATAAAAGTCACCTTATGTAAGAAGTCACCGGACCCCGGAATTCACCGGCAAATGAACACTCCCCGATTCTAGACCATCCTCCCGTCTAAGTTGTGATTGGGATCACACCGCCCCTTGCCCCACTCCCACCCCAAGAAGCATGCCGTTGGTCCCGCTTTTCCACATACCTGCCACCAGGCCCGCATGACGAAAGTAATGGCCAGGTCACCGAACGGTCATCGGAATCCACAATCAAACCATCATAGAATTATCCTCGGATGAACCTGTTCCAACGTCATCGCTGGTTTATCGCCGCAGGTGGCATCACGCTGTTTTTCGCCGTCGTGTCATTCACCGCGCATAGAGGCCAGGGCTTGACCACGTTCGCAGATGTTATCGGCTTAGTGCTGATGCTCGCCGGCGGAGCCGTCACCCTCGCCAATACTTTCCAGCGGCCGCGCCAGGAGCGCAGCTTCTGGGCTTTGATGACCCTCGCCTTCGCCCTGTGGATCACCAATCAGTCGGCCTGGACTTACTGGGAGTGCATTCTCCAACGGCCCGTTCCCGACCCATTTTTCTACGACATCATCCTGTTTTTTCATGCCGTGCCCATGATCGCTGCGATCGCATGGCGTCCGGACTTCGTTAAAAAACAGTGGAACATTCACCTCAGCGCGCTGAGTTTCCTGACTCTGCTCGGCTGGTGGATCTTTCTCTACGCCTTCATCGTCTTTCCGCATCAGTACGTCGTTCCCAATGCCGTTACCTACAACCGCTACTACGACCGCCTCTACGGCGTGGAGAATGGCCTGCTGCTTGCCGCTCTCCTCCTTGCCGCATTGACCTCATCGACAGGATGGCGTCGTTTCTATTTGCACTTTCTCGCTGCCTGCACCGTGTACGCCATCAACTCGCAGTTTCTCGATCGTGCAGCGGCCAACAACACCTACTACTCCGGCAGTCCCTACGACATCCCTCTCATCGCTACGGTTTCGTGGATGACCGCAACTGCGCTCGCGTCACGCAAGTGGGAACTTTCCACCGTTGAATTCAGCCTTGATCCGCGCTGGAAAAAAGTCATCCCGCAACTTGCCATGCTCGCGATCCTGTCGCTGCCGATCCTCGGCCTGTGGACGGCGCTGTCCGACGATTCCGATCCGCGCCTGCGCCTGTTTCGCATCGGTGCCGTGCTCTGCGCCATGGTCTTTCTCGGAGGCTTCGCTTTTCTGCGTCAGTATTTCCAGGATCAGGCCCTCATGTCCCTGCTGCGCGAGTCGCGCCAGGGATACGACAGCCAGATGCTCCTGCAGAATCAGCTTGTGCAAAAGGAAAAGCTGGCTACGCTCGGCAATCTCGTGGCTGGCGCGGCTCACGATATCAACCATCCCCTCACCGCCATCATGAGTTATTCCGAGCAACTCTGGGCGCGTGAGCGGTTGACTGATGAGCAGAACGCGCTTCTGCGCAAGATCGTCAACCAGACGCAGCGCACCCGCGACCTGGTAACAAATCTGCTCAGCTTTGCCCGCCAGGCGCCCGGTGAAAAAGCCTTGGTGGACATTGGCATGTTGCTGCATCGCGCCACCCAGATGCTCGAGCCTCGCTACCCCTCAGGAAAAATTCTCCTCGAGATTTTCTGCGAGCAATCCCTGCCGCGTGTGCCCGGCAACGTTAACCAGCTCTTCCAGGCGTTTGCCGAAATCACCGAAAACGCCATGGACGCCGTGCTCGACTCCGGCGGTGGACAATTGCAGATCAGCGCCATGCGCCACCAGGGCGAAGTCGTCATTCAATTTTCCGACTCCGGCCCCGGCATTCGCGAGCCCCAGCGCGTCTTTGACCCGTTCTACACCACCAAACCCGTCGGCAAAGGCACCGGCCTCGGCCTCAGCGTCGTCTACGGAGTCGTGCAGGACCACGGCGGCCACATCACTTGTCAGAACAAGCCCGAAGGCGGAGCGCTGTTCATCGTCCGCCTTCCGGTCCACGCCGTGCCCGCGATCCAGGCCGCTGGCGCCGCCGGGGCCTGAGATCGAAAATGTGGGGGCGGACGCATTCGTTCGCCTCGCTCGCGAAGCGAGCGCCATACGCAAGCAGCGCAGCTCGACGGAATCAAAAGAGGCCCCCGGCTGTGAGAACGGCTTCGATCTTCTCACTTCTCAGAAAGAAATGCTGGCTCACATCAGGGCCGGCGCCAAAGATCTTTCCGAGCGCACCCAATTCACTCCCTTCTGCCGCACTCGCGCAGGCCAGAAATCTCTTCTGCTCTTTACCCGGCAGGAGCATACGGGCGAGTTTGGTCGCGCCTTCCTTCGCGAAACGCGCCGTATCTGGCAGTTTCAGGTTCTGGGAGTCAAGGGCGACGTCGCCTTGCGTCTGCTTAACTTCGCCGATTCCGTTATCTTCAATCTGCTGACTGAGCACGAAGCCGAACTTCCCGTCGAGCTCTTGCATGAGCTGCAAGCACTGCCGAGGATGCTGGATCCGGCGAACGCGCCCCAATTACCACCCTTGCCAGCTTGAAACCTTGTCACCCTGAAACCTGTTTCCCCGATGTCGCCTGCGCGTGCGTGAATCCTTCCCGTAAAATAACCTGCGATGTCTGCGCTCGCCCACTCCTCCGCCCGTGTCCTCGAGTTCGACTCCCTTCTCGAACTCCTCCGCGGCTACACGTCTTCCCCGCTCGGCCGCCAGCGCCTTGCCGCGCTCGCTCCCTCCACCGACCGCGCCTGGGTCGAAGCCCAGCAGCAACTCGCCACCGAAATCCGCGAATTCCGGCGCGTCGGCGGCCGCTTCGATTTCGAAGGCCTCCTCGAAATCGCGCCCCTGGTCGAAAAATCCCGCATCGCCGGGGCCGCGCTCGAAACCACCGAAATCCGCGACGTCATCCTCGTCGTCGATCGCGCCGCCGAATGGCGCGAGATTTCTCTGCACCCGCCCGGCGCCATGCGCTCCGAGTGGCGCCGCGTCCGCGCACTCTCGAATCAAATCGCCGACTTCACCGAATTCCGGCGCTCCTTCCGCCACAAGATTCAACCCGACGGCACCCTCGACGACAAAGCCTCGCCCGAACTCTCCCGCATCCGCCGCGAGATCGAAAAGCAGCGCCGTGCCATCCAGGAATCGCTTCGCAACTACCTTCGCCGCCTTGCCGAGGGCGACGTCGTTCAGGACGAGCTCATCACCATCCGCGGGGAGCGCTTCGTCATCCCCGTCAAAGTTGAGCAAAAGCGCCGTGTGCAGGGCGTCGTCCACGGCGCGAGTTCCAGCGGACAGACCGTTTTCGTCGAGCCCCTCGAGACCATCGAACAAAACAACGAGCTGGTTCGCCTGTTCGAAGAAGAACTCGCCGAAATTCACCGCATCCTGCTCGAGATGACTTCCCGCATCGGCGCGCACTTCGCCGAAATCATGGCTGCTGCCGACGCCCTCGCCGAACTCGAACTCCAGTTCGCCAAGGCCCGCTTTGCTGAAGATTACAACTGCGTCGAAGTGATGCTGAACACCGAAAGCCAGCAAGAACCATGTGGGGACGGCCGCCCTCGGCCGTCCGGGGCGGGCGGAGCCCGCCTGTTGTTGCACCGCGCTCGCCATCCCCTCCTCGAACGCAATCTCAAATCCAAACGCGCCTCGATCGTCCCTGTCACCATCGAACTCGAAGAAGACCATCGCCAGCTCATCATCACCGGACCCAACACCGGAGGCAAAACCGTCACCCTCAAAACCGTCGGACTGCTCGCCCTTATGGCGCAATCCGGCCTGCCCGTCCCCGCCGATCGCGCTGAACTTCACATCTTCGACGCCGTTCTCGCCGATATCGGCGACTATCAATCCATCGAGCAGAATCTCTCCACTTTTTCTGCTCATGTCACCAACATCGATTTCATCTCCCGCACCGCCACGCGCAGCTCTCTCGTTCTCCTCGACGAACTCGGCTCCGCTACCGATCCCGAAGAAGGCGCCGCGCTCGCCGTCGCCATCGCTGCCCACTTCGGCCGCATCGGATCCATGACCATCATCTCCACCCACCACACCTCGCTCAAGGTCTACGCCGCGAATACTCCCGGAGTTCTTAACGCCGCCGTTGGCTTCGACGAAAAAACTCTGCAGCCGACCTATGAGCTCAAAGTCGGCGTCCCCGGCGCATCTGCTGGCATCAACATCGCCCAGCGCCTCGGCCTCAACCCGTCGATCATCGAAAGCGCACGCGCCAAGCTGACCACCCAATCCCGCGACGTTGCTCAGTTTCTCGACAAGCTCCAGGCCGATCTCCGCGACGCCGAAAAGGAGCGGTTTCGATTGCAGACGAGCCAACAAGAACTGGAGAAGGAGAAAAGCCGTCTGGCCGTGGAAGGAAAAAAAGACCAGCAGGTCAAAGTACGCGAGATGGAAAAGAAGCTCGATGCCCTGTTTCGCGATTTCGAATACCATGCCCGCGAAGCCGTCAACGCCATTCAGGATCGCGTCGCCGCCCAGAAGCTTTCCAAAGACGCTGAGAGAAGAATCGCCAAACTGCGCCGCGAGTTTCGCGAGCAGTTCGACTCCACCGTCGTCGCTCACTCCACCGGCGCCGACCAGGGTGACCCCCACGCCCAGCCGCAAATCGTCAAGCACGTCTCCGAAGGCGATACCGTCAAGCTCAAATCTACCGGCCGCTCTGCCCGCATCACGCGCAAGCTCGACGACAACCACTTCGAAGTCGAAATGGGCGCCATGAAAATGAAAATCGCCCGCGACGACGTCGCCGAAATCGTGGCCAGTGGCCAGCGTCTCGCCGAAACGCCCGTCCAGTCGGCGCGCGCCCGCGGCATCTCCGTGTCTATCGCCAACGAGAACGCCGCCGTTCCCACCGAAATCAACGTCATCGGACACACGGTCGACGATGCGTCGCGCGAAGTGGAAAAATTTGTCGACCGTGCCTTCCTTGCCGGCCTGCCGCGCGTCCGCGTCGTACACGGCAGCGGCATGGGTATCCTGCGCAAAGCCCTCCGCCAAATGCTGCAGCAGCATCCTCACGTCGCTTCCGTCGCCGAGCCGCCCCAAAACGAAGGGGGAGGAGGAGCAACTGTCGTCGAGTTGCGAGTCTAGCACTGAAGACGTTTTGGGCGCGGGGGCGTCATATACCACGCCGCTCAACAATCGATATCGGAACTTTGCAGCAGCTAGAGTCGCGGCTGCGACTCTCGTGTCGTCCGTCGCCGGTATGAGATGAAGAAAGCGACAACTCCGATGCCCAACAGCAACATCGGGACTGGGCCGAGAAAGGAAGCACTCAAATCGTGGAAATCTGTCAATGAGTTCCGGTCGGGGTTTTGTGGGTCGTAAAACACAATTACTGTTTTGCCGATGGCAAGATCGTCTTTTCCAGGAGTCTGCCATCCTGTGAAGGTTTTTCCATCCACTTCAAATTTATAGCCGTATCGATTGTGATTAGCGGGCTCGTGGGCGGTGACAACGCCAGACCTCGCCTGCTGATGTGCCGCAATCCGACGGTCTACGCGCCATTCCTGAATCAAGAGAGCGATTCCGAGAGCCCAAGGTAATACCACAAGCAAATTCCACCAAGACGGGCGATGCCACGTCTGGTTTGCCCTTGCCACCATACTGTCAATTGCATTGCCGAATGTCATACACCAGCACGAGAATTACACCACATTCACCGCAAAACCAGGCACAACTGTTGCCACCAGCGCAGCGTTCGCCCCTTGCCATCCCGCCTAACCTCCGGCATAATAAGAGTTTGCCCTGATCTCGCCGGACTCTTCCGGAACAAAGGATATAGCTCAAGTGTTAATGATTCGTCTGGCGCGCGTTGGTGCGCGCAAACAACCGCATTATCGTATCGTGGTCATCGAGAAGGCCCGCGCCCGTAATGGACGCCCGGTGGAAGTGGTCGGGACTTATAATCCCCGCACCAGTCCCGCCTCGGTCGAACTCAAACGCGATCGCGTCGAATACTGGGTGTCGAAAGGCGCGCAAATGTCGGAGCGCGTGAACAAGCTGTTCTCGAAGACTCCCGCGGCCGCCCCAGCCCCGGCCGCATAAATCGGTTTTGGGTGGCGCAGCGCCGGGGTCCCCAGCAAGCCCGGTTTTGGCTTGATGGGGTGGAGCGCTTTTAGCGCTGCGATTCGAGCGCATTTCAAACGTCTGCGGCTTTAGCCGCTGAGGTAATCTCGCAACAAATGCCGACGACTCGGGAATCCGGAAACGTTTGTGCCCTGATCGAGCTGATCGCGAAAGAGCTGGTTGACGCGCCTGACGAAGTTTTTGTCGAGCTGTTCGAGGATGGCGTTATCGAGCTCGAAGTCGCTGAAAGTGACGTCGGCAAGGTCATCGGACGCCAGGGACGCACCGCCCGCGCTCTGCGCTCGCTGCTCGGCGCCGTCGGCTATCGCGCCCATAAACGTTACCAGCTCGAGATCATCGAGTAGGCAGGAACGGGAAAGGCACGACTTTAGTCGTGTCGTATCGGGCAGGGTTAGACATCGGGCTTTAGCCGCTGAGGTCCTGCGATAACAAGCGCCGTGGAAGAGCGGTTCTTCAGGGCCGCGTAAAAAAGGTCAGAGATTTGAAAGGGCGCGGCTTCAGCCGCGCCGCTACCTCGCGATTCTGGAAATGGGGCTTTAGCCCTTGGGATTCTGCGGTAGCGCCGCGTACGACGGCAGATTAAGACTTGGGTTTTAGCCTGGGGGCAGCCGCGATGCGGCGCTAGAATAAAGCCCACGGCGCAAGCCGTGGGTAAATGCGTGAAAACGGGACAAGCCCCGCAAGGGGCGAAAGAAAACGGCGGGAATGAGTACGCGGACTTCATCACGCTGGCCCGCATCGTCAAGACGCAGGGCCGCCGTGGCGAAGTCGCTGCCGAGATTCACAGCGACGTTCCCGAGCGCTTCACGGTCGGCATGAAGCTGTTCGCGCTGATCGCCGCCGACAAAGCAAGCCATGCACGGGCGAAAGAGACCAGTCCGGAGCGGATTTCGGTTGAGATCGAAGACCTGTGGCCGCACAAAGGACTGCTGGTCGTAAAATTCGTTGGCGTTGATTCGATTTCCGACGCTGAGGCGCTGATCGGCGCTGAGCTGCAGGTTTCAAAAGCCGAACGTGCAGAACTTGACCGTGGCTGGACTTACGTCAGCGATCTGATCGGCTGCACGGTCTTCGATCTTTCAAGTGGAACCAGCCGCGAAATCGGCCGCATCGCTGACGTTCAGTTCGGAGCCGGGGAAGCGCCGTTGCTGATCGTCATGAGTCAGGGCAAAGGTGGCGAGGCTACGAAATATGACGTGCCTTTTGCCGAAGCGTATCTGGAAGGTGTGGACGTCAAGCGGCAAGAAGTCCGCATGAAGCTTCCTGAAGGCATGTTGGAAATTAACGCCCCGTTGACGGCAGAAGAAAAGAAGCAGCAATCTGGGCCGAAGAAGAGACGGAATTAGATTTTCTCTGTGCCCTCTGTGGTGAAAAGTTTCAGGTTCCGCGCAACATGAAGGCCGACATCGTCACCATCTTTCCGGACTTCTTTCGCGGACCGCTCGACTACGGCATTACCCGCCGCGCCCGCGAAATGGGTCTGGCGGAAATCGCAGTCCACGACCTGCGTGGCTTTACGCACGACCGGCACCGCACCGTGGATGACCGCCCCTTCGGCGGCGGCGAAGGCATGGTCCTGAAGCCGGAACCGATCTTTGAACTTTTAGAAACATTGCCTTTGGCTTCACGAGAAGCGCGCATGGAAGACCGCATTGCCGGCCGCGCCACGCAGTCCGTGATTCTGCTCTCCGCGCAGGGAGAGCGATTCACCCAGCAGGTCGCATCGCAGTTGGCCGCGCTCGACCGCATCGTTCTGGTCTGCGGACGCTACGAGGGAGTCGATGAGCGCGTCTCCGAGTTTCTCGCCGACCGCGAGTTTTCCATCGGCGATTACGTGCTCAGCGGAGGCGAATTGGGTGCGGCCGTCATCCTGGAAGCGGTCACGCGGTTACTGCCGGGTGCACTCGGCAACGAAGCCTCGACGCGCCAGGAAAGTTTCACCGCGCATGGGCATGACGAAGTTGAGGATGGTGGCGAGTTTATTGGCAACGCCTCGACCTGCGGTTCGAACGGATTGCTCGACTATCCGCACTACACGCGTCCCGCTGAGTTCCGCGGGATGACGGTGCCGGAAGTCCTGCTCAACGGCAACCACCAGCAGATTCGCCGCTGGCGCCGCGAGCGGGCGTTGAAGAAAACGCTGCGCAACCGCCCCGACTTGCTGGATGGTGCGGATCTGAGCATTGAGGATCGCGAGATCCTGTCGCGCCTGGGGAAGAGTTGACGTCAGGAAAGATTTGATTTGAAAGGGCGTGGCTTTGAGCCGCGCCGCAAGACGTACAAGTTCTGAGCGGCTTTAGCCGCTGAGGGAATCTGCAAGACGAAGGACGAATACAATGTCGAACTTAATCATCGAAAAACTGCTGGCCAAAACCCAACGCACCGACATCCCCGCATTTCGCCCCGGCGACACCGTGCGCGTTCACGTGAAGATCAAAGAAGGCGACAAGGAACGCGTGCAGGCCTTCGAAGGCGTGGTCATCAAGCGCGACAATGGACCGCAAGCCAGCTTCACCGTCCGCAAAATCAGCTTCGGACAGGGCGTCGAGCGTATCTTCCCGATTCATTCTAAAGTGATCGACAAAGTTGACCTGGTGCGCTCCTCCAAAGTGCGCCGCGCCCGCCTGTTTTACCTGCGCGGACTCAAGGGCAAGGCCGCGCGCCTGCGCGACGTCGAAAAAGCGTAACGGTTCTTGTAGGGGCGGAGGCATTCCTCCGCCCAGCGAGCACCGCAGACTCCTCTGCGATTCCTCTTGCGCCTTCGGTGCGCATCGTGGAAGATGAGGGCAGCTCCCTTGGCTTCTCAAGTTCAGTCCCCGACCGCGCGCAAGCTGTCGCCATCGGCCGCGAAGCTTCGCCTGCTGAAGACACTGCGCTGCACGCTGCGATATGAAAAAAAAGCGTGGGAATGCGGCGCGCTGCGCGTGGCTGGCGTGGATGAAGTGGGCCGCGGGTCGCTGTTCGGCCCGGTCGTCGCGGCTGCGGTCATTCTTGATCCCGCGTATCGCGTGCGCGGTCTGCGCGACTCAAAGCTGCTCGAGCCGGAGCGTCGCGAGGTGCTGGCCGTGCGCATTCGCGAGCATGCCATCGCATGGTCCATTGCTGCTGTCGACGCGGCGCGCATCGATCAGATCAATATCTATCAGGCATCGCGCGTGGCCATGCGCGAAGCGGTGATGCAGCTGGCGCCTTGCGCTGATCATCTGCTGATCGATGCGTTAAAGATCGATTGCGACCTGCCACAGCGCGCCATCATCCATGGCGACGCGCTCTCCGCTTCAATTGCAGCCGCGTCCATACTGGCGAAAGTGGAACGCGATCGCATGATGTGCGAGTGGGATGCTGTGTTTCCTCTTTACGGACTGGCTTCGCATAAGGGATACAGCACGCCGCGTCACCTGGCAGCGCTGCGTGAGCATGGACCCTGCCCGCTGCATCGGCAGTCGTTTGCGCCGGTGTGGCAGAATCCTGTGCCGCAGGAAGTGTTTGCCTTCATGGCAGAGGATGAGGCGGTGGACTTAACTGCTGAAGATCTAGCGGGTTAGCGCCGCTGGAAGGGGTTTTCCACAAGTGTTCCTTTCCTTTACATTCTGCCGTACAATGCTGTACGCACATTCACGTGTGCACAGGATTAACCCCAATGGAGGCAAGGGCTTATGAAGAGTGCATCTTCCCGTTCGAAACGACGTAAAGCGCCTGGACCGGGACGGCGTCGCAAACGCATCAATCTGAAGGCTTTGCTGGCGGAGAAAAAGCGTGTGACGGGCGCATTGCACGCCATGAAGATCGCCGACTTCTATAAGCCGGTGAAAAAGCCGGTAACGCTGCGGCTGGATGCCGACGTGATCGCGTGGTTCAAAAAGGATGGGCGTAAGTATCAGTCGCGGATCAATGCGGCGCTGCGGAACCTGATGGAGAAGGAATTGAAGGGGAAGTAGCGCGAAATGCATTTTCAGCACAGAGGCAAAGAGGAAGACAATTACGGCAAGCCGATCCGTATAACCAGTGAGATTGGGATTGGTGGTTAGAATCCGGCCGATTGGCGGATTCTAACCGGTGAACGTAAAGTCAATGGTTAGTTGGGGGCTCGCCCATCGGAGAGCTTCTTTCAAAGTGGGCCTACTTCTGCAGACTGCCTAGCTATTTGAGGACGTTGGACCGTCCTTCGAAGAGGGCGGTCCGTCAGGACGATATCTTGTCCGATGACATCGTGGCAGAGTGCCAGGCCATGATCTGGAGGCGATTGTGAGTCTTCCTTCAAGTTGGAAAATGTTTTTCATGATGCGGCGAGCGATGCGGTTCATGACGGCAGTTGTAATTTTCAGTGTGGCGGCGAGTGTGGGCTCGCTCGTCGGGCGCTCACTCATGGCCCAGTCGAGCGCGGCGAGTGGCGCGATCGCGAAAGGCAGCGAACTGCGGATCACGGATGGGCCGATGCCGATGCGGGTGCTCGTAGAAAGTCCGGCGGAGACCGATGCGGAATTGCAGATCATATGCCTGTTTCGATCGGAGCCGTCGAATACTTTGCGGGGATCGCTGGTCGAGACGAACGAGAAGTTGAAGGGGCTGCTCGACCAGGTGCGCAAACCGGAGCTGTTCGTCGGGGAGCTGGGGGAGACGCTGCTGATCGCGGTGCCGGCAGGAAGTTTGAAGGCCAAGCGGGTGCTGATTGTCGGTCTGGGCGACTCGGGGGGATTCGTGCCCGAGCGCATGGAACTGGTGGGAACGATTGCCTATCGCGAGACGAACCGGCTGGGTGTGCGGCGTCTGTTTTTTGCGCCGACGGTGATTGACGGTGGAGTAACGAAGTACACGACCGGCGAAGTTGCGGAGCGCGTCATTGGCGGTTTTCTGCGCGCGGCGCGGACGGAGATGGTCTTGAAGGATGCGGGGGCGTCGGCCGGGACGGCAATTGAGGAGCTTACTTATCTGGCCGGGCCTACCCACGCTGAGGATACGAGACAGGGCATCGAGAAGGCGATTGCGGAAGCACGAAAGTAGGGTTTGCCCGGCACTTTCCCCACTCAAGCCAAAGGCGGGCTTGAATGGGGCACCCGTCGGGAGTGGCCAACTGTCCGGCGTTGCGGTGTCTATGGTCTAAAGGGATCTTTGCGTTTGAGCAGGAGGCGGCCGTGCTTGAGTTGCGCACCGTGTCGAAGCACTTTTCAGGCATTCCGGCAGTAGATAACGTCAGTTTCTCGGCGCGGCCCGGTGAGGTGACCGGCTACCTTGGGCCGAATGGATCGGGCAAGTCGACCACCATGAAAATGATCACGGGCCTGATCGAGATGACAGCGGGCCAGATCCTTTTTCAGGGTAAACCGATTCAGGATGATTTGATCGCATACAAGCGGCGCATGGGATATGTCCCAGAGGAGCCGCATCTTTATAAGCATCTCTCAGGCGTGGAATACCTGACGATGGTGGCGCAGCTGCGCGGTCTCGCGGATCGCGAATCCTCAGAACGGATCGATGGGTTGCTGCACATGCTGGCGCTTTACGATGACCGGCATGCCTCGATCTCCGGCTACTCGAAGGGAATGCGGCAGAAGATTCTGATTGCCGCAGCCCTGATGCACAACCCGGAACTGGTTCTGCTGGATGAGCCGTTTTCGGGGCTGGATGTGGGATCGGCTCTGGTGCTGCGGAGTCTGATTCAGGAGCTGGCCGCGCGCGGCAAGGTGGTGCTGTTCAGTTCGCACGAACTCGATACGGTGGAGCGGGTCTGTTCGCGCGTGGTGATTCTGCATCGGGGGAAAGTCGTGGCCGACGACTCGATGGAAAATCTGCGCTCACTGATGGCGCTGCCGACGCTGGAGAAGATTTTCTCTGAGCTTGTCGTCGAGCAGGATACGGAGTCGATGGCGCGGCAGATTGCGGATCTGATCCATGGGTAAACTCAGCGAGTCCATGCGCAAGGTAATCGAGCTTCTGCCGCTGCAGTTTCGGATTTTGTTCCGACAATTCCTGCTGCGGGTGGTGGATCTGGAAGCGCTGTCGGTGCAGGCGGACGTGCCGCGCTTTCTTGGGCAGTTTGCCAGTATCCTCATTTTCATCAGCCTATGTGCGGCGGCAGGCCCGCTGGTGGTTGGGGAAAGATTAGCGTCGCTCCCGGAAGCATATTTGAGTTTTGCCTGGGGCGGGGAGCAGACGCTGATTTCCGGGTTGATCCTGGTGATTGGTCTGGTCATCGTCATTACCTGGGACTCGACGTTCCCCGACAGGCGTGACGTGATGGTGCTGGCGCCATTGCCGGTGCGTGCGCGGACGATCCTGATCGCCAAAGTTGCTGCGTCAGCTTCGCTGTTGGGTCTGACGATTCTCACCTTGAATTTTGCCACGGGAATTGCATGGCCGTTTTTGTTGGGATCGCACCATGAGTCGGCATGGGGATATTTGCAGTCGTTTGCGGCCTACTGGCTGACCATGATTGCAGCGAGCACTTTTTTGTACTGCGCTGTGCTCACGGTGCAAGGCTTCACCGCGCTGGTTCTGCCGCGAAGGATATTTCTGGGCTTCTCGGCATTTCTGCAACTGGCGGCTTTCGGAATTTTTCTCAGCGCATTTTTTCTTCAGCCCTCGATCACAACGCCTGCACAAATGGAAGCGGCCGGAAACCATTGGGTGGCGTGGTCGCCGTCGTTCTGGTTTTTGGGGCTGTTCAATCAACTGAACGGCACGCTGCCGCGCGAGCTTCGCTGGCTGGCGTTGCGGGCGTGGGTTGGCCTGGTCATCGTGATGACGGGGGCGGTGGCTTCTCTTCTTCTCTGTTATTTGCGCACGATGAGAAGGACGGTGGAGGAACCGGATCTGGTGCCGGGAGCGCGCGGCTGGCGATGGACGCCGCGGTTCGGCAGCCGTCTGGATACCGCGATCGTTCTGTTCAGCCTGCGATCGTTGATGCGGAGCCGGCAGCATCGCGTGGCGATGGCCTTCTATCTGGCTGTGATCTGTTCCATTGCGCTGTGGTGGCTGCGGGTGGAGCTGGCGATTGCGACGCCGGTTGCATTGAGCGAGGAATTCTTGACGGCGACGATGATCATGATGAGCCTTGGGGTGTTTGGGCTGCGCAGCGTTTTCTCGCTGCCCATTTCTTTGCATGCCAATTGGATGCTACGCGCGACTCAGCTATGTTCGTCGGAAAAATACGTGAATGCGACGAGGAA
This sequence comes from Candidatus Sulfotelmatobacter sp., assembly GCA_030040965.1. Taxonomy (GTDB): domain Bacteria; phylum Acidobacteriota; class Terriglobia; order Terriglobales; family Acidobacteriaceae; genus Sulfotelmatobacter. The sequence continues at coordinate 30,237 of JASHOT010000001.1, read as the reverse complement.
AGTGTTGTTGTTCCTGGCGGTTGGGCCGTTGTGGATCATCTCGGCGTTGCTGGCGCTGGATTTTCGTCCGTGGAGCCATGTCGCAGTTCACCTCGTGCTGCTGGCACTGCTGGGATGGGTTTTTGTCGAAGTCAGCCTGGTGAATTTCTACAAAGTGCCGTTTACTTGCTCTTATCTGCCCGGAAAAGTTCACATGCAGGTCGTGTTCTGGTGCTTCCTGTTTCTGCTGGTGATCTTCGGCATGGTCAGCGCCGAGATTGAGTTGCCATGGCTCGGCGATCGGGTTCGGAGCGGGGCAATGATCGCATTCGTTGTTAGTGTGGGGTTGGGGATCTTGGAGTTCAACCGGCGTCGGGCCAAGTCGGCTGTTTTGTATTTCGAGGAACTGCCGGCGGAGGTGATTACCACGCTGGGCTTGGTGTGGGTGCGACCGTCTGAGCAGCGAACAACGGCGATGAATGGAAAGCTCAGGCCGTTTTGAGAGCGGAACACGAGAAGAAGGTGGCTGCGCCGGACGGTTCCTTATCTTTGTTGTGTGGCGGTGTGTTTGTGAGTTGACGTGGTCTGAAACACTTTCGCCCACCCCACTCAAGCCAAATGCAGGCTTGAATGGGGAACCCATCTGGAAATCGGTGTACAATAAGGCCGCGTTTTAGGTTCAAGTAAATCGCGGTTACCAGAGACGAAACGGACTACCTTCCTTCCTCCAGTCCGGGCTGGTTTCCGAGAGGGCAGTCGATCTCGATCGCAGTGGTTCGATTCCGGGTAGGTGGGCTATGCGAACGGTCCTTGTGTCTTCCGACGTCGGTTCCACGCAGATATCTCACAACATTGGCTGCTCTCGGATTTCGACAATTTTTATCGCGGGGATTCTCTACGCGCTGGCGATGAACTCGCTGGCGGCGGGGCAGACGGTGTCGGCATCGTCGATCGCTCTGGCGGCGGGCGTTTCTTCGCAGATCATTTCATCGCAGATCAGTCCGCCTTTGATTACGCAGCCGGTGGACGAATCGCAGATCACGGTATTGAAGGGAAACACGCATCCGCTGGCGAGGCCGCAGTTCGATCTGGGCACGGCACCGGCGACTCTGCCGATGGAAAGAATGCTGCTGGTGTTGAAGCGCAGCACGGCGCAGGAGGCGGCGCTCGAGAAACTGCTTGACGATCAACAGAACAAGCATTCGCCGAACTATCACAAGTGGTTGACGCCGGCGGAATTTGGCAGTCAGTTTGGGCCGAGCGACACCGACATGGCCACGATTACGGCGTGGCTCGAATCGCATGGATTTCAGGTGGGATCGACGAAGGGCCGGACGGTGCTGGAGTTTTCCGGATCGGCGAGCCAGGTGCAGGAGGCGTTTCACACCGCGATCCACAAGTATGTGGTGAATGGCGAGCAGCATTGGGCCAATGCCAGCGATCCATCGATTCCAACCGCGCTGGTGCCGGCAGTGGCGGGAGTGGCGTCGCTGAATAATTTCCCCAGAAAGGCGATGAATGTTCGGGTCGGCACGTTCACTCGCGACCACAAGACCGGGAAGACGAAGATGGTTAGCGGAACGCCGCTGCTCACGTTTCCCGGGAACTACTGTACGCCGGCCGGCGAATGCTACGGGCTGGGACCGTACGACTTCGCCACGATTTATAACGTGCTGCCGCTGTGGAATGCGGGCATTGACGGGACAGGAGTAACGATCGCGATTGTGGGGGAGACTGATATCGAGATGTCGGATGTGGAGGCATTTCGCAGTTTCTTTGGGCTGCCCACGAATAATCCGACGTTCATTTGGAACGGACCGGACCCCGGCATTCAGGGAGATGAACCGGAAGCCGACATAGATGTGCAGTGGTCAGGCGGTGTGGCGAAGGGGGCAACGATTGATTTTGTGATTTCGGAGTCGACGGAAACAAGCGCGGGCGTCGATCTGTCGGCTGTCTACATTGTCGATCAGAATCTGGCTCCGATCATGAGCGAAAGCTACGGGGAGTGTGAGCTCGGGATTGGGACAGCGGGGAATCAGTTTTACAACGCTTTATGGCAGCAGGCTTCGGCACAGGGGATTACGGTCTTCATATCGGCCGGAGATGCGGGTTCGGCGGGATGCGACAACTTCGATGCGCAAGGTCCGGCACCGGCGCAATTTGGCCTGCAGGTGAGCGGGTTCGCCTCCACGCCTTATAACGTCGCTGTGGGCGGCACGGACTTCAACGATTTCACGAATTCCACTACCTATTGGAGCACGAACAATAATCCGACCACGCAGGAGTCGGCGCTCAGCTACATTCCGGAGACGACGTGGAACGACTCCTGTTCGAATGCGATTTGGGGAACGTTGTCGGGATTCAGCACGAATCCCGAGACCAATTGCAACAACTCGCAACTGGCGGGGGCCGTGGTTCCGCTGGGAGGATCGGGCGGAGCGAGCGCGTGTACAACTCCCGCGGGATCGACGCCGCAGAGTTGTGAAGGAGGGTATGCGAAGCCATCATGGCAGGCGGGAACGGGTGTGCCGGCGGATGGAAAACGCGATCTTCCCGACGTGTCGTTGTTCGCCAGCAATGGATTCGTGGGGGAAGCCTACATCATTTGCGAGGCAGACGCGGGCGGCACATGCCCTGACGAGTTTCTGGAGTATGGCGGAACATCGGTGTCTTCGCCGTCATTCGCCGGGATCATGGCAATGATCGTGCAGAAGTACGGGCCGCAGGGAAACGCGAACTACGTTTTTTATAAGCTCGCGCAGAAGAGTGGTGCGAGCTGCGCTTCCGCTGCGGACGAGGCTAGCGATTGCATTTTCAATGACGTGACGGTTGGAACCAATGCCATGCCGTGCACGACGGGAAGTCCGAACTGCGTGACGAGTTTCGCCGGCGATAGTTACGGAATCCTGAGCGGATATAACGCGGAGGGGGGATACGATCAGGCGACCGGCCTGGGGTCGGTGAATGCGAACAATCTGGTGAACCAATGGGACACCATCGCGACTCTGCCCAGCGTGACCACGCTGAACAGCCTGACGCCGACGACGATTACACACGGGCAGGCGGTGAACTTCAGCGTGACGGTGGCCCCACAGTCGGGAACAGGGACTCCGACGGGCGTGATTTCGCTGCTGGGACCGACGACAGGGAATAACACCACACAAGGGATTGGCGGATTTACGCTTTCCAACGGGACAGCGACAGGAACGACCGACTTGCTGCCGGGCGGGACGTATTCGGTGAAGGCGTCTTATCCCGGAGATTCGACGTATGAAGCGAGCGAATCGAACGGGATGAGCGTGACGGTGAATAAAGAGAACAGCCAGCCGCAGGTTTTTCTGGTGACGTTCAATTCCAGTAACCAGGTCGTGAATGGAAATACGAATACGGCGCAGTACGGCTCGCCCTACGTTTTGCGGGTGAATGTCGAGAATTCGCAGGGCCAGATGTGCGACCCAACCGCGGCCTCGGGCGCGACGGGGTGTCCGTCGGGCACTGTCACGATGACGAATAATGGCAGCACGCTGGATGCCGGCACGTATACCTTGAACAGTTATGGGTATTTCGAGGATTACATTGTTCAACTGCCGGGCGGGACGGATTCGGTGAAGGCAGCGTATGCGGGGGACAACAGCTTTAATGCGAGTACGGCCACTGCAGCAATCACGATTACACCGGCGCCAACAACTTTGAGCACTCCGGGAGTCACTGCTTTTTTCGTCGGCCAAGCCCTATATGCCAATACGACGGTGAATGCGCAAAGTTCCGGAGCGGCGCCCGGGGGCACTGTGACCTTCCTCGTGAACGGAAAGACTGCGGCCGGGACCATCAATTATTCAGGGACGGCGGGGTCGGGATCGAACCCGATTGCCAGCCTCAGCGCTGATTTCAGCAGCTCTTCATCGCCATTCCCATTGCCGGGCACGTATGCGATTTCTGCTTCGTATAGCGGCGACACAAACTACGCGGCTTCTACGTCGGGCACGACCAGCATCACGGTGCAATATACGCCACCATCGATGACAATCTCGCCCTACACACAGAACGTGCTTCCGGGGAACACGGCGAGTGTAACTGCGGTGGTAGACACCACCGACAGGGCGATCTATCCGACGGGCACGGTCACGTTCGTGAGTGACGCGACCGGCCAGAGTCTCGGGCCGGCGGTAACCTGCACTAACGGAAAGGACAGCAGCGGGAACTACGAGTGCATAGCCACTTTCAACTTCGTTCCACCTGGCGGGACAACGGTACTTCTTGCCCAGTACAGCGGTGACGCGAACTATCCAAGTGCGGCCTCGGGTGCAGTCATCGTCAACGTACCGGATTTCTCGGTCACGGCACCGCCTCAGGTTATTGTGACGCAGGGTCAAACGCAAACCGCAGCCATCACGATTTCGGCACTAGCGGGATTTAGCGGGAACGTCACTAACTTCAGTTGCTCGGGTCTACCGGCGGAAACGGCATGCAGCTTCAGTCCGACGCAGGTGAGCGGACAAGGGTCGACTACGCTAACGATCACCACAGCGGCGCTGGGGCAATCGCGGCGGATGCGGAGAGCGGCGAACAAACGTCAGCGTGCGGGATGGCTGGCGAGCACTATGCTTCCGTTGATGGCCACTTGTTTGATCGGCATCGCAGTGCGACGCCGGCGCAGGACGGTGCTGGGGACAGTCGTGCTGGCGTTGCTTGCCACGGTGCTGAGCTGCGGCGGTGGTGGGGGGAGTGGGACGCCTCCGCCCGTCAATAATCCCGTACCATCTATTACGTCCCTGTCTCCAACTGAGCAGGCGGCGGGATCACAATCGCAGACGCTCACGATTAACGGATCGGGCCTTACGACTGCCTCGACGGTGACTTTCAACGGAGTGTCCCACACCGCCAGTTTCGTGAACGCGTCGCAGCTGACAATTTCGCTCTCAGCGAGCGACATGGCATCGACGGGTTCGTATCCCGTCGTAGTGACGAATCCTTCTCCGGGCGGAGGGGTTTCGAACAGCGAGAACTTCAACGTCACGACCGGCACACCTACGGGGAACTTCACGGTGACCGTTAGTGCTTCGAGCGGGTCGCTCACGAATTCGACGACGTTCATGCTCACGGTTCAGTAGGTTCGCCGTGAGGTATTCCAAAATCCAAGCTTGTCGCAACGCGAGCGACGGGGTGAGGCACAGCGCCCAATGGGCCACCTCACCGTGTAGGCTAAGGCACATCTTCACCACTCTGCAGGTCCGTTTGTCTGCTTGCCGATCACCAGTAGTCTCGCTTTCTCCAGCTCGCTCGCCGCGGCGCCCTCGTGCTTCAGCTGATGCGTGGCGTCGTTCCAGGTGAGCCTGGTGATCGAACCGCCGCCGGTCTCGTAGGCGTAGGTTCTCCCGTCGTCTTCGAAGAAAGTAAAGCTGCCGTTCGCTCCGGGATAAACGCGCACCGAAGCAATCTTCTGCGTCTCTTGTGCGCTGTCGACGTCCGAGCCGAGCGGCACGATGCTTCCCGCTCGCACGAATAAGGGAAGGATGTCGATCGGAGCGTTCACAGTAATGGTTTGTCCGCCGTGAAGACGCTCGTTCGTCCAGTAGTTGTACCAGTCACAACCGGCCGGCAGATAGACCGTCCGGTGGGTCGCGCCCTGCTCGGTCACCGGAGCCACGAGGAACGCTGGTCCATACATATATTCATCGGGAATGTTGGCAGCGTTAGGATCGCCGGGGAAATCCATGAAGAGCGCGCGCATGTACGGAGCGCCTGTCTGGTAGCTATGGTAGGCGGCCGAGTAAGTGTAGGGCAGAAGCTGGTAGCGCAGTTTCACATACTTCGCAAGGATCGGCTCGGCTTGCCTGCCGTAGGACCACACTTCGTTATGTTTTCTTTCGCCATGCGCGCGCATGACCGGCTGAAAGGTGCCCCATTCGAACCAGCGCACAAACAGCTCGGGATAGTCTTCATAGTTGGCGATCGTGTCGCGCGCATCCGATCCATCGATTAATGGTTTGTGTGCGGCGTGATAGTCCGCGGGAATTTGCGGCGAGAAGAATCCGGCGATATCGGTGTCCCAGTAAGGCGATCCAGCGGCCGCGAAATTCAGACCGGCGGGAATCGAGCGCTTCAGCATATCCCAGGTGGAAACAATGTCGCTCGACCAGAAAACCGTGCCATTGCGCTGGGCGCCCAGATAGGCGGCCCGCGCCAGGATCATGACTCTGCGGCTGTCGCCGAAATCGCGCCGGAAGCCTTCATAGACCGAGGCGGTGTGGAACAGCGGATAGATGTTGTAAAAGCGTATGCCCGAACCGACGGAAAACACGTCGCCTGCGGGATCGATATCGGGCTCAGTCTCATCGAGCCAGAGGAAATCGAATCCGTATGGTTTGATGTAGCGATCGCGAATTTTCTCCCAGAACCACTTTGCTGCTTCCGGATTCGTTGTATCGAGATTGGGGCCAATGACATCCTTGGTCCATCCCGAATCAGGCGTCCCGTCGGGCTTGTGGATGAGCCAGCCGTTTTTCTCGAGCATGTCGTAAAACTGGGTGTCGCGTGAAAAGTGCGGCCACACGCTTAACAGCGTATCCACGCCCATGGCATGCAGTTCGCGATTCATCGCTGCCGGGTCCGGCCAGCGCTCGGGATCGAGATCGAGTTCGCCCTGCTTCGTCATATTGAGGAAGTCGACGACCATGACGTCGAGCGGCAGTTTCTTCTGGCGATATTCTTTGGCTACATCGAGAAGTTGTTCCTGCGTCGGATAAATCGCCTTGCTCTGGATGTATCCGTAGACCGCTTTGGGCAGCATGTGGGTTACGCCAGTGAGCAAACGATAGCCCTGGTAGATTTCATCGGTCGTATCTCCGGCGATGATGAAATAGGAAATGCGATCTCCGACTTCGGATGACCATGTGTTGCGTCCATTGAAGCCGAGATCTACCGTGGTCTTGGACGGGTTATCCCATACGAGGCCGTAGCCGCGGCTTGACACCATGAACGGGACGCAGAGGTCCTCGCCGCCAATAGCGCCGTAATCATGCCAGCAGCGGATCTCATGGTCGCGCAGATCCATCCATCCTTTCTGTTGTTGTCCCAGACCGTAATAGTGCTCGTCGGCCGGCGAGTCGAACAAAGCAGAAACTGAATAGCCTTTTGCGCCGAAGTCCTGTTGAGCAACGTCCGCGCGTTCGGGAGCCATGGTCCAGGTGCGCATGTGCGCGAGCATCTTGCCTTGTGGAGTGGTCACGAGAATGGCATCGTTGTTGGGGCCATGCCCGCCGCCTCCGCCAAAGTAGTGTTCGCGGAGTTGACGATTCAGTTCGTCCAGAGGCACTCGCTGCGGGAGCTTGTCGGCGGGAAGATCGCCGGGCGCGACCCGCACCACCAACCTTGGCGATCGAAATACATCGTTACCTTCGGCATCGCGCTCGTGCGTCCATCCGTTTTGTGACGGCTTGGCCACGAAACCATAGCCGGGAGCGGCGGTCGCGGCCGTTTTGTCGATGCTAATTGTTATCCGCAGAATGTTCGCCGCATAGGGTTCGAGCGAAATCATTCTTTCATTCCGCTCCAGGACGAGTGAACTGCTTTGGGCGATGGCCAGGGCGCCGAGTGACGATATGAGGAGCGCGATGGCGAGTCTGCGCGCCGGTGAAGTGCACGCGAAATCTGGAACGATTCGGCAGTCACGACCAGCAGAGCTCCGCGCATTCCTCAGCAACATTTCTTCTTCTCCTAATTCTTGCTCGCTTCCGTTTTCATCATCATCCGAGTGCGGTTTCTTGCGAGATAGAAACGCTCCTCTTGACGGCCTGAAAAGGCAGGCCAATCGTATAAGACCGCGACTGGCGGAGTCCACGCCATGGGTGGTGCGGACAAAACGTCGCAGTGCGGATGTGGCGTTTTGTGAGCGGAGCGAGTTGACTTTCCACATGGAGCGCCAACTTCTGCCAACATCTGCATCAGTCATCGAGCGCTGTACGGTCGCACGCGCCGACTGCTATATTCATAATTCGTTTGCCAATCTGTGGGATTGCATTCGTTGTCAGTTCATGCGTCATTAGTTCGTGGATCGTTAGTTCATTGATCATCAGAAATTGGTCGTCAGAAGTTTGACCATCAGAACAGGGAGCCCAGAAAGATGAAAGTCTCGAAAGTTTGGGGAGTGGTCTGCGTCACGCTCTTTGCAGTTTCCAGTTGGGCGGCCAGCACTCCAACCGTCACGCTCTCCGTCGATGCCACCTCGGCGCAGCGCAAGATATTCCATGCCACGCTGCGAATTCCGGCAACGGCCGGCGACCTCACTCTCTATTATCCGAAGTGGATTCCTGGTGAGCATGCGCCCGACGGCCCCATCGTCGACCTTGCCGGCTTGAAATTTTTCGCGGGCGGCAAAGCTCTCAAATGGCGCCGCGACCTGGAGGAAATGTTCGCCGTCCACGTCGAGGTCCCCAGCGGTGTCAGCGAAATCGAAGCTCATCTCGACTTTCTTTCACCCGCGACTTTTGAAGGAGGATTCTCCGCCGGCTCTTCCGCCACGGACAAGCTTGCCATCATCAGCTGGAATCAGGTTCTGCTCTATCCCAAGGGCTACAAGTCCGACGATATCAACTACAGCGCGTCGCTCAAGCTTCCGGAGGGCTGGAAGTTCGGCACGCCGCTTCCCATCACCAGCCAGAGCGGAAATGAAATCCATTTCGCAACCTGCTCTCTCACCACACTTGTCGATTCGCCCGTCATCACCGGAGAATTTCTCAAAGTCGTTCCGCTCGCCCAGGATCCTCCCACGGAAATGGACATCGCTGCCGACAGCGCCGCGGCGCTCGACGCGCCGGCCTCGGTGTGGGATCAATACCGCAGCCTGGTCGATCAGGCGCAGAAACTTTTCGGCGCGCATCATTATCGCGATTACCATTTCCTTTACACGCTCAGCGATCACGTGGCCCACTTCGGACTCGAACACCATGAATCCGACGACAGCCGGGTTGACGAGCGCTCGCTGGTCGACGATACCTCCCGCAAACTAGCCGCCGGCCTGCTTCCGCACGAATACGTTCATTCCTGGAACGGCAAGTATCGCCGCCCCTACGACCTTGCCACACCAGATTACGAGCAGCCCATGCGGGATGATCTGCTTTGGGTTTATGAAGGACTGACGAACTATCTCGGCTGGGTGCTTACCGCGCGCAGCGGACTGCTCTCGAACGAACTCGATCGCGACGACCTCGCCATCACCGCCGACGAGCTCGATCATCTTCCCGGACGCAGTTGGCGCAACCTGCAGGACGCGGCGGACTCCGCGCCTGTCCTCTATTTCGCGCCGAGTTCCTGGTACTCGTGGCGCCGCGGCACCGATTTCTATAACGAGGACACACTCAACTGGCTGTGGGTGGATGTCATCATCCGCCAGCAGAGCAAAGGCGCGAAATCGATCGACGATTTTTGCCATCTCTTCCATGGCGCGCCCTCGACCGGGCCTGCGCTCAAAACCTACACTTTTGACGATGTCGTTAACGCGTTGAATCAGGTCGTTTCCTATGACTGGCGCGGCTTCTGGACCGAACGACTAACCAACCATGGTCCCGGCGCCCCACTCGGCGGCATCGAAGGCAGCGGATGGAAACTGGTCTATGACGAAAATCCCTCGGAAATGTTGAGCAGCATGGCGGGCGCGTATCGCTTTATTCCTGCTGCCTACGCGCTGGGGCTGAATCTCAACGGCGATGGCGGCATCGTCGATACAGTGGAAGGCGAAGTCGCCGCCAACGCCGGCATCGGTCCCGGGATGAAAGTTGTCGCGGTCAATGGGCGCCGCTTCTCGCCCGAGATTCTGCGCGACGCGATCAAGGCGGCGAAAAATAGCAGCGCCACCATCGATCTGCTCGTCGAGAATGCCGATTACTTCAAAACGTACAAGCTCGACTACCACGGCGGAGAACAATATCCGCATCTGGTGCGCGACGAATCGAAGCCGGATCTACTGACCGATATTCTGAAAGCGAAGTAGAGAGCTGAAACGAGGTGCGTGCCCCACTTCTGGCCGATTTTGCCAGGAGTGGGATTCTCATGGGTGCGATACAATTTCGTGCACCGATGACTCTCGCCCGCGTAGCCCCAATCACTCTAATCCTCATCGCTACCGCTTACGCCCAGATCCTGGGCTTTACTCCGGCTCACTCCGCGCACGAATCTGCCATCGAAGAAAAATTTAAATCCATTCCCACTCCCGACGAACAACGCCGCCAACACCGCATCTTTACCGCCGAACCTCACACTGCCGGTTCCAAGCGCAATAACGAACTCGCCGACTACATCGCCGATGAGTGGAAGAAGCAAGGTCTCGAAGACGTTGTCATCCGCCGCTACGACGTCTACGGCACCAATCCAAAATCCGCCTCGCTCGAGATGATCGCTCCGACACATTACACAGCCGCTCTCAAAGAAACTCCCCTCCCCGGCGATCCCGACTCTTCCAATCCCGCGATTTCCCACGCCTGGCTTGGCATGTCCATCTCGGGAGAAGTCACTGCGCCCGTGGTTTATGCGCATAGCGGAAATCCCGAAGACTACGATCTTCTTCGCAAGAACGGCATCAGCGTGAAAGGCAAGATCGTCCTCGTGCGCTACTCGAATCCCTACAGCTATCGCGGATTCAAAGCCCTCACCGCGCAGCGCGAAGGCGCGGCCGCCATGCTCGTCTACAGCGATCCACAGGAAGACGGCTACAAGAAAGGCCCCGTCGATCCCGACGGCCCATGGGGTCCGGAATATAAAATTCAGCGCGGCGCGATCACTTACGACTTCATAGTTCCCGGCGATCCGCAGACTCCCGGCTGGGCGTCGGTTCCGGGCGCAAAACGCATTCCGATCGAAGATGCCGCTTCCGCGCCGAAGATCATGGCGCTACCGCTCTCCTGGCACGACGCCAAACCGCTGCTCGAAAATCTCGAAGGCCCCGTAGCTCCTGCCGATTGGCAAGGAGGACTGGGTTTCCCTTACCGCTTCGGCGGCGAAAAAGAAAAAATCCACCTCAAACTCGAAATGGAGAATGGACTGCAACCTTATTACGTCGTTGAAGGCCGCATCCGTGGCGGCGAACTTCCCGATGAATGGGTCGTCCTCGGCAATCACCGCGATGCGTGGGTCTTCGGCGGCGTCGATCCCTCGAGCGGCACCGCGAGCATGATGGAAATGACTCGCGCGCTCGGCCAGTTGGCAAAAGATGGCATGCGTCCGCGGCGCACCATTGTTGTTTGCAGTTGGGACGGAGAAGAGATCGGCCTCACCGGCTCGACCGAATGGGGCGAACAGTTCGCCGACGAACTTCGCCAGAAAGCCGTCGCCTACATCAACGTCGACGAAGCCACCAGCGGGCCCAACTTCCACGGACAGGCCGTCGCCTCGCTGGCGCCCATGCTCGAAGAAACGACGCGTTCGCTGAAAGATCCGTCAGGAAAAAGTTTGTATAACGCGTGGAAGGAAACTGTGGCCCACGAAAGATTGGCCGAGCGCTCGGGCCCGTTCGACTCCGGCGCCACAAATTCCGGTCTGGCCGACACGCGCATTGGCAGCGGCAGTGACCACACGGTCTTTCTCAACTTCATCGGGATGCCGGTCATCGGACTTGGCTTCGAAGGCGACTACGGCGTCTACCACTCTGCCTACGACGATTTTTTCTGGATGAATCACTTCGGCGATCCAGGCTACAAATATCACACGCTCATGTCACAACTCTGGGGAGTGACTGCGTTGCGCCTGGCCAACGCGGACCTGCTGCCGTTTGACTTCGCGACGTATGCGGCGAACATCCGCCAATTCGTGAAGGAGCTCGCGAAAGCAAACGATGAGACTCTTTTTGAAAAGACTGCCGCTGGGTCTCGGATTGAAAGGGCAGGGCCGCATTTTGACATATTTCCAATTCTCGATGACGTCGACGCTTTCGAACACGCAGGCAAAAAGCTCAATGCGTCCATCGGCCATAAGCTCGCGGAAGGAAAACTTGAGCCGGCGACAGCCCTTACCCTCAACCGCGGCATGATGCAGCTCGAGCGCAACTGGCTCAATCCTGACGGCATTCCAGGACGGCCCTGGTTCAAGCACATCCTCTACGGCGCGCGCTTTACCTATGCCCACCTCGAACTCCCCGGCCTCACCGAAGCCATCGAAGAAAAAGACTGGCGACGTGCCCAAGCGCAAGCCGCCATCCTGCAAAGCGCGATAGAGAAAAATACGAAGTTGTTGGAGGAGTTGAACTCCAGCTTGAGCAACGCGCCTGCGCAATAGTCCGGATGAATCGCGGGAAAGTTCAAAATAAGCTTACGCACGCTGATATCATTCCGCTGCATGTCGCGACGGGGAAAATTCATCACGTTCGAAGGGCTCGACGGAACCGGCAAGAGCACGCAGATGCGGAAGCTGGGCGAGGTGTTGCGCGCAGCGGGACAGAAGATCGTCGAGACGCGGGAGCCCGGCGGCACGGCCACGGGCGAGAAAATTCGGCGCGTGCTGCTGGATTCAAAAACGGATGGACTTGATCCGCTGGCTGAAATGGCGTTGATGTTCGCATCGCGGGCGCAGCATATTGCGGAGGTGATTGAGCCGGCATTGGCGGCGGGCGCAATCGTGCTGTGCGACCGGTTTACGGATTCGACGGAAGCGTACCAGGGAAGTGGACGCAGGCTGGGCAGCGCAGCGGTGCTGGATTTGCATCGCGTGCTGTGCGGGAATCTGCAGCCGGATTTGACGCTGCTGCTCGATTCCGATGCAGCGGCCAGCGTGAGCCGGGCGCGACGGCGCAATACGCGAGCTTCGAAGAATATGGGTCGCGGACACGATGAGAATCGCTTTGAGCAGGAGAAGCGGGCGTTTTTCTTGCGCGTCCACGAAGGATACATGGCGATTGCGCGTCGTGAGCCGGGGCGTGTGGTGATGATGGATGCGCGAGGGACGCCGGCCCAGACGCATGCGAAGATTGTGGAAGTGGTAAGAAGGAGGTTGAAGTTGTAGGCCGTTTTCACTAGCCGGCGCCGATACGCAGAGAAAAGCGACGCTCGCTTCTTGCGGTCTGCGTCATCTGGGACGGCTTATAATGCTAAAGAACGGGACGATTTTTCGATGGATCTCATACCAGTGGACGAGCAAGGTCGGCTGTTTATCTCTCCTGCGATCGATGACTGGCAGTGTATTGAAGCTCAGGGGATTACTGCGGTTATCGATCTGGACGGCGATCTCGACTTAGGCATTCCGTGTGTTCCTAATCATATGCTTTATGTTTATTATCCGGTCTACGACGAAGGTCTGCCGGATTTGAATAAACTGCACGCGCTGGCAAGGCTGGGCGCTCAACTCGTGGAGGGCGGCGAAAGGGTTTTAGCGCACTGTGGCATGGGCCTCAATCGATCGGCTCTGGTGGCGGGGCTGGTACTGACCTACCTCGGAATGAAAGGCGCGGATGCGGTAGCGCTGCTGCGCGAAAAACGGCCGGGCGCACTGTTTAATGACAACTTTGCCGAGTATCTGGCAACGTTGCCACCTCACCCGGCAGAACCCGGTCCCTCCGAGCAAGAGGCCACTGCCTCTCTCCGGTTGAGCGAACAGGAAAGCTGATGGTGGTCCCGGTTCGGGCAATCAGGTGGCCCGACTGACGGGGAAAATAGTTGGGGGATTTTGCCTGCCTTTCAGGGGTAAGCCATTAACGTCATGGTCCGGCTTGCGGTTCATAGTGACATCAATCGAATCCTGCGAATTGGCTCATCAGCCGAGAGCGACGAGTCCAAGCGGGGCCTTATCGAGAGGGCGATCGATCGAGGTGGGTGTCTTGTCGCGCTCGATGATGAGATCGTTGTTGGCTATGCCATTATGAATCATGACTTTTTCGACCGTGGCTTTGTGTCCCTCATTTACGTCGAACCCGCACACCGCAGGCGCAAGGTCGGTAGCAGCCTATTCGACGAGTGTGAAAGCCAGTGCAAGAGCGACCGCATTTTTACGTCGGCCAACAAGTCCAATCTGCCCATGCAAGGATTTTTGGTTTCACGGGAATACGTTTTGAGCGGAACTGTGCAGAACCTCGACGACGGCGACCCTGAACTGTTCTATAGCAAGGAGCTGCGGTAACGCGTTGCTCGTGCCCGGAGCAGGCACTCCGGGACCGGGTGTGGTAGATTCTGCTCTTACTCTCCGTTATGCCTTTTTCTGATTTTCATGGTAACGCTGAAATCGTTCATCGCCTGCGCGAGATGCTGGCGCGGGAGCGATTTCCCCATGCCGTGGTGCTGGCGGGCGCGCGCGGAGCGGGCAAGTACACCTTGGGGCTGATGCTGGCGCAAACGATGAACTGTTTGAATCCGCCGGCGAGCGATCAGGGCAGGACAGAAAGTCTGCCGGATTTTTGCGGTCAGTGCGCGAACTGCAGGCGCATTGGCGATGCCGCGGATCTGGAGGCGCGATTCGGCGAAGCCGTGGAGGCGAGAGAGAATCTGCGCGAGACCGACAAGAAAGAGACGCGCATTTTTGTGCAGACGCATCCCGATGTGCTGGTGATTCCTCCCGATCCGCCGCAGATGATGATCAAGGTCGATCAGGTGCGGCGGGTGATTGAGACGATTTATTACCGGCCGGCGGAAGGGCGCGAGAAGGTTTACATCTTTACCGATTCGGCGTTTATGAAAGAGGCGGCCAACTCGCTGCTGAAAGTGCTGGAGGAACCGCCGGAGTTTGCGACGATTTTCCTGCTGACCGAGAATGCGGGTGAATTGCTGCCGACGATCCGTTCGCGATCCATGGTGTTCACATTGGGCTCGTTGACGGTGGAAGAGATTGAGCGCGACCTCGCCGAACATCGTCCGGAGTGGAAGGCGGCGCAACGGGCACTGGCGGCACGCCTTTCCGAGGGCGCGTTAGGACGGGCGCGCGGTTTCGATCTCGCGGCATATACTGCGGCGCGCGCGGATGCACTGACCATTTTGAAGTCCGCGCTGCGGGAAGGGGAGCATGGCGAGTTATTTAAGGTGACGGAGTCGTACCGGCCGGGGGCGGAGGGGCGGGACAAAACCGAGTTGCTGATTCGCACGCTGTATTCGCTGTTGCGCGATCTGATGTTTATACATTCAGGCGCAGAGGAGGCGATCCTGAACATGGATGTCGCGTCTGAGTTGAAACGGATGGCGGAGTCGGCCGATTTTGAGTGGATCACGGCGGCATCGGACCGGCTCGCCGAAGTGGAGCGCGGAATGCGAAGGAATCTGCTCCGCTCGCTCTCGCTGGACGCGTTCGCAGCTGCATTGGAGAAGGGCTAGGGCATCTGGAATCGCGATCAAGAGGAAAAGCTGTATATTGTGATCAGCGGACATTTCCTGCATGCTCAATGAATGGGGACTTACATCCCGGCAATTCTCAGTGGGCCGAGGTTGCATTATCATCGCCGCACAATGGCAAGGCTGAGCTGTTGCAAGCAGCGATCCAGAAGTGCGATTGCGCGGTGGCTGCTATGCGAGTTCTGATCGCAGACGACAACCTGTTGATTCGGCGAGCAATTGCTACGCTGGTGACGAACGACCAGGCATTTGAAGTCTGCGGAGAAGCCTCGGACGGCAGGGAAGCTCTTGAAAAGGCCGACATTCTGAAGCCTGATGTTGTTTTGCTCGACATCAGCATGCCCGGTATGGACGGTCTGAATCTGGCACAGATGTTGCGACAGCAACTTCCCGCAACCAAGATTCTCATTATCAGCCAGCACGATGCCCACCATCTGCTCCCACGCTCGCTCGAGGCAGGAGCGAATGGCTGTGTCGACAAAGCGCGAATCGTTACTGATTTGCTTCCGACGCTGAAGCGTATTCTTGATCGTTGAGTTGAAGCAGGAATCACAAGCGCCGCGCTGGCGGGCAATTCATGGGGAAAAATTATCGAAGCAGATAGCAGCACAATAGACTGCGACCGGGATGACGATCACGGTGGCGAGAGTTGAGCGTTACGAAATCTGAACATGGCAATATTCAATTGTCCGCGACCTTGGTGCCAGCGTGTCTGCGACTGTTTGGGACGGTTGAAGTATCGGCAAGGGCTGTACGGGCAGTTGTGCGCAGCGGGCAACGCGGCTTGTGAGATAGAGACTGCTCAATTGAATGGTGATTACTAAATAGCTATCGTGCTCGCTTCGTTTGGCCTGTTCTAATTTCGTAACAGATTCGAGTTTTCTTACAGATCTGGGAAGGTCAGAGTATTATTCGCCCCAGTTTTTGACCCTGTTGACGAGCCAGTTCCAACCCAGGATGAACCCAGAGAAGTTAGCCCGGGTAAGCGTCGCCTGAAAAAGGGACTGGCCTAAGTTGAAGATCGAGTCGTAGTCTTCTCCCCATCTCGCGCGTTTTTCGCAGCGAATAAGTTGAACTGCACCACTTGAGGAAGCCGAAATACGGATTCCCTTACTGTCCTCCGCAAAACCCCGGTTGCGGTCTGGGACTGTTGTTTGAAATTCTGTCATCCCAACAGACCGAGAACTCGGAATGCGTACCAGCCCCGCACTTGTTGCAATCGAAGATTCGCCTGCTGATCGCCCGGATGGCGTCGATGAAGTGATTCGTACGCTCATTGGATTGATTGACAAAGACGAAGCAGGAGTTGGCGAGGACGCCATACAAACTGCGGAAGAAGTGCTTATCGACCGGGAAGTCGACGGAAATCGGTATCTTCTGCTGCGGATGCCGCCGCCGAACGGCAAGCGGATTCAGTTAAGCCCCCGCGAGCAAGAGATCGTCCGCATGGTGGCGAAAGGCCATCCCAACAAAGTCATCGCCGACGTGCTTAACATCAGTTCGTGGACCGTGTGCACGCATCTACGGCGGATCTTTGCCAAGCTGGGCGTGGGATCGCGCGCGGCCATGGTGGCACAGTTGCTCGACACCGGGCTGCTCACAGCCGATCATCGTCTGCCCACGGAAATTCCGCTTGCGAAAAAAGTGTGCCGCTAGAGGTTGTATTCAGTTTCCGTGCGGCAATATCGCACGAAACGATGTCGAAGACTGCCGGGAATATGCAGCTCAGTAGCTGAAGCGATAACGGAATTCTCCATAGATTTGACGCGGTTCGTCCCAGTGGAACCCTCCGAAGGTCAGACTGTTGTCAAGCTGCGCGCGGCGGTTGGCCACGTTGACCGCTGTTAGTGAAACTGTGTACCTCTCGGCGAAAGTCTTCCCCAGGGAAAGATCCACAGCACTGTGGCTGGGCAGATATTGGCCGGGATATTGAGCCAGTGGGTTTCCGTACAGTCCGTTGGTGAATCCGGAGCCGTAATAAACGTTGGTTGAGGCATAGGCATGCCATGGAAGGCTGCTGTTGAAGCCGACGTTCAGCGTGTTGCGCTGATCGTGGTCCACGGGTCCAAGACCCGGAGGCGGGTAGAGCGAGCATATTGGCATCGCAGGGGGACAGATTAAGCCTCCGGTGATGGGCGAAGTGGCCTGCGCAAACTGGTTCGAGTAAGCGAGATGGAACTGGCCGTGATGCAAGATGTTGGGAGAGCGCAGCGTGAGTTCCCAGCCTTGAATCTGCGCGTAGGACCAGGTAATGGGCCAGAAGAGGTTCGAGTCTCCGATGTTGTTGTGATCGAGCCAATTATGGGCGCGAGTTTCGAAGTTATCGGCGTCGAGACTCCAGCCATGGACTGGAATCATGACACCGAATTGCCATTCAATGTCGCGCTCGCCATGGAGCGGGGCGAAGCCGTAGCCCTGATTGACGCCCAACTGTTGAAGTTCGCTCGTGGCGGTTGAAAGAGGAGGAGCCTGATAGTAGTAGCCGTAGAATCCGCGGAACGTCCAGTTGAGATGAGGAATGCGGACGGCCGCGCCCAGCCGCGGAGCGGTCGAGTGCTCCGACACGCTGGGAATCTGCGACGACGCTGGGGGCGCGCTATTGAACTGTGTTTCGCGCACGCCGGCGATCAGTGTGAGCCACGGCGTGACTTTGAATTTGTCGTTAACGAAGAATGCAGCGACGCCTCCATTGACACCGATGGAAGAGGGGGGGTAGTTCGTCGGGTTGGTTACACCATACTCCTGGCAGTTTTGAGTGCAGGTGTACACGTTGCTGAAGTAGTTGTACTGGTGCTGGAAAAATCCATAGACGCCAGCCTGAAGATCGTTATTGTGGAAGTTGGTGCCAATGGAGGCCTGAGAGCCGACGTAGTTGGCGGTCTGCGTGACGCTGGAGATGACGGGGAGGTCGTTCGGTCCACCGTGATAGTCAGCGCCGTTGTAGTGATAAAACGGCGAGACAGTCAGCAAGGTTTCTGGGCTGAAGGTATGCACCCAGGAGAAAGTCGTGTAGCCGTCAGGCTCGACCTCGGCATCATGCAAGCCCGAACTGGGCACCAGGCCCGACGCTACGAGAATCTGATTGCCGGTTGAGTTGAGATTCGGATCGATTGGAATCTGGTAGTAGTCGCGGCGCAGAGAGCCAACGATGCGATATTGATTCTTTGGGTTGGGATTGAAGATGAACGAGGCAAATCCACCCATGCCGTTGGCGGAATCGTTGACGACCTGCGGAATGGGAGTCATCAGGCCGTACTGGCTGCGGTTGCCGTTGAGGCTGGTGTACCAGGCTGAGCGGGCGGTATGGCTTCCACAGCTGATCTGATCGTCGGTCTGATAGAAATTCCCGGCTGTAATGACGAAATCGCATTCCCGATCGCGCTCGAAGCCGGTACGGGGCACGATGTTGAAGATGCCGTACGTGCGATCGCCGTAGTCGGCGTCGTAGCTGCCGCGCTGCACCTCGAGATAGTCGATGTCTTTGGGATCGATCTGCGGACCGAGATTGTTGGCGATGTTGGTGTTGGGGATGGGAACACCGTCAACGGCCCACTCGACCTGATGGCCTCCGCGCATGTGCAACATGTCGTGCACCATGTAGGCGGCGGGGACGTAGTCGGTGAGCATCTGCATGCCGTTGGTGCGGTCGGCGCCAGGTGTTTCCTGAATGTCGATGCGATTCAATGTGGTCGTCGGCGTGACCGTCTGGGTCGTCGCTTCAACTGGTGTCTCCGAAACTTCAATACTCTCTCTCGCTCCCGTGACAACCAGGCCAAAGTGAAGTATCGGACTCGTGTCCGACTGAACAATCACATCTTGTTGGACCTCCCGGAAGCCCCTCGAAGTTACTGTGACGGTGTAGTCACCGATGGGAACGGAAGTGAAGGTGAATTCTCCGTTATTGTTGGAATCGGAAGAGTGCGTCCAATCGGAATTTTTCGCCTTCAACGTAATTTGTGCGCCCTGAATCGGACGATGCTGCGGATCATGAACGATGCCGCGAACCGAGCCGAAAATCGAGGCAAAGGCGACGGCAGCGAAGAATAAAATAAGAGCGCTCAACCAAGCGACGGATCTCATCGAAGTTATCCATCCTTTCGATTCTCGCGACAGTGCATGTTGCCGCTGTTGGCGGATCGCGCCTCGTCCCGCTCACTTTCCGCGAATGAGTGTGATCCCCACAAGCCGGGCAGCCGTCACCTTCGCGCCTGGCTCACCCCACATGGCAAGCCGAAGCAAGTGACGGACTGGAAATTCCAGATGTACGTCGGAAAAACAGTCAGCAGTTGAGAAATACGGAAGGCGGACCGCGCTGGGTAGTCGATGATTCGGACCGCGAATCGATCAAGAGGGAATTGGCGTGAACTGCCAGAATAACTGAGGGAATGTGCGCCGAGGCGGTGCTGGAAAATTCCAGATTCGCCACCACCCGGGTGGTTATTGCTTGCGAGCTATAAGGACAGCAGGAAGAAGTGCTGCGAAAGGCGAGCCGTGCATCACTGGAAGCGTCCGTGCCCGAGATTCCTGAAGTGCAATGGTGCTTCCCATTCCGCCGGCAGCATGCTGCCGGAACATCAGCCGTCAGCGCCAAGGCGAACGGCGCAAGGAAACTCCAGATAAGTGTCCCAAGCGCGAAGCTGGCAAGTAGCCGCCGCATATCAATTCTTGAAAACTAGCACGTTCTTCGCGTGGCTGACAAGCGCCCCGGCTGCACGCCGAGTCTAGGTCGGCTTCACTATAGCCCCGTTCGCACGCTGTGCCACCAGCCTGCCGCCCTTAAGCAGAACATAATTGTTATCGCGCCAGAGGCTGCGTTTGCTCAGATAACTGGCACACCACACGATGAAGCCGTGCAAATCTCTGAGGGGATAAAGCAGAAAAGCACGCCTTGCGACCGGATCGCGCGCCGCCCACCAGCCGACAATCCAGCACTGGGCCATCCTGTTCACCAGCGCGGTGGCAAGCAGTCCCCAGCCCAGAAGCGGGTGACCGAGCCACGACGCGCTGATCAGGCCCAGAATTCCATAGGGCACGGCAAAGGTCAGTCCTGACCCGAAGTGACCCTTCGGGCGTGAGTAACGAGTTCCCATCGCCCAGCGCAGCTGACGTTCCCACATGCGGCGGAGTGACATCTTTGGAGAAATGTGTGCCACCACGTGACTCGACAGCACGACTTCAAACCCGGCCTTGTGAATGAAATTGCCGACCACGAAATCGTTGGAGAGATATTCGCGGACGGCAGCATAGCCGCCGATCTTTGCAATCGAATCCTTGCGTAGCGCGATGGTCGGCCCCAAGCCGAATTTCGTGCCTTCCATCAGATTGGCGATCAGAACGCCGGCGACAAACTCAACCGACTGCCCGATGGAATCCAGGTCTGCCCAGATTCCTCCGGCGCTTTTGCCACGAAAGGCGCAAGTGACCGCGCCAACTTTCGGATCAAGCAAGGGCGGAACGACGTCGCGCAAATAATCCGGACTCACCTCCACATCGCTGTCGCTGGTGACCAGGATGTCATAAGCGGCGATTTCCGTGAGGCGATGGAAGCAATAGTTGGGAGCGTTCGGCCATGGCGGCTGTCCGGTCACAAGAATACGGCTGGAAACATTGGGATAGCGTGCGCTGATTTCCTGAATGATTGGAATCGCGGCGTCGTCGGGTTCGTCGGCAGCAAACAGGATTTCGTATTTTGGATAATCCTGCCGGAAAAAGCTCTCAAGATTTTCCTTGAGGCGCGACTCATTGCCATGCACCGGCTTCAGCACAGAAACCGGCGGCAGATTAGCGGAAAACTTCTCGTACGTTTTTTTGTCGCGATCGATGTAGCGCCTGAACTGGATTGATCCGATAACCGAGAGAAAAAATACGATCGTCGACGTGATGGTTCCGAATATGGCGATCGCCAGTATTACGTATGCAATAACCAATATCCACTCCGGGAATGAGCTGACATCAAAGGCCCGGGAACGCAACCGTTCAGCTCATGAGAAAAGGGCCGAGAACGGCAAGATCAGAGTCGTCCTCTCAATGAACTAGTTTATCAAACGAGGAATGCGAGTCACCACTCTCTCGGCTCCTGCGACAATGGGGAAACTGCTCGGAACGCCCTCGGAGATCGTGCCATCGAAAGCCCGATTCGAAAAAATAAATTTTCCTCCGCTGCGGGCCAGCAGAAAGGACTTCAGCCCCCCGAGCTCAGGTGGTTCTTCCTGATCCGCCCAGAGAAACACGCGCTCCGGCCCCATCCACATTTTCGCAAGCGATTCCTTGTTCTCAAAAATGTGCGGCGCATCCGGAAATTTCGCACCATACCAAAGATTGCCGCTCGGTTCACGCAGAACGTGCACCTGCACGCCGGTATAGAAGTTCAGTGTGGAGGCATCAGAATACTCGCCATCGATCACAATCAGATCGCCCGGCCGAAACTGCTTTTGTACGACTCGTGCCAGATCATACGAAGAGAGAATGGGCGAAAATGTAATGAAAGAAATGCGAATGCTCGCCAGCAGCACGATCATCATTCCGGTAAGTGCGATGTTACCCGCAAACGGGCGTCCTCGCCTGCGCAGCAGCCAGTTCAATCCAGTGCCGACAAGCATTGCCAGCGAGACGGCTAACAGCGGACCGCGAAATACGCCCAACGCCTGAGGCGTGAGATCGAGCACGTGTCCGAGCGAAAAGTTATAGTCCTGAGGATTCTTTTTCAGCAAGTCGGCAAGATCGGCGCCAGGAGTGGGCCGATGCGACACCGACAAAAGATAGGTTCCGGCGAAAAAGCCAAGCACTCCAAGAGCGAACAGAACTGCGGCGGAAATTCTGCCGGCGCGTCGATCCCGATCACTTGGGTCCTCTCCGGATTCGCGTGCCAGCCAGCCGCCGACCAGAAGCGCGGTAGCCGACGATGCGGGGATGGTGTAGTACTCCTGCCGGGTCGAAAAACTGAAGAAGCCCACGATCACCAGCGCCCACAAGAAAAATAAAAGGTTTGCCGCCTGCCTTCGATTCAGAGTCGTGGCGATCTTGCCGCGGAAATGCCGCCACATCGCGGGCACGTCGCAAAGTGCCTGCGGCAGGAATACGCTCCAAGGGAATAGCCACGCGAGCAAGAGTCCCCAGAAAATCGCCAAAGGAACAGTGTCATAACCGGGCGGCACGCGTTTGCCCAGAAAGCGCATGACATGTTCGTTGATGAAGTAGAACCAGAGAAATCCGCGCGCCTGCCCCTGAGCCGGGTTGCGCAGTGCGGCCAGAATATGCCATGGCGCGGCAATCACCAGAAAGACGAGTGTGCTGGAAACAATGTGCAGCTTTTTCAGTTTTGCCAAATTCCTGGTCAGAAGAAGAAAAAGACAGATCGTTCCAAAGGGAAAAACGAGTCCGATCAAGCCCTTCGTCAACACATTCAGGGCGCACATCGCAGCAAATCCCCAGCACAGCAGGCGGCTCGGTTCTTTCTCTTCAAGCGCTCGCAGAAAAATGTGATAACCCAGCGTGAGCCACAACGTGACCAGGACTTCGGGAATCAAAAAGCGTGTATAAACGAAAAGTCCAAGCGACGTCAGAAGCGCCAGTCCGGAATAGAAGCCGCCGCGCTCGCCATAGACATAACGGCCCAAGCGGTAGGTCGCGAGCGTCAACGCGAGCACGCCGAGCATCAAGGGCAGGCGCGTGCTCCAATTGTTGATGTCGAAAATCTCGTAGCTCATCGCGAGGCTCCAATACATCAGCGGAGCCTTTTCCAGATAGCGAAAACCATTCGTGTAAAGCGTGACCCAATCGTGCCGCTGCAGCATTTCGCGTGCAGCCTCGGCGTGCACCGTGTCCACGTCGTCGAGCAACGGTGGCCGCGACAGGCCGATCATGTAAATGATGACCCACAGTCCGATGAGCACGGCCACGGAAAATCGCCAGTTCGAAAGCAGACGATTCGGCAGGTTTTCGTTGGGACGGGTCGCGTGCTGAATTGTTGGGGATGTCGCAGTGAGTGGGACGTTTGAATCCATGCAGGCTGTCTTTATTCTAATGAGCGGTCGCGTGTTGGGTCCAGTTTTGCCGCCACTTATGACCAGGTGAGCAGCAGGACTCCGCAGCAGACGAAAATTGTGGCGAACCAGCGTCTGCGATCCACGTTTTCATGAAGGAAAAACTTGGCGCCAAGAGCATTGGTGACGAACGTGAGAGCGGCCGATGCCGGGCCGATGAGGCTGAGGTCGGCCCACGACAATCCGATGAGATTGCTGAAAAATGCAATCGCCATGAAAAAGACGCCGCTGAAAAGTACGCCGCTGGAGAGCACACGGATTACGACGGTGAGAAAACCATGCCGGCGGCGAAGGTCGCCGAGATCGCCAATGCGGCGCATGGCCAGCGCGACGAGGACATCTCCCGCGGCAGCAGCGGTAACCGTCGTGAGAATGCAGAGCCAGATGTAGAGAATTCTCATATGCGCTCCTGCGCCTCGCCACCATGCTCTTCGATCCCGGGATGCAAATGCTCGGTTCGCGACGGACCGCCCGCGACTACGCCGACTCCGGTCACGATAAACGCAACTCCGATCCAGCGTTGCGCGCTCACGTGTTCATGCAGCCAAAAGATCGAAAGCAGGATCATGACAACATAGCCGAGTGCAGTCGCAGGCAGGACGTAGCTGAGATCAGCGAAGGAAAGCGCTGTCATGTAACTCCACATGAATCCGAGCAGGAAAAAAATTCCGACGATGACAAATGGATTCGCCAGCGCGCCGAAGAGATTGCCAAGGTGGTGGACGTCAATCGAGCCGACGTACTTCATGCCGCGTGCCAGGAATGCGTCCCCGAACGAGCCGAAGAATACGATGGAAACAATGACCAGATACTTGCGAAGCGTCAAAAAAATCTTCCTGTCAGAAAATACGAAGAATCGATTACTTGCCTCAGCGCGAAACTGTTGCTGAGAGAGGAAAAAATACGGCAATGAATTTGAATCGCTATTTCCTATATCGTATCAGGCTGGATACTTCTACCGGGGATATTCCGCGTCAGTCGTAGTTAATCGCTGTTGAATTGATGTCCAGAGCGGAGCTGGGAAATCACGGAACTGTCGAATCAGGGCCAACCGAACCTTAGTTCAGTGGACGCACCCAGATATTCCGAAAGCTCATAGGCTCGCTCGGATCGCCATGTGCTTGCAACTTGATGGGCGCGCCATCGAATTTTTTATAAAACGGCTGGCCGATATACCGCGTTTCGCCCTTAAGTTCAAAGTGATTCTGCACCAGCACTCCATTAAAGAAGACGGTTACGTATGCCGGGGTCTTCAACGAGCCGTCGCCGTTGAAAACGGGCGCAGCCCACACCACGTCGTAGGTTTGCCACTCACCGGGTTTGCGCCCGGGATTCACCAGCGGAATGCTCTGCTTGTAGATGCTGCCCGCCATTCCGTTCACATAGGTCTTGTTGTTATATGGATCGAGCACCTGCAGCTCATACCCCGCGTCGGCGGGGCCAGTCGAGGCGAGAAAAACTCCGCTGTTGCCTCTCAGCTGTCCCGCGCCAGTGATGGTCGCGGGAATCTTCCACTCGATGTGAAGTTGGTAGTTGTGAAAACTTCGCCTGGTCTCAATATTGCCGGCCGATTTATTCACCGTGAGAAGGCCACCGGACACGATCCATTTTGCCGGAGTATGGTCTTGCGCCGATACCCACTCGTTAATATCTTTCCCGTCGAACAAAACAATTGCGTCTGAGGGAGGCATCGTATTGTTGGCCCCCGGCGTCACGACCGCAGGCACCGGCTCCCACACCTCGGTGTCCTCAGGTTTCGGTGCGGCTGTTGATTGGCGATCGCCTCCATTATTGGCGGACTGTTGTGCGAACAACGGGCAAGGGAAAAGCGAACTGACGGCAAAGAGAGAAACGGCGAAAAGCTTCATGCGCAGGTGCATGGGATACAGAATACACGCGTTTCTACCGCGCTTCGATGAGCAGACGATAAGAACCTGGCCACCCTGACCTGCTCGGCGCGCGCCTCGATTTACCGGTGTGCATTTGCAAATTTGCTGATTTGAAGCTACGCTTCGTCCTGCCCGGGAACGCGCTCGATTCCCGCCACAATCGGCCTGTTGCGCTCCCGAAGGTCGAATCGATGGACTCGCTCTCCTCCAAACCCAAGCGCATCGGCATTTACGACATCGTCGATGTCATCGGCCGTGGCGGCATGGGCACGGTCTATCGCGCCAACGACCCGCGCATCGGCCGCGCGGTTGCCATCAAGGTTCTTACCGCGGCGGCTGACGATCCTGACCTGCTCACGCGCTTCTATCGTGAAGCGACATATACCGGCAACCTGCAGCATCAGAACATAGTCACTGTATACGAGCTTGGCCACGAGGAAGGCGTGCCTTATCTCGTGATGGAATATCTCGAGGGCGTAAGCCTCGAAAACGTAATCACCTCCGGGCGCCAGATGCCGTTCGCCGAGAAGCTGGGCATCATTCTGCAAGTCTGCAGCGGGCTGACATACGCCCACAAGCGCGGCCTTGTGCATCGCGATATCAAGCCGGCCAACATCGTCATTCTCGCGGATGGCACTGCAAAAATCGTCGACTTCGGGATTGCGCTGCTGGGCGGAACAACGCTCACGCGAACCGGACACATTGTAGGCAGCCTGAATTACATGTCGCCCGAGCAACTCGGCGGTGATGTCGAGCTGGACGTGCGAACCGACGTCTATTCCACCGGGGTGGTCCTGTTCCAGATGCTGACGGGAATTCTGCCTTTCGAGGGCGGATCTACGGCCGCGACCTTGCGAAAGATCATGCAGGATCCACCTCCTCTGTTGACCAGGTACATGAAGGACTGCCCGCCAGAGCTGGAAGGAATTCTGCAAAAAGCGCTCGCCAAGAATCGCGACGAACGCTATCCCACCGCGGAGGACATGGCCCTCGACATCTCGCGCGTTCATCATCAATCCGAAAGCAAGATGCTGGCCGAGTTACTCAATCAGGCCGCCGACGCGGTGCAACATAAGGATTTCAGCTCCGCACGACAGTTGGTGATGCGGGTTTTGCGTGCCGCTCCGCAGAGTGCGGAAGCCGCGGAGTTGTTGCGCCGGCTCAAACAGGCGCAGGAACAGCAGCTTCGGGAACAAAACATTCTGCAGCTGCAAATGAAATCCGAGGAGGCCTTTCGTAAAGGTCAGTTCGATGAGGCCATGCAGTTGGTCGATCAGGGAATTCAGATCGATCCATCCGCGACCGTGTTCGTTGGTCTGCGCGACGCGATTCGCGAAGCTCGAACGAGAGAAGATCGATCAAAAGATGCCCGCTCAAAAGCAGGCAGCTTTCCCGAGATCCTCAAACGTGCGGAGGAGGCGCTGCGCCTGGGCGATCTCGAAAGCGCGAAGAACTTGGTGGTGGAGGCACAGCAGTCACTGCCGCATGAAGCCGCGCCGCGCGCGTTGGCAGCTCAGATTATCGCGCGGCTCGAACAGCAACTGCGCGATCAGAAAGCGAGAGAACAGAAAGACGGTCTGCAACAATCCGCGACGCCGAGACATGAAGACGCTCTGAATCCGGACGATCAGACCATTGAGCTTTCCACGCTCGCACCACACAGACCAGCTCGAGCTGAACCAGTTCCATCACACGAAGCGGATCAAAGTCCGCACGATGATCAGGAGCCACGGCTCTCGCCCCGCCCTCCAATACAGACTCCGATTCATCCGCCCGCATCTCCGTCAAGCCAGCGTGCGGCCATGGAAGCGGAGAGTCAGCGGTCTGAAGTGCCATACGATGTTCTGGTTCCGAAATCGACTGGGGCCGCCGCTTCGCAAAAAGACGAAATTGCTCCGGAGCTTCGCGAGTTCCTTCCGCCGAAGAAGAGTCCGCTCGCTCAGTCAACCACGTGGCTGGGGATTACGGCCGTGATGCTGGCAGCAGTTCTCATCTGGATGTCTGTTCGGCCGGAAAAGAAAAGCGCGTCGCAGGTAAAACAGCCCGCCGCGGTGAACACAACCTCTGCCCACTACGTTGAAGTCAACGCTGAACCATGGGCTACAATTACCTCGATCACTCCGGCCACGGCGGACGCGCCAAACCTTATCGGCCAGGTTACTCCGCTCGAAATCAGCCTTCCGCCTGGACAATATACCTTGACCTTACAGGGACCGAACCATCAGCAGAAGCAGATTGACATCACAGTTCCGGCGCAGGGCGGGGCGTCGTACTTCGCGGTATTCAGCAAACCCGACCTGAACCGAATCGTCGGCCCGAATTAGCTCGGAACGAAAGTGAATATTACAACTGGTTGTAAGCTTGCAAAATCTTGGGTGAAACATCGTGCCCAGAAGTGTCAAATCCAGCTTGCTTCGCGCTCTTGAGATCGTTCAAGGCATCCTGATGCAAGGCTTGATCATTGCCTCCAGTCACAAAATATTCCCCCAGCTTGCTGGCGCCGAGATAAAAGTCAACCAGCGCCGGTTTGCCAACACCCGCGTTCCTGCAGCTTTCCAGATGCCGAATGGCCGAAGCATAATCGCCCGAATAAAACTGGTCCACACCCAGAAATAACTCCATCATCTCTGCACGATTCTGCGGATTGCCGGGCCCGTCACTCTTAATACCAGCAGCCGACAGAAAAGCGGTTCGCGCCTCTTCATACTTCCCTTGGCGGCTCAATCTCTCCGCGCTCGAAATCAAATCGTTGTAATTCGAAATCTTGTAGAGCAGATCGTCGCCCGCTGGCTTGGCATCTCCCGTGACTTTGCCGAGAAGAACTCGCGCACGAGCGAAATCGTTGCCGGCATACGCGGCTCTCGCTTTATCCAGATCGCCGGATTCTGTTCCGGCGTTCCCTTTACTTTGAGGCGCAGCACTGGGAACTCCCGCGGTCTTTTCCATCTTCGCCAGGTCAGTATTGATTTGGCAGACGTGCGCCGCTTCGTCGCCGTTGCATGAGTATATCGGATTGTCATGGGCCAGCAGACAACTGAGGTCGCTCGCTTCCTTGAAACGATGTTCATTCGCCGCTGCCAGAGCACGTTCGCAAAGGCTGCGATCGGCGTCTTTGTCGCTCTTCGACTCAGCCGTTTCCATCTGCCGTTTGAGTTGCAGCGCTTTCTGCAATACCTGGTCCGGCTCTCCGGGGCCGTCGGCCTTAATCGCGATGGCCGCGTGCAGTTCTTCGATCGCATACTCTACACTGCGCACGTCTTGTTCGTTGGGACTTCGCTGCAAGATGGCCGCGGCCGCAGAAAACGTCTCCCGATACGTCTTGATCTTGTCGATGTAAACTTTCGCTTCTTGCGCATGAGAGCCGTTGATTTGCTGGAATAGCTGTAGCGCAGACTTAAATTCATTCTGTTGATAAGCCTGCATTGCCTGATTGAAGAGCGCATCTTGATCGCGCTGCTGGCCGGGCTCGGCTCGGAGCAGCGGGAACGCGCCAACAAGAATCAGACCGATGATTAACGAAGCCGTTCTTGCGCGAATTACCATCCTGCGGTTCACCTGCGGGGACTCACTTCGCCGGAAATTGTACTCAACGAAGGCATTGCTTGCATCATCGAGAATTGCGGCTTCCTTTAGAATAGAACCCACTCAAAGAAAGCTCACGCATGAACCTTTCCGAGTTCACGCATCAGTTCACCGAATTATTCTCTTCGCATCCTCGCATTTTCCGTGCTCCAGGACGCGTGAACCTCATCGGCGAGCACACCGACTACAACGATGGCTTCGTGCTTCCTGCGGCCATCGCTTTTTCCACGTACGTCGCCATCACGCCCCGACCCGACCGCAAGCTGGTCATCCACTCCAACGAATTTCGCGAGCACTTCGAGTTCGATCTTGAAAACTTTCCTGCGCGGCGAATGGGTGCCTGGTGCGACTACGTCCTCGGCGTGGCCGATGTTGTTGGTCGGCAAGGATTCACTCTGCGCGGCGCCAACATTCTCATTCACGGAGAAGTGCCCATCGGCTCGGGCTTAAGCTCGTCGGCCGCAATCGAAGTCGCCGCCGCGCTCGCTCTCCTCAGCCTCAGCGCGACCGAGTTGCCGCTGCCGGAAATTGCCCAGCTTTGTCGCCGGGCAGAGAACACCTTTGTTGGAGCGCAAGTCGGCATCATGGACCAGTTCGTTGCCTGCCTGGGAAAATCTGCTCACGCGATGCTGCTTGACTGCCGATCACTGGAGTTTAAGTTGACGCCAATTCCGCCGCACCTCAGTTTCGTTGTCTGCAACACCATGGTCAAGCACGATCACGCTGCCAGCGGCTACAACGTTCGGCGATGCGAATCCGAAGAAGCGGTTCGCTTCTTCTCGAAGCACTATCCCGATGTCCGAGCCCTGCGTGACGTGTCGCCTGAGATGCTTGCTCGGCATGCGAAGGAACTCACTCCGACAATCTTCAAGCGATCGACGCATGTCGTCCAGGAAAATCTGCGCACCGTCGAGGCCGCGCGTTCTTTAGCCAATAATGATCTCAGTCGCATGAAAAGCCTGATGCATGAATCGCACGAGAGCCTGCGCGATCTCTACGAAGTCAGCTGCCGCGAGCTCGACATCATGGTCGACTGCGCGCAGGATCTGCCGGGTTTTTGCGGCGGCCGCATGACTGGCGGTGGCTTTGGCGGATGCACCATCAATCTTGTCCGCACTGAAAATGCCGCCGAGTTTGCCTCGCAGATTGCCGAACGTTTTCGCCGTGCCACCGGAATCGCTCCCAGCGTCTATGTCTGCTCCGCGGAAGATGGCGCACGGGAAGTTTTCTAATGCCACCGTATTTGTTTCTGCTTCAAATGTGAGTTCTGACTGGAATGCAAAGTGCGGTCGGAATGCAATCTCGCATCACACGCGCAGGTGCGCCCGTATCTTGATAGACTACTTCGCGATCGCGCCACGGTTTTCTGTCTGAGGCATAAGAACGAGGCACAGAAAATGGATCGTAGGCAAACGCTCACGGCGGAGTTGATCGCCGAGTTTCTAG
>JASHOT010000098.1 GCA_030040965.1 Candidatus Sulfotelmatobacter sp. | reverse complement strand
AAAACTTGAAGTAGGGGCCGGCGCCGCGAATGTCATCGTAGACGCCGAGAAGGAAAACCAGCGTGGCCGGAACGAAAATCGTGACCAGCGTTTTGAGCGAGAAAGCTGCATGCATGCGCGAACTGCGCATGGCCCAGATGGCAGCCATCCCCATGCAACTGGCAAACGAAAGATAGATGGCGACGCCGCCCAAGCGCGGCAGCGGGCTTGAGTGCAGATGGCGTTCCTGGGAGGGAACTGCAACCCATCCGCGCGCGTTAGCGAAGTCGCGGACGTAACGCGTCAGAATAAACGCGGACAGCAACGCCAACAAAAAGGTTCCGAGGAAAATACCCGTCAACTAACCCATCCCGGAGCAGACGTGCCGACGCCCGCGACTCTCCGCTCCTTGCAGCAGTATTGCAGCAATCTCCAGCAGTAAAAAGTTAGACAGCAGATTCCTGATGGTATTTGAGGGTGTTCAAGACTCTAGCAGCACAAAAGATGGGTTTCAATGATCGGCGGTCGAAAAGCTGTGGAAAACTAAGTCGAAAGGGCGTCAATCGCGCGTTTTCATGTGATTCTCGTGTGCTAAACTTCTCTGCATTCTCGCGAATTGCGCAAGGGAGTTCCTTCAGGATCTGTGATGAGGACAGGCACGAGCTTTACTCGCTGCTGCCAGACAGTATTAGCGCCGTTAACTCTGATATGTCTTTTGACCGCTGGCGGCTTCGCACAGCAGCCGGCAACTGCGACGCCGCCGAATCCAGCTTCACAAAATCAAAGCTCTCCCTTTCCTTCTGCGGCGCAACCGGTTTCCCCGGGCGCCACCATCACGTCGGGGAATTCGCCGCAAGCCAGGCCCGGCGACACAAGTCCCGACAAGGCAGGTGAGAGTTCGATAGTGAAGCTGGGTCCGGGCGATCTGGTTGAAGTCGGCGTGTACAACGTCCCGGAGCTGGCTACAAAGGCACGCGTGAGCAATGCCGGCGACCTTTATCTTCCGTTGATTGACTATGTGCATGTGCAAGGGCTGACGATTGAGGAAGCGCAGTCGCTGATTTCGAAGCGGCTGGAGGACGGAGGATTCGTTCGCAGTCCGCATGTGACGATTTTTGTGGATGAGGCCGAATCGCAGGGAGTGACGATTCTGGGCGAGGTCGGCAAGCCGGGCATTTATCCGGACGTGGTCGATCACAAGTTATATGAGGTCATCTCTGAGGCCGGAGGATTTACACCTTCTGCGTCCCGCAAAATTGCCATCATCCGACCGGGACTGCCCGAACCGATTCGGGTGGAGCTGCCTAGAAACCTGGGCGACGATCTGACCGGCAACGTCGAGGTACTGCCGGGCGACACGATCACAGTGCCGCGGGCTCCGATCATCTATGTGGTCGGCGACGTGAACCACCCCAGCGGCCTCCTCGTCGACAATGGCGTGCTCACCGTGTTGCAAGCCATCGCGCTCGCGGGTGGAACGAATCACACGGCGAAGATGGGTGGAGTGAGAATCATTCGCAAGACTCCTTCCGGTATGACCGAGACGCGCGTTCAGCTGAAGAAGATGCTCGAAGCTAAATCGCCCGACATCCCGCTGCAGGCCGACGACATTCTCTTCGTTCCGGTGAGCGGTGCGCGAGTGGCGGCGCAGCGAACCGCAGATGCCGCAGTGATGGCTGCAACTGCTGTCTCGATTTACGCCGTGCACCCGTAAGCGCGGAAGTCTTTCCGGCGATTCACCGCCCGTTCGCATTTATGTTGTTGGAAGCTTTCACTCGCGCCTTCTTCATTCACGCCTGACAACCTCGGTCAGGATTTGAACGTACTTCTCCGCGGTTTGGCCGCGAGAGAATTGCTTCAGAATGTATTCCCTTCCCTGCTGACCAAGTTGCGCTCCGAGTCCCGGGCTGGCGATGAGCGTGCGGATTGCCTGCATGAGCGCTTCGGCGTTCTCCGGCTCGATGACGAGTCCCGCGCGAGCGGCTTCGACGATTTCTTTCGCCTGGCCTTCCACGCCAAGAATCACCGGCCGGGCGCACGACATGAATTCCAGCATCTTGGTGGGGATGACGGTGCGGAAGACGTCGTTCTTCTTGAGGAGCACGAGGCAGGCATCGGCAGCGGAGACGAAGGCGGGAATTTTCTCGCGCGGCTGCTGATCGACAAAAAGAACGTTCGAGAGTCCTTGCTGCTGGGCTTGAGATTTTATGCGTTCTTTTTCTGCGCCTTCGCCGACGAGGAGGAAAAGAATTTTGGGGTTGGCGTGCTTGAGATGACTCGCAGCCTCGAGAAGAGTTTCGAGGCCGTGCGCGTTGCCCATGGTGCCGATGTAGCAGACGAGGAATTTGCCTTCGGCATTGAGTTGGCGGCGGATGGCTTGGTTGGAAGCTTCGGACTGAGGCGCGAAGAGGTCAGTCTCGACTCCATTCTCAACGACCGCGATTTTCTCTTCCGGGACACGCCAATGTTCGATCAGATGCTCGCGAAACGCCGGGCTCACGACCACGATGAGATCCGCGCGTCCGTACAGAAAGCCGGCGATTTTGGCGAGAGCGCGATGCAGCAGAGAATCTTCGCGGCCGACTCCGACGGCGATGAGCGATTCCGGCCAAAGATCGCGGACTTCGAAGACGAAGGGGACGTTGCGGGCGAATGCAATCCACCAGCCCGCGAGCGCGACGAGGAGCTGCGGCGAGGTCGCGGTGATGACGTCCGGGCGCGGAAGAGTCAGGCCGCGCAACGCAGCAGAGATGAAGAATGATGCGTAGTTGCGCATGCGCTCGTGCGCCTTGCGGTTGGGCAAAGTCCAGAGCCACGTGCGGTAGACGTGGAAACGGCCGTCGGTCGTCGGGCGTCGGGCGTCGGGAGCTTCGGTATCGGCCATGGCATAAGGGGTCTCGGATCTCAGATCTGAGGGACGGCTGACGGCTGACGGCTGTATTTCGTGGTAGACGAGGCGGCGCAGCCGCGGCCGCCATTCTTCAGGAACGACGCCGGTCGGATGATTCGGGAATCCTGTGAGGACAGAGACTTCGTGACCGGACTGCGCCCAGTGCTGCGCGAGTTCGGCGGCGCGGGCAGCGGGCGCGCCCATCTCCGGCGGAAAGTATTGTGAGATGTAGAGGATCTTCACGCGAAGCTAGAGGCTAACAGAAGTGAGCGGGAAGTTGGCCAACGCTAGCTCTGTTTAGCTCGACTCCGCCTTTCAGCTTACAATGCGAAAATGAATGGAGTCGTCCGAGGCGCCATGCTTACGGCTCTTACGACTGTATTCGCGCTCACAACTGTCGCGCACCTGTCCGGTGACGTGTGCGTCTACAAACCACCGAGGGTGCGTCGAATTTGTGGAATTATGGTCGATTCGCAAGGAATTGCGATTCCGGGTGTGAGAGTGACGGTTTTCAAGGACGTCGTCCCTCTAAAGACTTCTACTACTGATCAGACCGGCGAGTTTAATTTCGACACGATGGAAGCAGGTAAATATGAGCTTGACGTCGAAGCTTCAGGATTCATGTCTGGTCGATATCAGCTAACTCTCACAAGACCCACTCACTCATGCAAGCACTCTCTTCGAGTAGAGATGGAGATCGGCTATCCCTGCAGGGGAGGCAACATACGCGGAACAAAGGTGCGCCTGGGCCAGGCGCGATGACCGCCGATCAATATGGCAATTATCGAGTCTGACTTCCGTCAGTAATAGCACAGTTTGAACGCTGATTTGTAGCACAACGCGCGGGCGCGATTCACGCGGATGTGTGCATAGCTTTCCCAGCGTTCGGCGACTTCGGCGAATTTGGGCTCTCCCGTCAAGCGATGCATCACGCGTAACTGCACGATGTGCAGCCGATGATAGAACGCGCTTGCGACCATGGGCAGGCGCGTGCCGGATTGTTCGTAGAGCGACCAGAATCCAAGATCGTAGCGATCTATATTGTGGAGCAGAGTTTCAACCGCACGGGAAAATAATTCCTGCGCAGCCGCGTCCTTCGTCGCGAGGAAATAGTCGTAGACGCCCCAGGCGGCCCAGATGAATCCGTTGAGAATGTGCGTGGGCGGCGAGACGATGTAC
Organism: Candidatus Sulfotelmatobacter sp.; assembly: GCA_030040965.1. GTDB lineage: Bacteria > Acidobacteriota > Terriglobia > Terriglobales > Acidobacteriaceae > Sulfotelmatobacter. The sequence continues at coordinate 10,146 of JASHOT010000098.1, read as the reverse complement.
TCCTCGAACCACAAATCTCTGCGGTCATCCGTAAACGCCACGCCGCCTTCTGAAATCGGCTTGAAGAAGCTGGCGAGAGCGCGCTGCGCCGCGTCAAGATAGCGCGTGTCTTTATTAGTATCAGTTCGAGCCTGCGACTCTTTGTGCGCCCTCACCAGCACCGAAATTCCCTGTCCTTGCGCGAGCGCTGAATACCACGGAGCTTTGAGCGTGTCGCGATACTCCCAGTCGAAGTGATGGTTCCACACGGCGAGTCCTGCCGCATTTAATTCCAAATGCGAGACCAGCCAATCTGCGGTGACAAAGAATTTCCGGCGACGATCGAGGTCGCCGCTGTTGCCAAGCTCGCTCTTGCCAAGCACGCTGCGGCGAAACAGGTTGTAGTTGCCGAGTCCATATTGCGCGATCGCGATCGGGTTGTATTGCCTCCCGATGTGCCCGTGATAGTCGAGCAGCGGGATGCCGGAGGAATCGCAGGCACCGGCGTAGTCCGCCTTTTCGGCGAACAGCATGTAGTACTCGCCGAGTTCGCTTGCGGTGGCATTCGGATTTTCCGCCGGCGTTTCGTGCCAGAACGTGAGATGGCTATTGCCTCCGAGAACGTAGGCGCTGAAAATGCGGCGATAGTAGCGGAGCGAAGGCACGGGCTCGTTCATATTACGGCATCGGAGTTACGGTGTGGGGCAGACACTCTTGTCCGCCAGGAACAGCGGGCAGGAGTGCCCGCTGCGCACAAAATGAGAACCGGCGTCTACTATCTTGTGCCTCTTTACAAATCAAAACATCGAACCCGGCAGGGCTCGTGATATGCTGCGCTAACTTCCCCCCGGGGAGCGCGTGGGCTGCTCCTCATAACGAACAACTTCATCAGGATGGCGCTGCATGTCGAGATGCAGGATCGTGGTCATCACTTTGGCTTTGGTGATGATCGTTCCAGGGCTTGCACATAGTCACGTGAATGTAGCCAACGACGTGCGCGTTGGCAGGGCAAACATTCGCGACTTAGAAATTGAATCCGATCCCAGCGATTCGCAGGAATGTTCGTCGCTGGGTGAACTGGATATCGCCTTCCAGACCGACAGCGATGGTCCACCGAAAGTTGGCATGGTAGTAAGCGATCCGCGCGGCCGGCGCATCGGCTTCGATCCGCTGACGAAGAAGGCTTAGGATGAGTTGCCGGAGGCAGAAGGCCGCATCGTTTGCGATCCAATTCTGGGCGATGCATGCCGGGGACGGATCCAGGTTTGCGGGCCGGTCAGTGGAACCTTCAAGCTCGAAGTCATTGCCGAGCAGAGTTCCACTTACAGCTTGAATATTTCCGCTCATAGTAAAGAACTTCACGATAGCAAGGGCCTCGAGTCGTCCGATTCGGCGGCTGATCTGAACCAGGTCGGGATTCGCGCCGGTGACCGGAATATTGTGCTGGTACATTATTCGCGCGATCGGGAACAGAAAGTTGCGGTTGAACTGCAGCAGCCGATTCGAGCACAAGGCTCAGGAATTTCGTCGCCCGACGAGAGCAATGTTCTCCATGCTCCGGCCGAATCGTGACTTCTGGATTGCTGGTCACTCGCCAGGTATTCCCGCGCCTTCGCCGGCCACATGCAGCTTGCTCAGTTGGATTTGCAATCGATCTTGCGGAAGTCCGCGGTCCAGTTGGTCTCCCAGGTCTTGCCCCCGTCGCCGGAGAAAGCCTGTTCCCAGTGAGCGGCGGTCGCAGTGATACCCGACCAGATGAAGCGCACCTTAATGGGCTTGCCGCGCAGAGTATCGTCGGCATAGAAGGTGCCCACGCCGTCCTTGAAGCGCCCCTTCACCGGCGGGTCCAGATTGCCGGGGTTGCGGCCGTCATACCACCAGATGGACCAGGTGCCGGTCTTGGGGTCATAGGTGCGCACCGTCAGACCATAATAGGTGCCGTCCGGCCTGTGCATCTCGTTGTCATCAATGTTACCGTAGCCACCCATCGTGATCCACAGATGCTGGGTGCTGTCGTAATCGAACCAGTCGTGGCTGTTGGCAAGCCGCTCCTTCAGCACGTGGTTATGGAAGATCCAGCATCCGGCGCGCAGGTCGAAGGCATGGAGGCCGGAGAGGTCGTCGCCCGGTCGCGGCTGCACGGGACCCTGGGCAAGACCGATGCCCGACCAGCCCATGAGAGCCACGGCCGCGCTGAACTTGATCAAAGTGCATGTGATGAGAGTGAGCTTCTTATGGATGTTGATCGATTCACATTGCATGGTCGCCTCAACGGTGTTTCTCTGATCTTACGATGATGCGTGGTTAAAGCAGCATCCCTGGGACCCGAGATTAATTGTTGAAGGATATGTCCGGCAACTCGCGAGTAATTGGCGTCGCCTCACTTCCTGCAGGGGCTGAAGCCCAATATCAATCTGGCGTTTGATGGCGCGGCTGAAGCCGCGCCCTTTCAAGGCACGTGGAGAGCAGTCTCGTCGCAATTCTCTACAGCCGGACCGAATATAGCGACGTGACCATGTCGTCGGATTCGACGGCGACGGTGCTTAGTGCGAGGCAAGCAGTGGAGTTCTCTCCGTCGGGCAGAAATGCGTTGCCGTACTGGAAGAATCGCATCGGCCAACGATCTTTCTCCCAGGCAAGCAGCGGGCGCCAGTCTTCTTTTGGACCATCTCTCGGACCGTCTCTTCCCGCGGCTTCGTCTCCGCGGGCACCGTAGATGCGCACATTCTGATCTTGATTCACCGGGCTCGGTTCCACCATCGTCGAGAAGAAAATCCGCCCGCCAACGCGGCATCCGTAGATGGACGAACTGCTGATGGGAGCGAGCCTGGCCAAAGTCCCGGATCGATCGAGACGATAGATGAAGTTGGCTTCGAGCGGGGTGTCGGAAGAAAAGTAAAGCCCATCCGGTGCAGGAACGAGCGCTACGGCACGCGCCTGCTGATTGCCCTGCAAGACCGCTTCGACTTGCGTGAAATCGCATGACGCACGCAGGATGCGGCATTCCGCGCCGTAATCGCCGGTCGATATCCAGAGGCAGTTCGCCCACGGATCGTGCACGATGTTATGCACGTGGCGGATGGCGCGCTTGGGAAACGTATAGGCGACGGGCCAGGTCGCTCCCTCATCGCTCGAGGCATAGACGTGGACTTCATCGCGATCGGCGTTGTCGAAATATTCTCCCCAATAAATGCCGCCGCCGGGAACCGCGGCGACGTGCAGCGGACGCGTACCGCGCGTGACGCGGTGAGTTACGCGAAATTCCTTCTCACCTGGACGAAGTGTAACGATCGCGCCGGGAACCGCCGCAACAAGAGCGCCGGAACGCAGGATGGCGAGAGCGTGGAATCCGTCGCGAAAAAGACGCGCCGACAAACGGCTGCAGGCCGAGAGCCGGCGATTCCACGGCGCACGGAAACGGCCCAGCGTCGTCCATCCGACGTCACTGAAGGAATGAATGCGGGCGCGCAGTAGCTCGTAGCCGCGCGATGCGTAAAGGACGTCGCCCGACCACGCCAGCGCTCGCAAACCGGGAAAGCGGGTGACGCGAGTCAGGGCCGGGTTGGGGTCAGCGGCAAGAGGATGAGCAGCCATTCGATGAGCAGCCACTAGTCTAGCCCAGCCCTCTGTTCCCACCGACTCATTCAGGCAGAAACGTCTTCATGCAGAAGCAGCTGCCGCCGGACTTTTCAAACTCGCTGGTTTCGACGATGACCGGTTTCAGCTGCTCCTGGCGGAGAATCGCTTCGAGCGGAGCCGTGACGTAAGGCGTGATGTAGTTGCCGCCGGCCACGATTCCATTGCCCATAAAGCGGTGAGCTTCGTCGGCGGTGAGAAGGTGAACCCGCTTCCAGGCCCGATGGAGACCGGCCAGAGCGTCGGCCGAAAAGGCGCCGGGAAACACAAGCGCCGCTTCCTTATTCAATGGGCAGAGGCAGGTATCGAGGTGATAGCAATAGGGGTCGGTGAGGTGCAGAGGAATGACCACAATTCCCATTTTGGCCATGGCGGCAGAAAACTTGTCGACGCCGCCGCGAGTGCTGCGGAATCCGAAGCCGGCATAGATGCGGGAGTCGTCAGGATGCCAGAGCAGGTCGCCGTGGCCTTCGAGATAGTCATCGCCGTAATCGAGTTCGATGATCTGATAATCGTGATTCCGGCACCACTCGGTATAAAACGGGACTTCGCGTTGCCGCGAAGGATAGACCATGCGACTGGGCACGGCGAACTTTCCGTATCCTGATTTCTCGCCAACGAAGACCTGGTTGGCGGCGAAGCACATGTCTTCGAGTCCTTTTACGGCATCGACGGTATCGACTTCATACCCGGATTGTTGCAAAACATCACATAGCAATCGCCACTGCGTGCGCGCTTTCACTCGGTCGACTGCGGATTCTCGCGACATGTAAGGATTTTTTTGATCCACCACGTCGAAATAATCCGGTGGACACATCAAAACTGTCGGCATAAGCAGGATGGTATCGGGGCAGGTTGCGTCCCGGCAAGAGATCGAAGCGTTGGTGGACGAAACATTCGGCACGATTTGCCGACGGGGCGGCGCATCCAGACATTCCGGTTGAGCGGGCGGAAGGCTCGCGACCTCATGCCGCCTTAATCGGCTCTAAAGAATCTATGGCAATTTACGTGCTTGCGATCTGAACATCCGGTTGACGAACACTGACCGAGCAGGAGGATGTGACTGTGCTCAGCCAATGCGCGAACGAACAATGTGCCAAGCCTTTTCTAAGGTTGCGAGAGGGCAAGCTGTTTATGGTGGAGACCGACCGTCTGGCCAAGCCGGGGGACTCGGCCGCTGCCGTCCTGCGCGCTCGCCAGCAATCGCGTCATGTCGAACATTATTGGCTGTGCGATTCGTGCGCTTCGCATTGGACTTTGATCTATGACCGGAATCGGGGAGTAGCGCTGGCTCCGCTACGGCGTCCCGTGACGGGCGATACCACAATACGAGCGGCCCCAAATGGGGTTGCCTAGCTTTATTGTGCCTGCTTTTCATTACTTATAGCCGCTCTTTTTCCAATCCTTCCAGTCGTCTTCGACCGCCTGCAACAAGCTTAGAGTGGCCTTGTGCAGCCATCGTCCTTTCTGCTTCCGTAAATGACTCAGACTCGCTTTCCGCGCCGCGCGCGTCCCTAAATGAATGTTGGCGGTTTCCCATCCCATGGCCTGAAGCAGGCGCATCTCCTCACCATGTGCCTTGATATCGACCAGTTCGATGCGCGAGCAGTGCGGGCTGAGACGGCGCACAATCCAGCGTCCGCGCAACTGCACAAAGGGATCCGGACAACGAACCGCGCGATCGATGATCGCCTGATAGAGAATTTCTGAGGGCCGCTCCTGGCTGTCGGCCCAATAGCAGGCCGATGAAACCAACGCCTTCGCTTCCCGGGCAATCTTGCCTCCGTTCCACTCGGCAATGGCGACGTAGCGGCCGTGTCCCAGACTGCCCAACCCGGCGACGCGATGGGCGATGCGATATTTCAGGTCGCGGGAGGGCATCAGATGCTCAATCGCGTCGATGGCGCTGACCGGTACGGATTCCTTCAGGGTCTTGAGAGCGTCCATCTTGGCCCAGAAGTGAACTGGGTCTCGCAGTTCGGTCTCGGCAATCTGGCGGAGCCAAGTGTGATTTTCCTCGAGCACGAAGGGCTGACCGCGTTGCTCGATCGCTTCGCGATAGCCTTCGAGGATGGCATCGCAGATATCCTTGTGCTCAAGCTGCAGGTGCCCGACCCTGCAGGCAAGATGAGCGCTGACAGCCAGTCGCGCGAGGTCATTGACGTAGGACATGGGAAAGGCTTCATCGAAATCATTGACGCCCCAGATCAGGCGACCGTCAATGTCGCGCCAGGTTCCGAAGTTTTCCACGTGCAGATCGCCCACCGCCAGAACTTGCGGAGCCTTTGCCAGGTCTGGACAGACTTCTGGCCAGATCTGCGCCCAGCGGTAGTAGGTCGCGCGGAGAAAGGGAAAAATCTCCGCTTTCATGTTTTTGTGTTTCAGCTGGAGATCAGGCTTGACCACATCGGTGCGGTGTCCCAGCCAGTCTTCAAATTGCCGGGTGGCTTTCACGACGTTCATGAGGTCGAACGATAGCGGCGGTGGGTGCGGAAGTCAATCAGGCAAGGTAGTGGTTCTGTCTTGGCTCCGTTAGTGTAGGTTCCGCCCCTTCGGGGCGGGGATTTTCAAGGCATCGGGGTCTATCGTCCGATGGCTTTTTCCTCGCAATGCAAAGCGCGAGAGGGTTGGCTCCCGCGCTGCTGAGCATCGGCTCGATGAGCCCACCGGGCTATCCCTCGGCATGGTTGGGTCCCCGCCCGCTTCCGTTTCGCCCGGCAAAACCATTGTAGCTCCGCAACGACCTGCTGTTTCTCGACATCCGGTTTTTCCGTTTATCAAGCCAATCGAAATTGATAGTCGATCTGTGAACCGGCTCCACGAGCCTACGTTCAAGGCTAGTCCCACGTCACCGCAGGGTCTGATATTTTCCGACCCCGCTGATCGCGCCTGCCACGTTCTACATCTGCCGATGCGGGCTGACCCAGTCAGAAAGTACTTGACATTGTATATCGGTTAGTGATATATCACCACACGATATACGCATGCCATCTACCAATCGCATCCCGGATAATCTGCAGCGACTGCTTCCGCTCACGTCTGCGGTCTTTTTCATTCTTTTTGCGCTGGCTGAGGGCGAGAAGCACGGATATGCCATCATGCAGGCTGTCTCACGAATCTCCGATAACCAATTCCGTGTGGGGCCCGGCACGCTTTATACGACCATCCAGCGGCTATTAGATTTGGAACTGATCGAGGAAACGGAGAGTGCCGGAGCTCACGCTGACCACGAAAGCAGGAGGCGATACTACAAGTTGACCCGGATGGGAAAGGCACTTCTCTCCGCTGATGTTAACCGGATGGAATCTGTAGTGCGCTTGGCACGTGACAAGAAGCTCGTACCAAGAGCATCGGAGTGAAGGCATGACTAGCGCAACTCGACTGAACTGCGGTCTCTATAGGGTGCTGCTCTTCGCATATCCACGCGAGTTTCGCCTGCGCTTCGGGACTGAGATGGCGATTACGTTTTTGGAGCAGATTCGAGCTGGGCGGAATCGCGACGGTTTTCCCGGTGTCGTGCGCGTGTGGCTGGGTGCAGTGGCGGAACTATTTTCCGTCGCCATGCCACTTCAGCTGCGCAGCACAATCGTGCTCGCCATGTCTTTGTCGTTCCTGTGGTCGTTAGCCCTCTTCATCGCTTTACTTCGTGCGACGACGCCGGCGTGCTGCAAATAATTAGCTGATCTCAAAGGCTGAAAAAGAGTTTTTTGGGGCCGTGGGACTAGTGTGCTTAGCGAGGACGCTCCGTGGACACAAAACTTGAACATACGCAACAGTCAGGGGTTCGACCTGCGGGAGCCAGTGTGTGGACGTATCTGGCACTGGCTTTTGGCCTTTCTTGGGTCGCCTGGATTCTTGCCATTCAGCTGCACTCGCGGGAAGAATTTCTGAATTTCGGCACCGCCGGACCCGCATTCGCGGCCATGATTCTGTCGCGCACTCAGCAGCGGGATCGTAGCCGCAGCTCGTGGCCGAGAATAGGAGTTTTTTGTGCTCTGCTGGTGTTCTGTTGGGCTGTGCTTACATTGCATTATTCCTGGAGAGGCGGCGACAACCTCCACTTTGACATGAATGCGTGTCTTCTCGGCTCTGCGGTTTTTCCGGCGTGGATTACTTCCGGGGCCCTGTCGAAAGACGGAGGCGTCCGTTGCCTGTTGCGGCGCCTGGTTCACGTTCCGAACCGCTGGTCGGCAATTGCATTCTTACTTTTCCCGGCCATTCTGATCATTCCAGCGGTAATCGCTCACTGGCTTCATCAGCCACTCACCACTCCTGATAACGCAGGTCCAACGTCCGTCGTAATCGCCGCGAGCTCCGTGTTCTTTCTGTATAACGTTTTCTTTGTCGCTGTGCTTGAAGAGCCAGGCTGGCGCGGATTTCTTCTGGACCGTCTGCAGGAGAAATGGTCGCCGCTTGCCGCAAGCATGGCCGTATGGCTGCCATGGGCGTTATGGCATGCTCCCCTCGATTATTTCCGCCCGGTTCGGTTCTCTTTGGTGATTTACCTCGAATTGCGCGTTGCTTCTATGATTCCGCTTGTCATCATTTTGACCTGGCTCTACAACCGGTCTGGCAGATCCATTCAGGCTTCTGCGATGTTTCATGCCAGCATGAACACTTTTCCTTTCGTCTTGCCCTACTACGCGCCTGGATTCGGATTGCTCTTCGTTATCGCTGCTTATGCCATTTTTGCCGACCGCATGTGGCGCAGGCCTAGTGGTGACTGCTCGGCTACCGCTGTGTCGGTAGCAACCGCACGGAATAGCGGATCAACCACAGCGCTGAAATAATCACCTCTGGCAGAATCAGTACCGAGTAATGACCTAGCGTCCACAAACGCGGTAGCTTTCGGCAGGTCAGTCACCCGAAAGTAACCCGTTTCCTCGATCACGAGGCCCGCTGGCGGCGACTCTGGCGTTGCTGTCTGGCGGCTTCCAACTTGCGGTCGCGTTCTGCGTGGATCTCCGCCTGTCGCCCCGCCAGCACGTCCTTCGGCGTGATGTGGCCGGTGGCACTGTTCAGGCGAACGTTGTTGTAATGTTCCACGTAGCCCCCGACCAGATGCCGTACATCTTCCAGCGACAGCGGCGTTCCCGGCCGAATGCTGGTCATGGTCAGCTCTGAAGTCTCCTATACCGTGAGTGTGCTGAACATTCAGAAAAGGAGATGAACCGACCATGACCATTGTGCAGAGTACGCCCGAAACCATCGTGTGGGTAGCTATCGATGTGGCCAAGGACCACCACGAAGCGTTGATCGAAGCTCCCGGCTGGCGCAGCCGAAAGCGAGTTCGTGTCCAGAACCGAGCCGACGACTTCCGCGCTTTCGCTGATTTTCTTCACAGTCTGCGGTTTTCGATTCGTGTTGGGTTTGAGCCCACCAGCAACTACCATCGGGCTCTGGCTTATTTCCTCCACTCCCAAGGATTCGAACTGCAACTCATCTCTTCGTTGGCTGTGGCTCGTACCCGAGAGGCCATGCACAACTCCTGGGACAAGAACGATCCCAAGGACGCTCAGGTCATTCTTCATCTATTGAAGAGCGGACTGACTCAGCACTACCACGATCCCATAGTTCACAACCTCAACGATCTCCAGGAACTGTCGAAGACCCATTATCAGGTTTCGCTGGAAAAGACGCGCACTCAACACCGATTGCTGACCCTCTACTTGCAGCTCTATTTTCCGGAGATCGCTCCCTATCATTGCTCCGCGCGCTCGGAATGGCTATGGTCGTTGCTTATCGAGTTTCCGACGCCACGCAGCATGACCTGCTTGTCCAAGGCCGAGTTCATTTCGCAAAGCCTGGCCCCTGGTAGGCCGCAAGGGTGGCGAAAGAACGCATTCTGACGGACATCTATCTCACTGCGCAGTCTTCGATTGGTTTGCCCGCCGAGCAGCATACCGAGACAGTTGCCATGCTGCGCGTTGTGCTACGCCAACTGCTTACCCTGTGCCAGTTGCGGGCGACGATCGAAGAACGTGCCGAAGTACTGTTGGGGAACAATGCGGACTATCAGCGGCTACGGTGCATCCCCGGGATCGGCCCCATCACCGCCCTGACGGTCTTGGCCGAGGCTGGCGACCTTCGTCGATTCTCCTATCATCGGCAGTTTCTGAAGTTCTGCGGATTGGACCTTGCCACCGAGCAGTCCGGACAGTTCCGCGGACTCACCAGGCTTTCCAAGCGCGGCAACGCCCGCCTACGCGCCGTCTTTTGGATGGCAGCCAGCGTTGCCGTTCGCATGCGTGAAAACAGTTTCCGGGCCAAGTTCGAACACTAAATGCGATCCGATCCAGGTAACGTAGATCGAAAACGGAAGGCCTACGTGGCCGTGGCCGCTAAGATTGCACGCGTGGCGTACGCACTGATTCGATCCGGAGCCGATTACCGCTGCTTCCCGGAAGTAGCGGTGCCAAGTGGAAGAACCCGTTCTGCACGGGCCGTTGAGGCGATGCCGACCTCGTAGATAATGTGCGGGTCTTCCACTTGGAAAGGACTTCGTTTTAAGTACAGAGAAGGCCACAGCTC
>JASHOT010000097.1 GCA_030040965.1 Candidatus Sulfotelmatobacter sp. | reverse complement strand
ACAGAGGGATGCAACCCCACATGCAAACTCTACGCGCAGCGCTTGCGGGAATCAAGATAGAGGGCCTATTTGTGATTGGTCCTGCTGGAGAGCGCGAACATGTTGCCGTCGGGATCCTTAAAGACGGATGACGTTCCCCAGGATTCCGTCTTCGGCTCCTTCACAAACGTCACGCCCTTCGACTTCAGAACTTTGGCAGTGGCAAAAACGTCGTCGCACCAGAACGCGATCGCCTGAAACTGGCCGATGCGGTCTTCGTGCCCCTCGGGTGTGAACAGCGCCAGGCCGGTATCTGCGCCAGGCACAAGAAGCTCGATCCAGCGCTGCTTTTCGGTAAACGGCTGATCGGTGCCCACCTTGAATCCCAAGGCTTCGGTAAAGAATTTCAGTGAAACGTCCTGATCGCGAACTGGGATGCCTACGAACTTAATGCCTCGAATCATCGGTTGTAGTCCTCCATGCAGCGGAGCATAACGAGAGCGCCCGGAGTGTGCAATGTGGCAGGCGCTACTGTATTATTTGTCGGTATAGCAATGATGCTCGACGATTACGTTATCGATGTTCTGCTGCGCGACCTGGTCGGACATGATCACCGGCCGGCGAGCTATCTGGTTTATCTGTGGCTTGCCTTCGAGCAAGGCCGCAGCAAGGGACCGGTTCAGGCCAGCTATCAGGAAATGGCGGAGTCGATCGGCATCTCGAAAAGCTCTGCGCAGGCTGCCGTGAGCTGGTTGCTGCGAAGAAAGTTGCTCGTCGTCAGTAAGGAGAATGTTACCGCAACACCTCTCTACTCGGTTCAGCAACCCTGGCGACATGCGAAGCGTTGGCTAAAATAGAGAATCACTGCGGGTTTCTTATGATCCATCCCTGGCACGACGTCACACCTGGCGACAAACTTCCACAGGAATTCGACTGCGTCATCGAGATCCCTTTCGGTTCCAGTGTGAAATACGAACTCGACAAATCGAGCGGCCTGATTCGCCTCGACCGCATCCTTTATTCGGCGGTTTACTATCCCGCAAACTATGGCTTCATTCCGCAAACTCTCGCCGAAGACGACGATCCGCTCGACGTGCTGGTTCTCTGTCAGGAAACGGTGGTTCCGCTGACGATCATCCACGCGCGCGCCATCGGCCTGATGACCATGATCGATGGCGGAAAGAAAGATCACAAGGTCATTGCCATCGCGACGCAGGACCCCGAATTCAACTCGTACCGCGAAGCGTCCGAGATGCCGCCGCACCGCTTGTTGATGCTGCGTCGCTTTTTTCAGGACTACAAGCAGCTCGAAGGCAAAGCGGTCGAGGTTGATGAGATACGCCCGGCCGTAGAGGCCTATCCCATCATCCTCGACGCCCTTCACCGCTACAGCGAACAGCGCCGCAAAGGCTTCAACGCCACGAAGTAATTACATTCCCTTGAACACGAATCCGATTTCTTTCGTCTCGTTCGCACCGATCGTCACGGTTTGCGTCGAAATGCCCAGCTTCTCGTGCCACGCCTTGATCGTGTAGGTTCCGGGCGGCAGATTGCCCAGGTCAAAACTTCCGTCCTTACCGGTCACCGCAAAATACGGATGCTTGAAGACGGCAATGTAGCCGCGCATCCAGGGATGCACATTGCACTTCACCGGAATCGCGATTTCCTCGCGGGCGAAGGAGTCCTCCAGCTTCGAATTTGGCGGCTCTGCTTTGTTCCACTCGCGATTGTTGGCCGGCAGAGGATGGATGTTGTGCGACGTAGCGTCGTCGTTCACCAGTTCAAGCGTCTGATTCGCCCGGACCGCCATCACGTGCGGCAGGTACATGCAGCCTTTCTGTTCGACGACCGCCGCCGTGCTCGGCGGATCGAACGTTCGGTCGCCCAGTCCTTCCGACACAAACACGATCACGTTCTCCAAATCGCCTTTCGCATCAGTCACTACCTCTTGGGCCATTACCGGAGACGCATGCTGCTTGGCGCAGACTGGATCTGCCGCCATGCTGATTGGCTTGGCCGCCGGAATTTTGCCTTCGAAGTGCACCACGCCATGCAACGTGGAGCCGGCTGTGCTCGGAGTCGTGCCGCGGGCGCGCACTGCTTCCGGCGTCATCATCGCCAGGGCCACGGCGACAACTGTTAGAGCAATCCACTTTGTACCCTTCATAACCACAGAACCTCTTTTCTCTTTTCTCTAATGAAATTTTTCGTGGTGGTGCGTCAGCGGCTTTCTGTGCCGGCGCTCTGAAATTCCCGATATCCGCGTTCGTATCCCACGGCGAATGAAGCGCGGTCCCGCTCGCTCGACCAGCGTCCAATCAGCGGCTGCGAGGCTTGCCCCCGCGAAGCCGCCAGCCGGCCTACGAAAAGTCCGTCGCGAAATGCTCCGTCGGTCGCGGTTTGGGCCGCGTCGTCATTCGGCGTCAGCCGCGCGTCGCGTCCGCTGCTGCCCACGAGTGCCACTGTTCCGAGCGCCACCGCAACCGCCAGCGCAAAGGCATTGATTCTGTCCATAGCTCCTCCTTGTACTGTTCACTTTTACTGTTGACTTCCACGGGGTCACCCGCACGCTTCATCCCGAAACACATGGCGCACAGCACTCCCTCGGCCTGGCCGCGGTTTTCCGCGGTCGCGCAATGGCTGAATTTGGCAGGGGATGCTGCGGTTGACGGAAACGAGATTACGACCGCAGCAAAACACGTTTGTCACTGCGCGGTCAATCGCGCGTCATTTCGTCGTCATGTTCTTGTCAGGTTTTCGTCGGCACCTCGCACCGACGCAGTGCCCACCGACCGCATGCAGATCGGAAGTGGCTGAAACCAAAGGCAAAAAAGTTGTTGACATAGTGTACTAATATAATAGTACAATGACACGCATGGGAAAGAGCTCCAACGGCGCCGGCCAGTTTCAATTCGGCCTTGACCTGCACTCGGGCGTCCCGGTCTATCGTCAGCTCATTGACCAGGTCCGCGCCGGCATCGCGGCCGCTTCGTTGAACGTTGGCGATCAGTTGCCGACGGTTCGCCAACTGGCCGTCGATCTTTCCATCAATCCCAACACTGTGATGCGCGCCTATCGGGAACTGGAACTTGGCGGGGTGCTCGAAACGCATCAGGGAACCGGAACCTTCATCAGCGACAAAAAGCCGGAGAAAAAATCGGCCGAGCGGGAACGGCGGCTTGATCAGATGGCCGCCGAGGTCGCCGCTCGCGCCGGAGCTGCCGGATTCACCGTCGAAGATTTGATCGATCGTCTGCAGGACATGCTGCCCGGCCCTGCAAAAAGGAGATAGTTATGTTCTTGAGAATCGGTCCTAGAGAAGCCAGGCAATTCAAAGAGGTCAACGGGGTCGCGGTTCTGCTGTTCCTGATCTGTCTGATCGCCGGTATTGGTGTGGCGCTGCCGAACCAACAGCCCGCCTACATCCTGACGGGCGGCGTCGTCGGCCTTTACTTTCTTTTTGCCATCAAGGTCGTGAAACAGTGGGAAAAAGTCGCTGTCCTGCGACTCGGCCGCTACGTCGGCCTGCGTGGCCCCGGCCTTTGCCACATCATCCCCATCTTTGAAACTCTCAGTCCTTACGTCGACCAGCGCGTCCGCGTGGCCAGCGTTTCGGCAGAATCAACTCTGACCCGCGACACCGTTCCCGTCAACGTCGACGCGATTGTTTTCTGGATGGTCTGGAACGCCGAAAAATCCATTCTTGAAGTCGAAGATTTTGTTCAGGCCATCACGCTCAGCGCTCAGACCGCGCTCCGCGAATCCATCGGCCGCCACGAACTCGCCCAGATGATCACCGAGCGCGAAACCCTCGGCCAACAATTGCAGAAAATCCTCGACGAGAAAACCAATCCCTGGGGTATTACTGTGCAGTCGGTGGAAATTCGCGACGTGAAAATCCCCCAGGCTCTCGAAGACGCCATGTCGCGCCAGGCCCAGGCCGAACGCGAGCGGCAGGCTCGCAACACGTTGGGCCAGGCCGAGACCGAAATCGCCGACAAGTTCGCGGCAGCCGCGGCCACCTACAGGAACGATCCTACGGCCCTGCACCTGCGCGCTATGAACATGCTCTATGAAGCCATTAAAGAACGCGGATCGATGGTCATCGTGCCCTCCTCCGCAGTGGAAACCATGGGCCTGGGCGGCACGTTAGCCACGGCATCGCTCGGCGGCGCCAAACCGTAATTTAATCCGACAAATAACCTCGAAAGGAGGAACGAAGATGAAGTGCTTACTATCCGTGTGTCTAACAATGCTGGCTGGGACCGCAATCTTCGCTGTGGGTGGTGGCAGACAAGCATTGCAAAAAGGCATCAGCGTGCAAATGGCCAGGAGCAGCCACGCCTCGCCGATGCCGGAAGCCGACCGTGAGAACGCGTGGATCGTGACCATTGCAGCCGGTGGACAACTGTACTTCGGTACCGATGAGGTGACTGCTGATGGGCTGACGGAGCAGATGAAGATTCACCCACGCGAGCGCGATGCCAGACTTTACGTCAAGGCCGACTCCAGGGCGCCATTCCGCTCCGTGCGGCAGGTTTTGCGCGCAGCCCGTGTTGACCTGTTCGACGAAGTCGTTCTGCTCAGCTCCCAGCCCGAAGCGGAGCGACCAAGGACGGTTGTGCCGCCAGAAGGTCTCGAGGTGTGGATCGGAGATGAGGTCGCGTCGAACCTGGTCACGGTACAGATCGAAGCCGGGCAGCAAGCGCTGAAGATCAAAGTGAATAACGATCCGATCGATTCTTCAGCGTTGCAGAGCCGACTGGCGCAGCTTTTTGACAATCGTACTGGCCGCATCGTGATCCTGAAAGCATCCGGCGCGGTTCCGTATGCACGGGTGGTCCAGGCAATTGACGCCAGCCGAGCCGCTGGCGCCAGCAGAATCACTATGGTGGTTGCACCGGAAGTCTAAGCCACGCAAGCCTTGAGGGGCACGAGTTTCATAAGTGCCCCTCCGTTTTTTCGACCCCATCCGACAGACAATGCCGAGTGTCCCATTATCAGGAAACGCTCGCACCGCAGCCCCCAACTGTGGAACTTTCACGCTCATTCTTCCGTAGTAAGAGATCAACCGAATCGATCTGGGGAATCCATGGCTCAACTTGCGTCATATCCACCGAGCTCTGTACTTCCCGTGCGACGGTCCCGCCTGACCACAGCCTTGTGGTGGATCATGCTCGTCTTGTCGGCGGGCGTAGTTGTTTATGCCTCCAGCTATTTCCTCCTTTTGCCGCATGACCGACATTTTGCCCGCTATATTGTGCCCCTGCGCCTGCACATCGCCGGAGGCATGGGCGCGCTGCTTGCCGGGCCGTGGCAGTTCTCACATTGGCTGCGGTCCCGCGCCCTGAACCTCCACCGCTGGCTGGGACGCTTCTACTTGCTTGCAGTTATGCTCGGCTCTTTCGCAGGTTTTGCCATGGCCGTGGTTTCGAAAGAAGGGATCGCAACTCACCTGGGCTTCGGCATCCTCGCCGTGCTCTGGTTCTTCACCGGCCTCGAGGCCTACCGCAAGATTCGCGCGGGAAACATCGTGGCTCACCGGCAATGGATGATCCGCAATTTTGCTCTGACTCTTGCCGCGGTCACTCTCCGTGTATATATGCCGATCATGCTGGCCGTGCTGCACTGGCCATTCCGTCTGACTTTCATTACCGCGTCCTGGCTGTGTTGGGTGCCGAACGCGCTGATTGCGGAATGGATGATCCGCCGTCAGCGTTCATAGATCGGGCGATTGCCGATCGCTATCTCCGATTCTCGCCATCGCATCTACGCATAAGGCTCGTCGGTGCCGCTTCGAAGGGTATAATCTGGAGTCTAGAAAAACCTTCAAGGATCGGCCTCACCATGACTTCCTCCAACGGCAACGGAAACGGCAGCTACGCAGTCCCCAAACCGCGCGCGGAGTGGATCGCCCGCCGCAAGCAATCGAACACCGATGGCAATTTCTCTCAAATGCACTATGCCCGCCAGGGTGTGGTCACGGAAGAGATGGCGTTCATCGCGCACAAAGAAAAGCTCACGCCCGAGCTCGTCCGCGACGAGGTTGCCCGCGGCCGCATGATCATTCCCGCCAACATCAACCATCCCGAACTTGAGCCGATGGCAATTGGCGTCGCGTCGCTGTGCAAGATCAATGCGAATATCGGCAACTCGGCAGTCACATCGAATATTGACGAAGAACTCAAAAAGCTGCACACCGCCGTCCACTATGGCGCCGATACCGTGATGGATCTTTCCACCGGCGGCAACATTCACGAGATTCGCGAAGAGATCCTGCGCCACTCGCCCGTGCCCATCGGTACCGTCCCGATCTACGAGGCTATCGCCCGCGTGAAGCGCGTCGAAGACCTGAATGCCGAAGTCATGCTCGAAGTCATCGAAGAGCAAGCAGCGCAGGGCGTCGACTACATGACCATTCACGCCGGGGTGCTGATCCAGTATCTACCGCTGGTTTCAAAACGCATCACCGGGATCGTGAGCCGCGGCGGCGCCATCCTCGCCCAATGGATGGCCTACAACCACAAGCAGAATTTCCTTTACGAGCGCTTTGACGACATCGTCAAGATTTTCAGGAAGTACGACGTCAGCTTCTCCCTCGGCGACGGACTGCGCCCCGGCTGCGTCGCCGACGCCAGCGACGAAGCCCAGTTTGCCGAACTAAAGACGTTGGGCGAGTTGACCAAAAAAGCCTGGCAAGAAGACGTGCAGGTCATGATCGAAGGCCCCGGCCACGTCTCCATGGATAAGATCAAAGAACAGGTCGATAAGGAAGTTGAACTCTGCTACGAAGCGCCGTTCTACACGCTCGGCCCGCTCGTCACCGACATCGCTCCCGGCTACGACCACATCACGTCCGCCATCGGAGCGGCCATGATCGGATGGTACGGCGCGGCCATGCTCTGCTACGTCACGCCAAAGGAGCATCTAGGTTTACCGAACGAAAAAGACGTCAAAGACGGCATCATCGCCTACAAGATTTCCGCGCACGCCGCTGACATTGCCCGTGGACGTCCCGGCGCCCGCGACCGCGACGACGCCTTGAGCTACGCACGTTATAAGTTCGACTGGGAAAAACAGTTCGAACTCTCGCTCGACCCCACTACCGCCCGCAGCATGCACGATGAAACCCTCCCCGAAGAGGGATACAAAACCGCCGCCTTCTGCTCCATGTGCGGCCCCAAATTCTGCTCGATGAATTATTCGTCAAAAGTGGATGAGTACAACAAGCAGGTCCACGGCATCGAGAAGAAAGATTACTCGGAGTTAGTGGAGAAGCTAGTAACGCTGAAGTAGGTGTGCCTCATGTGGCGCGGGCGCCCTCACCCGCGTCGGCGTCACCAGGGGCCGCGGCAAGCGCCGACAAACGGAAATGCAGGGATAGCAGCCCTCGGCTGTCCAGCCGGCCGCGATTGCGGTGCCCCATTCTTTCGTGTTCTTTGCGAAAGAATGGGAGTTATTGGATTTCCCATACACCACCCCTGCCCCCAAACCTTCCATTGCCCTGCCAGCGATTTTTTCGTAAAGTACTCAGCCTGTAACGACGTCTCCAAAAATTTGGAGGGTACCGATGGGCTCCCCGACAAACTCTTGTAAGCTCTGGGCCCTGATCGCGTTTTCTCTCACACTGGT
>JASHOT010000096.1 GCA_030040965.1 Candidatus Sulfotelmatobacter sp. | reverse complement strand
CGTTTTTTGTCGTATCTCGGCGCAACGATGATATCGACTTCGCGCATACCGCGCCTGCTCAACGGGAACGCGACGGCGACAAAGGTGCCCCAGGCGAGTCGGTGTAGCAAGGCTCTGACCAAGCTTGCTCCAGTGAGTAACTCCTTGGCTGTCAAGCAAGAGTCGAACATTGTTGCGGAAACAGTGGGATCATTCTGTCCACCAGCGGACTGTCACTGTCCGGAAGCGAACAGCAACAATCAGCCTCCTGGGGCTTTATGAGACCGATTCTAGTTTTCCGTCCTCCTTGCTTCGTATGGAAAGTAAGCGTCACCATTATTGGAATTGTCGCCTACCTCTTCCTGCTCATCGCCCTGAGTGCGCCATTTTTCATCCTGATAATTCGAGACAGAACCATCTACTGCGGCTGATCGAAAAGCACGTCAGTTTCGATTTCGTGCGGCAGCAACTGAAAGACAGGTACAGCGAGACCCGTAGGCCCTCGATTGATCCCGAACTGTTGCTGCGCATTCTGCTGCTTGGTTATCTCTACGGCGTAACCAGCGAGCGCAAGTTGGTGGTACAAGCCACCAATTGGGATCAGTCAGGCACCTGCACCCAGGACCACTACTGTCCGGTTAAATGTCGAATAGAATCAGCTGGTTGGAGTCATCGAGTAACTCGGAACGGGAGTCGAACGCCTCAAGCACGCATGAAATGGGCATTTTCTCGAGCAGGGTGATACTAAAAATCTGTAGGATTTGGTAAAGACTCATTTCCAACCCGAGGCGCTTGCGGACGATAGCCACCAAGACATAAACCGAGACTGCGATCCAGATCTGAGTCTTCACGGCATTGTCGCTCGTACCATAAAACGCTTTGATTCGTAAGTGCTGCTTGATCCACTTGAAAAACAATTCTACTTGCCAACGACATTTGTAGATCTGGGCGATCATCAGTGCAGGCAGTTGGAAGTTATTGGTCAGGAATTTCACAAGCGGCGCTGGTTCTCCACGTCCAAGTAACTGACGCGACGCAAAGGATCGGGATAGGCTTTTGCCGATTCGATGGTAGTTAGGATGACAGTGTGATCCGACCGTACACCGGTGGACTTGTCGACAGGATGAGAGTAGCGGCGCTGCAGCAAAACATTTTCTTTCGTGCGCACGACGAAGAAGGCGGAGCAGAGTGGGAATACAAACAAGCGAGCGAAATCGATGTAGCCGCGGTCCATCACGTAGAATGCCCCCGCTTCCGGAAGGAACTCATCCAGAATATTCACGTCAGCGGTTTTGCCATCAGTGATGCGGATAAATGAGGGAATATTGCCGTGCAGGTCTAACAGCGTGTGCATTTTTACCTCTGCTAGCACCTGCCAGTGCCTCGGATGCGGGCGGTTCCGACCCGAACGGATGAGTCCAGCATATGCCTTCGATACCTGCATGGCATCGGATATCTCCCGGACTTTGATCATTCTCAGTCGCGGCTGAATCTGCTGAACATAGCACTCTTCATTCAGCCAACTGGGCAGATTTGATGGGTCGTACCACGAATTTGCAACCGCATGGTCGCTCAGAGCGCTGGAAATGCGGGCCCTTGTACGCTGCGTTTTCGGCTTGGCATGACCTATGAGCGCGACCTGAGCCATATGTTCCCTGGAAACTTCAACTGCACATGATCGGCAGTAGTGGTTTCGCACTCCTTCTGCCCCACAAATCTCACAGATATTTACTCGACGGGGCACAGGATTTTTTCGAATGACAAAGGTATTTCCTCGGCCTTCGCTTCTTGCCGTTGTGTGAGGCGAGTTGGTAAGGTTGGTTCTTTGCTTGTCGATTTGCCAGCCAAACTCCACAGCGCTTGTGCAACCCACTCGGCAACCGGCGCGACCGCACGACCCCAGGTCGGAGCCGTCTCGGAAAGTTTTTCGGTAAGTGAGGCCATCAGCCTCGCGTTTCCATTGCGCTGCTCGAAAAACCATTCGCGTTTCAGAG
This sequence comes from Candidatus Sulfotelmatobacter sp., assembly GCA_030040965.1. Taxonomy (GTDB): domain Bacteria; phylum Acidobacteriota; class Terriglobia; order Terriglobales; family Acidobacteriaceae; genus Sulfotelmatobacter. The sequence goes on along the minus strand of JASHOT010000096.1, from coordinate 4,592 downwards.
GCTGCGTAGTGATCCAATCCAGCAGATACGCGTCCACCTGGGGGCGCACTGGTTCCATCAGGTCACACGCCAGACTGTCTCGATTCGGCTGATCGACATGAAATATTCCGATCGACGCATCTAGGCCCAAGGCGCGTGCGGCGAGGGTAGCCTCCGTTTCAAGCAGCGCATACAAATAATTCATCATGGCACAGCCGGGCGTGACTGCCAGTCGAGGCGATCCGGTCAAAGGTGAGATTCGCGTCCCAAAACTGCGCCAGTGCTCGGGAACCCTAGGTGAGTCCTTCTTTGGAAAAATGAGTGGGAGCGTGCGCCACGCTGACCAGTACGCTGACGCTGCCTGGGCTTCAATTAGCCTGATCGATGCAATGTTCTGGGCCGTGGGCAATTCCTTGCTAAAGGTTGCAATGGCATCGGCGGTTGTAGGGTCCAGAAGCTTATTTCGCGCGACCAGCTCTTGACCGGTGAGCTTCTGTCTGACCAGTTCCCGCGTGATGCGCAATGCGGCTCCGGACGCGTGAGCAAGCGACTGCGCACGCCGTAGCCGGGGATCCGAAGCGCGAGCCGGGCCCGTGGTAATCAGAACAGAACCATCTCTTTCCAACATCACAAAGCTCTCCTTCTGATCTGCGAGCCATCGCAACGCCGCCAGCGAGATTACACCGTCAGAGCCGACGACGATCAATCGTCGCAACCCGTGCTCAACAGCAATGTGGAATTCCGGCTGACGCCGCAGATTACAAGTTTCAGTCCAACCAGCGGAGCAGTGGGAACCATCGTGACCATCACGGGGGTCAGCCTGACGCAGACCACCTCAGTTACGTTTGGGGGGGTAAAGGCAGCTAGCTTCACCGTGAACTCCGACACGCAAGTAATGGCAACCGTGCCCACAAGGGCAAAGACAGGAAAGATCGGGATAACAACTCCGGGTGGGACCGCAGCTAGTACCACGAGCTTTACGGTGAACTGAATCGGCCCAGTTGTTCGGCAAATTGCTTCGCAACAGGAAGATTCCCTGCAAATTTCCCCTTTTAGCAATCTTTGGCAACCAGACCGAAGCGCAGAAGCAAGCCTTCCTCCAGCGAAGCCCGTCGAGAATTACTTTGGCTCTGCGATGACCAGCACCTGATTCTCCCTCAGGTTCTCGCGGACGGTCTGCACCTGTCCCGATGGCCATTGCACTTCTACACTATCGATTTTCGCGGTGTCTCCCAGGCCGAAATACATAGGCAGGTCACTCTGTGACAAGTAGCCCGATTTCCCGTCGTTATACCTGGTGTATGTTTGGCCGCCCGCCATGACCCGCACGATGGCGCCCAAACCTTCCCGGTTGGACTTGCTCCCGACTAGTAACACCTTCAGCCAATGAATCTTCCTCCGTTGTGCCAGATTGCTCATTAGAATTTGCGGCTCGGAATTAAAGTCGTTGGTTACGATGTCCAACGCCCCATCATTATCCAGGTCGAAAATGACCGAAGAGCGGCTGGCCTTCGGCGCCATAACCATGATCTTGCTGTTGTAACCCTCGCAGATCCTTTGTTCCGACGGACCGAGAGATGCGCCGCAGTTTATAACAAACCACTTTGTGTACGGCACGGGGCGAGGTTCGATGCCCAGCAAAAACTCCGAATCGAGGAACTTCGTGCCACGATTGTTCAGCAGCATCGAATTAATGCCGTAGCGGAAGGGAAAGTTCATTCCGCCAGCGACGAAGATGTCGTCCCAGCCATCAGCATTTACGTCAGCGACGCTGACTCCCCAGGGCCAGTATGTCTCAACGCCAATTTTGTCGGAAATCTCCTCAAACTTTCCCCCGCCAAGATTGTGATAGAACGCGTTCCCGAAAATGTAATGGCTTGCTGGTCCGCCTAGCACCTTCTCTGGAGGCGGCTGCGTCGCCAGTTTCTCCTTCTCTTCCTTCGGCAGAACGCCTACCGCCATCATGTCGGAGTGCATGTCGGTAACGTACAGATCCATGCGGCCATCATTGTCGTAGTCGAAAAACTTGACGCCCATCGCTCCCCAGGGGGTCTTGGGAAAATACGTGGAGGTCTTATCGACAAATTTCTTGCCGCCTTCATTTTCGAAGTAGTGGTTCGCTCCCTGCATGTTCGGAAAATAAATGTCGGGCCAGCCGTCTCCGTTCAAATCCACAACGTCCGCGTCTCCGCTCCACATCTTCGGTTGCAGCCCCACTTCCGCGGTAACGTCCGTGAAGCGGTAATCCCCCAGGTTTTTGTAGAGCCTCGGGCCTTCGAATCGCTCCGGATGGAGATGGCCGAAGAACGCGTCTTGCAATCCTACATACTCACCCGCGGGTCCCTTCTGGTCACTGGTATAAACACCGACGTTGCAGACCAGCAAATCCAGTAAGCCGTCGCGGTCGTAATCAAAGAACAAGGCGCCCGATGAATGTGCTGCCGCGCCGAGGCCGGATTGTCCGGTCACATCTGTGAAGTGCCCGTTGCCGTCGTTTCGGAACAACACGTTGCCTTGGTTCACGGTGGTCACGAACAGGTCCGGACGGCCGGTATTGTTGACATCGGCAAACGAGGCTCCCACGCTGATGCGGTTCTTTAGTCCCACACCGGCTTCGTCGGTAATGTTCTTGAATTCTCCGTTGCCGAGATTCTTCCACAGCTCGTTACCGCCAACCTGATTGACGAAATAAATGTCATAGAGTCCGTCCCCGTCTACATCGGCAACCGCTATGCCAGTGCCGTGGTCGTAATGCACCTTCATGTAGTCGTCGGTAGCCTCGGGCACCGCATGATGGGTGAAAGTGATGCCGCTTTCTTTCAGCTTGTCGGTGAATTGAAAATCGTGGAACACCTTGAACTGTTGAATTGTTTCGCGTTGCGCTTTAATTCGGGCTTCCATCGTGTCTAGCGCAACATCCACTCTGGGGTACCGTACTTCCGGCACCGCTGGCTCCTGTGCGGCACGCAAGCTCCCAAAAACTCCGACACATCCTGCGCATGCCACAACTGCTGTCCACGCTCCTGCTCTGATCGATTTGCTCATGAGCCCCCTCACCGCTATCGCGGATGCTGTTTATGGTTTCGGGAAGTTCTCCACCTCGCTGGCGGCACGATATTTCGTGATTACGCCTAGGGGCTGTTTCTAACGTCGCAACACCGGAAGGGTCTTCTAGGATTTCCGGTCGGAGATATGCGCCGACTCAGCCCCAGACCGAATCACAACTCAAATTTCGCTTGAATTTTATGGCTCGGCGAGAAGCAAAAACGTCAATTAAGGAATAGAAATGTCAACTTGAGGTATAGAAACGTCAATTGAGGTAATCAGGCGTGGGTGTTGAAAAAACCCATGATCGAAAGGAACTCTTGGCCGCGATTATGGCTGCAATCGAGGTTCGCCTCCACTTCACCTAAGAGGCGGCTTCCATAGTAGGTGTTGTCGGTCGGCTGAGGAAGCGGAGCCGTCGTTTGATGTTCTGGGCAACTGCAGCCAGGAAGAATTGCTCCCGGTGGCGTTCTTGTGGGCATTCTCATCTGATCGGCGCGAACAGGCTGCGCGATGTGTTTATCGCCTGGGCACACGCCTGGCCCTCGATCGGATGGCTGGCGCCGCCACTTAAGACCCAAATATTCGCTGGGGCGCATACCAGTCGTAAGCGCGATCGCGACTACTGGCCCATACTTTGTGCGCACTGCACCTTGAGTAACGTCCTTGCCTGATCGACGCTCAGAGCCCGCATTTCATTCCGTGGTTGCTGCGGCACTCTGAGCCCATCGGCAGGATTCTCCAGTGACAAACGCCACCGCACGGCCTCCTGCATTGCAGATTTCAGCACAACATGCACGTAACGGAGCGTCCGAGAGGACAGGCCGCGTTCGGTCATCTGTTGATACATGGTCTGCAGATATAGCGGTCGCATTCCGGCCAGACCTCTGTCACCAAGAATGGGTCGGACGTACCGATGCAGCATCCCTTGATAATCTTGAAAGGTTTTCGGGCGCACTCTCGCTCGTACGGCTGTCTCAAACCATCGGTCAAGGTATTCTTTCAGCGTTGATCTTGGCCCCTTCCAGATCGCGTCCCAGGTCACGCTCTCTCCAGTTTTCTCGTTCAAATACGTTTGGGCTTCCCTCATACTGCCTTTGGAGTCTACGCCGTACGCTTCTGAGGCTTAAGGCTGCACCCTTCTCGCAAGATGTAGAATTGCCATGTTTCAGTGGAGGGCATCTTGCCTCAGACATCGGAAACACCAACAACGAGCGCGGGAACGGATGCGAAAACTGTTGTTGTCAGCGGGGACTTCACGCTGGATTGGAACCTGGCGCGCAGCCGAGGGCTGGAGGCGCAAAGCCGTGTTTGGGAACCGGAGGTATGTTCCCGGCTGAGGTGGCAGCGTGGCGGCGCCGGCTTGCTGGCTGATTTGATCGAAGTTGTAGCGGCGCAGATTCGCGACCGCGCCGCTTACAAAATCCGGCAGCCCGATACGCCGCGACGTACCGGGACCGATGCGGATGCTCATATTTGTCCCGAGGACCCGTGCTTCCATCACTCTTATGCCTCCTGGATGCCTTTTCCCTTTGCCGCTAAAGGCTTCGAGAAAGAGAAGCCGACGT
>JASHOT010000095.1 GCA_030040965.1 Candidatus Sulfotelmatobacter sp. | reverse complement strand
TGAACGTGACCACGGTTGCGAATCAGGACGGGCTGATCAAGCACATCGATCGCGACAAGGTGTTCGGACGGTTGGAGCAGATTCTGGATACGGTGAGGATCAATCCGGTTTCGGCTCAGGAAGTAACGGCCGAAACGCCAGGGACGCCCGTAGCAACTGGAACTCCGGCACAGTAGAAAAATGACGTTCAACTATCGCAGCCCCGCTCCGTTAGGAGTGGGGCTTCTTTTTTGCCATGGCCAGTTACTTGGCGATTAAACTCCCAGCGCGATGCGAATCTCTTCGGCAATTTTGTTGGTGATGTTCAGCATTTTTTCTTCTGATTCGGCCTCCACCATGACGCGCGCGAGCGCCTCCGTACCGGAGTAGCGTACGACGACTCGGCCATTGCCATCGAGTTCGCGCTCGGCGGCGAGGATTGCAGCTTGCACTGATGGCACCTGAGCGAAGGGAATTTTTTCACGCACGCGCACGTTCTGAATTTTCTGTGGAAAGACTTTCAAATCGGCCACCAGAGTCGCGAGCGACTTGCCGCTACGCACGATGATATCCATCAGCCGGAGCGCAGTAAGCAGGCCATCGCCGGTCGTTGAGTCTCCATCGCGAAAAATGATGTGGCCGGACTGCTCCCCGCCGAGAGTCGCGCCGGTGTTGAGCATTTCTTCAAGCACGTATTTATCGCCGACGTTGGCTCGAATCATTCCAATCCCCGCTCTTCGGAGCGCGATTTCCAGCCCCATATTCGACATGGTTGTAGCGACAACGGTGTCGCCCTTCAGTTTTCTCAGCGCCTGCAGGTCACGAGCTGCAGCCAGCAGTACGGCGTCACCATTCATAACACGCCCGCTCGCATCGCAAAAAAGAGCGCGATCGGCATCACCGTCGAATGTGACTCCCAGATCGAATTTTCCGGGCGACTGGGCGAGCATTTGTCCAAGCGTCTCGGGATGGAGCGCACCACAGCCTTCATTGATGTTTTTCCCGTCCGGCGATACGTGAATGAAAGTCGCCGGAACGCCAAGAGTACGAAACAGTTCGGGCGCCTCGGCTGTGGCTGCGCCGTTGGCGCAGTCCACCAGCACGCGCAGCTTTCGCAAGTCGGATGCTACGCTCGCAGCGAGTGAATGAATGTAGGCTTCGCGCAGAGAAGCATCGCCTGGCAACGAAGGCTTGGGAATCTTGATGGCGGTGTCATCGGCAGCCGCGGGATTCTGCAAGAGCGTAAAGATTTCTTTCTCAATCGCCAGTTCGCGCGCATCCGAAAGCTTGAATCCATCGCCAGAGAAAACCTTGATTCCGTTATCCGTCCAGGGATTGTGCGAAGCCGAAATGACCACGCCAGCGGCAAATCCTCGAGAACGTGCCAGGAAGGCGACGCCGGGCGTGGTAATCACGCCGGCGCTGTGAACCTCAACGCCAACCGCAGCCAGGCCCTCGGCAACACGATCGGCAATCCAGCGGCTGGATTCGCGCGTATCCTGCCCAATAATGGCTTGTGCCGAGCGCGTGGATCGTACGAGATCGTGTCCTAAAGCGCGTCCAATTGAATATGTGCTCTGTTTGGTCAGCGGGAATTCGCCGGCCACACCGCGAATGCCGTCGGTACCGAACAATTGCCTGGTTTCACTCATAGAAACTTTTGCACTTGTCGCGAGGAAAACTAAAGATGATAAACGAGAACAGTTCCTTGCGAACGGCGTCAATTCAATGTGCAATACCGGGTCGTGATTTCTGAACCGTGACAGTAACTCGGATGGAGGCGCTATCGACCACCTGTACCAGCGGATCGGCCACGAATGCATTCGTGGTGAACACAGCAGTACCGTTCACGCCTTTGGCATCCACCGTGTCGGTGCTTGCCGCTTCGACTTTCTCCACATGCTGCTGTGGTCCGGTGATTCTGATGCTCGGCGGATCAAGCACGCATTTGACGATCTGCTCTCCCGCTGCGATATCGACGCTTACGCTCGGATGGATTTGGACCTCCCGCGTCAGACGATTGTCGAAGCTCAGGTGCAACTGGCTGGGAACGATTTGAACGACTCGAACCTCCCGCGGATGACGGACCTCCTGCGTATTCAAATCGTAGGTTCGTTCCCCCGGCTTGGCATCTCCCAGGTCGATTTCGGCATGAATTTCATTGGGCTGCAGCTGACGAATGATGCGCTCGGGGCCGCGGATCCGGATCTGCGCCTCAGGAATCGATTCAGAACTGATCTCAAGATGGGAGGGCACATTCTGAAAAACGATTGGCGCACGCAATGCGACTTCTGCCGGCTGTTCGTCACGCGCGATCATCAGCCATAAACCCGCGGCCAGAAACAATGACAGCAGTTTCAGCCCGAAGTTATGCAGAAAAATGCGCTTGAGAAGAGCCATCATAATCGCGGCTCCGATTCACTGCCTGCTTCCGATTTCCTCGGTGATGCCGGCTGGTGCAAAGCAGAATCCGAATCCTCATTGAATTCATCTTCTGGCGAGGCCATCGGTGTGGGTAGCGCGACCGGCGCCATATAACGGCGTAGTTCGCTGCTTAATCGCTCGCGAAGTTGATCGACGGTAAGGTCCCGTTCGATCTTTCCTTCAATGGCCAGACTTATCGCTCCGGTCTCTTCCGAACATATGACCGCAATGGCATCTGTTTCTTCGGTAATTCCGATTCCGGCACGATGCCGTGTGCCGAGCTGCGTGGAAAGCAGAGGATTCATGGAAAGCGGCAGAAAACACGCCGCAGCCGCAATCCGGTCCTTCTGGACAATCACGGCGCCATCGTGAAGCGGAGCGCTGGGCCGGAAAATGGTCGCCAGCAGATCGTAGGTAAGTCGTGCATCCAGCGGCACGCCACTCTCGATGTGCGTGCGCAAACCAATTTCCCGCTCGATGACGATCAGTGCGCCGGTTTGATTCTGTGAAAACAGATTGGCGGCCAACACAATGTCATCGTAGGAATCGCTTTCGGCCGACGATCCGCGCAGAAAGCTGAAGCGACGACCGAGGTCGGCAAGAAGATGGCGTATCTCCGACTGAAAAACAACGATCAGAGCGAAAACGACATACGGCAAGACGTGGCTTACGACCCAGTTCAGTGTTGTGAGTTCGCCGATGTGGGCCAGGTAAAAGGCGGCCGCAATGACCATCAGTCCGACGAGCATCGGAGCCGCGCGCGTGCCGCGGATCATCACCAGCACCTGGTAAATGAGTACGGCGACCAGCAGAATATCGAGCGCGACCCACGCGGCCTGCTGCCATGTCGTAATCAGGGGAATCACTCGAGGCGTCTCCGGGTCCAGATTCGACGTTGTTCGACTCCATTGTAAAACAGGGAATTTTTCGCTCCATCTGCATTATGGGTAGCGGGCTACTTTGATTCAAAGTGGCCCACTACCGCATTATGACTTCTGCGATTGCATTGCGCCTGAGGAAGGACTCCCTAATCACTGGTCCTTCTTCTTTACCTCTTTCAGTACCTCGGTGCGAAGCGTGCCACGAGCAAGGCGGATGGAGAGTTCGTCACCCGGATTAGGCTGCCCGGCATCCTTGACCAATTTGCCGGCAGCATCGAAAACAAGAGCATAGCCGCGTTCGAGGATAGCGAGCGGCGACAAGGATTCAAGCGCAGTTTGCAGGCGCTCGCTGCGCACGCGATGCTGCAAAAGTACATTCCGTGTCACTGCTACCAGAGCAGAGGTCCAGCTTTCCAGTTCGCGACGCATGCCGGAAAGAACAAGTCGCAGATCATAGTGGCGGATTGCGGCCGAAACAGTCTCCCAGCGCCGCAGCAATCGTTCGATGGCCTGTCGCTCAGCCAGCTCCATCCGGTGTGCGAGATCATCCAATTTCTGCTGACGAGCATGGATCACTTCCATCATGCGAGCAAATGCCCCATGCTGGGCCAGCTCCGTCAATGCCTGTCGCTGCATTAGCAGTCGATAGTGCATCGCGCGCTCCAGCCGTTCGTATAAGGCAGCGGCCTGACCTTCAATCTCCTGACGCGAGCGAATCACGAGTTCCGCTGCCGCAGAAGGGGTGGGGGCGCGCAAGTCAGCTACGAAATCGAGAATCGTGAAGTCGGTTTCGTGGCCGATCGCAGAGATGAGGGGAATTTTCGAAGCTGCGACAACGCGAGCCAGCCCTTCGTCATTGAAGGAGGCAAGATCTTCGGCCGAACCGCCTCCGCGGGCAATGATGATCACTTCGACGTTTTTCTGCTGATTGAAATACCGCACTCCCGCGGCAACTTCATGGGGGGCGGCATCACCCTGGACCTGGGCAGGGTAAATCAGCACGTTTACCGAATGATGCCGACGCTGCAGGATGTTCAATAGGTCGTGCAAAGCGGCAGCCTGACCCGACGTGATGATGCCGATGCGCGAGGGAAGCGAAGGAATGGTTTTTTTCCGCTCCGCAGAAAAGAGCCCCTCGGCTTCGAGCTTGGCCTTGAGCTGCTCAAAGGCCAGTTGCAGCGAGCCGGCGCCTTTGGGCTCGAGGTATTCAGCGGAAACCTGCAACTCGCCACGATCTTCATAAATTGTGACGCGCCCGCGCAGCACGACCTGCAGACCATCGGCGGGACGGAATCGCAGCAAGCGCGCCGACGAACGAAACATCACGATCCGGATCTGTGCGTTGCCATCTTTGAGAGTGAAATAGAGGTGGCCAGATTCAGGAGCGCGGAAATTCGAAATCTCGCCTTCTACCCACGCGTCAGAATATTCCCGCTCGATCTGGGTGCGCACCGCCGCGACCAGGTCACGTACCTTCCACACGCGGCGCTCCGGCGCGCAGAAGTTGAAGCCCATCTGATCGGCGAGAGAGGACATTGAGGGCAGTGTATCGCAAGCAGCAACGCGAGGTTTAGGCCGCAGAAGTTAGGCGAGAGGAGTTCCCGAGAGGTATGTGATTCAACACACGGATCACGGCCGGAGAGCGGCTATAATTCTTGCCCATGAATCTCGCAGAAAAAGTGGCGGAACTGAGAAAACGCAATCAGCTCGCCGAAGATGGTGGGGGCCCCAAGCGGCGTGAGCGGCAGCACAAAGAGGGCAAGATGTCGGCCCGCGAACGCATCGAGTTCCTGCTCGACGAAGGCACGTTCGAAGAGACCGATAAGCTGGTCACGCATCGCTGCAACGACTTCGGCATGGCCGAGCAGAAAATTTATGGCGATGGCTTCGTTACCGGCTATGGACGCGTCGAGGGACGGCTCGTCTATGTTTTTGCTCAGGATTTCACGGTGTTCGGAGGGTCGCTCTCGGAGGCAAACGCCGGAAAGATCGTGAAGATCATGGACCAGGCGGCAAAAATGGGCGCGCCCGTGATCGGACTCAACGATTCCGGAGGCGCGCGCATTCAGGAAGGCGTGATGTCGCTGGCCGGCTATGCGGATATCTTCCTGCGCAACACGATGTACAGCGGCGTGGTGCCGCAGATTTCAGCGATCATGGGACCCTGCGCCGGTGGCGCGGTCTATTCGCCTGCGATTACAGATTTCGTGCTAATGGTCGACAAGACTTCCTACATGTTTATCACCGGACCCGATGTCATCAAGACCGTGACGCATGAAGAAGTTACCAAGGACCAGCTTGGCGGCGCGATGACGCACAACGAGACCTCGGGCGTGGCGCATTTTCTCGCTCACGACGATGCTGAATGTTTGTCGATGGTGCGAGAGTTGTTGAGCTTCGTTCCATCGAATAATCTCGAGGACCCGCCAAGGAGAACCTGCACCGACCCCATCGATCGTGCTGACGCCGCCCTCAACAAAATCGTTCCGGAGCAATCCAATCAGCCCTATGACATCAAAGACATCGTCCACGCGGTAGTCGATGACGGATATTTCTTCGAAGTGCAGGAGCACTATGCCAGGAACATCGTGGTTGGATTTGCACGGCTGGATGGGCGCAGCGTGGGAATTGTTGCAAATCAGCCCGCTGTGCTCGCGGGCACGCTTGATATCAACGCATCGGTAAAAGGAGCCCGCTTCGTACGATTCTGCGACTGCTTCAACATCCCGCTCGTGACTTTCGAAGACGTGCCTGGATTCCTCCCCGGTACCGCGCAGGAATACGGGGGAATCATTAAGCATGGGGCCAAGTTGCTGTTCGCGTTTGCGGAAGCGACAGTCCCCAAGGTCACGGTAATCACGCGCAAAGCCTACGGCGGCGCATATTGCGTGATGGCTTCAAAACATATCCGTACGGATGTGAATTACGCCTGGCCGACAGCCGAGATCGCGGTGATGGGGCCGGAGGGGGCCGTTGACATCGTTTATAAGCGGGAGCTCGATGCCGCCGGAGATAACCGCGACCAGGTCCGCCGTGAAAAGATCGACGAGTTTCGCAACCGATTTGCCAACCCGTATGTCGTCGCCGACCGTGGCTTCGTCGATGCGGTCATTCAACCGCAGGAGACGCGAAAGAAACTGATCCAGGCGTTAGCCATGCTGGAAACGAAGCGCGACAAGAACCCTCCCAAGAAACACGGAAACATCCCGCTGTAGAAATACGTCCTGATTATGGGACGTAGACATTTCCGTCTCTGGAACAAACCGCTTCTATTGGGGCGTCGTGATCTTCACCGAGTCAGGCTGTGTCCAGACTGGCTTCCCATCGATCAGTTGCAGCCGATTCATCGTCACGGTCAACTGGCGATGATCCACTTCCACGAGGAGATAGTGATAGTTGATCTCCTTGCTTTGAAAAAGATCTTCGGGTTTTCGTTCAATGGGATAGGCGTGCGCGCCTCCTCCACCCGACACAAAATACGTTACTCCTCCGTGTTCATGACGCTCGTAGTTGTGCACATGCCCGGAAAACATGACGATTCGAAAACGTGCCTTCGCCTGACGCTCTTCCAGCATTTTCGCCAATGCCTGCTCTTGTCCACGCGCCGAATGCCCGCCGCCCAACATTTTCATGTCGGACGAACTCGTGTAAGGCGGGTGATGATCCATAACGAAAACGAAATCGACATCTGCGGGGACGTGATCCAGATTTTCCTTCAACCATTCGCCCTGCGCGCCGGAGGTCTCGTCGAGGGAACTGTCGAGCACCAGCAGCAATATGTTGGCGGCACGGACCGAGTAGTACCGGCTGTTTTTAAGATCCGGGAAGCGTTGAAAATAGTTCGCCAATGCGACTTTCTCATCGCCGTGCAAGTCGTGGTTGCCGAGCGCAGGGTAGACGGAAATTTTTTTCTCGCGCCATACATTGGTTTCAGCGTCGACAATTTTCCAGTCATCGGTGTCGTAGCCGTTATAAACAACGTCGCCTGTAAAGCAGATGAATGCCGGATTCGCCTGAGCAATGGCATGGACTAGCGCCACACGCACCGCTGGATTCGCAGCGTCCGTGTCTTTTGGATCGTGAAAGCGCGTATCGCCATAGGCGATGAAACGAAAAGGCGTCTTCAGATCGAGTTGCAGATTTACAGTCGAGGTCTGCGCACTCGATTTCTTACTGCAACCGAGCATCCCTGATGCGGCGGCCGCGATCAGGACTAAGGATATGAGTCGAATGGAAGAATAGTGCTGCTGGCGCATGCGAATGACCTTGAGCGCTTTTATTTTCCCACAACCAGCACTTCGAACTGTCCGTTTTCCACGGTCGAAAGAAAGAGCCGGTGCGTCTTGGGATCGAGCGCCATGGTTTTCGCCCGCGGCGCCGTTTTCACCGTTCCACGACGGAGTATCGATTGGGACTATCCTGGTGAATCACGCTGAATCACGCTGAATCACGCTGATCGTGCCTTCGCCGTTCGAGTTGAAAATCAGCCTGGTTTCTGCGTCGTAAGCCGTGGCGTCGACGTGATCGCCGATGGGCAAGGTTGTGATGACTTTTCCAGCGTCCGCGTCGAGCACGGCCATGATTTTGCTGCGGCATCCGACGAATAAACGGCGATTCGCCCGATCCATTGCCATACTCGAAGGCGACGCGCAGGGAGCGCTGGGCCAGCGCTGCTCAACTTTGAGATCGCGCGAGTTAATCTTCAAAACCTGGCTTTCGTCTTCAAGATTGTTGTAGACGGATCCTTTTCCGTCAGCCGCCGCAAACTCCGGCCCTCCGCCCAGATCCACCGTGGCGACCACTTTCTCAGTGGCTGCATCAATCGCCGTCACGCTCTTGCCGTCGCCGTTGAAGGCGAAGACGCGAGAGGTGTCGGGATCATAAATGATGGCATCGGGTTTGGACCCCGTGGGAACGCTGGCGATCGACTGCAGCGTTTTCAAATCGAAGATCGTGACGGTGGAAGCCTGTCCATTGCTGACAAATCCGCGGCCAAATTCGGGCGCGATGGCAATGCCCTGGACGCCGGGGGTTTTCGGGATGCTACCGACGACGCTCAGCGAGTCAATGTCGAGGACCTCGACCTGCGTTCCGTGAGAGACGTAAAGACGCCGAGCTCCCCCATCGACGGTGAGATAGTCGAAGCTGCCTTGCCCGGGAATCGGGATTTTTCTTGTGACCGCATAGCCACCAGCCGCGGTAGCGGTCGCGGCATGAAAAGTCACCCGAATACACTCACGAAAAACAAGTATGCACACGTCGCAACAGACAAACGGTTAGACATCGTCATCTTTCCTCTTCTTTATTTGTATGGATCGTTTGGCCCAGGTGCATTACGACTGGATACCAGCGAAAGATTCTGAACGTCTCCTCAAAAACCGGAGGCCTTCGAAATCCGTGTTCGCTAGTCGGAACGGCGCGGCTCCCAGCGCAGTCCGAAGGAGTACGTCGGGTGGAAGAGCGGATTTTCGAGCGCTTCTACCGCGTCGATAAAGCTCGAAGCCGTGCGCAAGGCGGAGCCGGTCTGGGACTCGCCATCGCACACTGGATTGTGACGCTCCACCGCGGGTCAATCACCGTGGAGAGCAGCTTGGGGAACGGCGCAACCTTCCGCGTGGAGTTGCCAAGAATCGCACCGCCTTCAGAGAGCTTTGTGAGCGGGCTCAACGCTCTTCACTCCGGCAAGCAGGCTTGAACGGTCAGGCATTGGCACTCTTGCAACAGAACAAACCGCAGGATGAAGCGAAAATTAATTTCGTCATCTCGCGGCCGTGGCCGGCAGGCGCAACGTGACTCGTGTTCCTCGCCCAAGTTCACTGGCGATGTCAACATTTCCGCCATGCAGAAGCATGATGCTATGCACAATCGCCAGCCCGAGGCCGGTCCCGCCCGACGCCTGGGAGCGCGAGCTATCCACTCGGAAGAACCGATCGAAGACGCGCGGAAGCGCGTGAGAAGGAATGCCAACTCCAGTATCGGAAACTTCAATCCGGACTTTGCCGGTCTCTGCAGCGATTTCCGAGTACGCACGCATCACGACGCTTCCACCGAACGGCGTGTGTGCTACGGCGTTTGAAACCAGATTACTGACGGCTCGTTGCATCAGCGCGCGGTCCAATTCGGCAACCACCGGTTCGCCGGGAATCGTGGCCGTGAGCGAGACCCCAGCATCCATGGCGGAGGCTTCGTAATACTCGCGCACTCCGCTCAGCAGTTCGCCTACGTTGACGGTCTCGCGGCGCAGGTTTGTCAAAGGACTGTCTGCGCGCGCCAGGAACAAAAGATCGCCGATGAGATCGGAGAGGCGGACGGCTTCCTCGAGACACGATCCGAGCACGTCCCGGTATTCGTCGATCGTTCGTGCGCGAGCCAAGGCGACTTCGGCTTCGCCGCGAATATTGTTTACCGGCGTGCGTAGATCGTGCGCAATGTCAGCGGAGAATCTGGAGATTCTTTCAAATGACTCCTCCAGACCGTCCAGCATCTTGTTGAAGGTTCCCGCCAGCGATTCCAGTTCGAAGGGGTAGCCTTCGGCCAGAATGCGTTCGTGCAAATTGGTAGAACTGATGTGGCGGGCGGTCGTTGCCATCTCTTCCACAGGACGTATGCCGTGGCGCGCGACCTGATAGCCAACCAGCGGGAATACGACAAAAGTCACCACAAGGATGGCCCAGAACCGGCGACGAAAGCGAGCCAGCAGTTCTTCCTGCTGAGACACGTCGATGGCAATTTGAATCGTGTCGCTTCGCGACCCCGCGGAGCCGACGCTGGCAAGAGCGCTGGTGACACGAAAGGCTTGACCGTTGCGCCCTTGCATGGGAACTGTGTGCTCTGGCCGGCCTTGTATCCGATGAATCAACTGATCCAGATCCAACTGGTCGGCCATCCCCGGTGTGGTCAGAAGTGGCGTGTCATGCTCATCGAGCAGACGAATGTAGAACTGTTCATAGCGGCGCGCGGCCGATTCCAGCTCGATCTCCTCGCGCAAGGCATCGATGTCATCCGGCCGCTCGCGTAACATCGTACGGAGCACATGCAGTTTGTCGGCGAGAAAAAGATCTGTGCTCTTTTCTAACTCCGAGCGCAGCAGCAAATAGAGACTGGCGCTGGCCAGGAACACGAGCGACAACCCGGCCAGCGCGTACCCGGCCGTCAATCGGAAGGCCAAGGTCCGCCAGAAGCGCGAGAGCCGTCCGAAGCTACTGCTCCGATTCCAGGACATAGCCAGCGCCTCGCACAGTGTGGATCAATTTGAGCGGGAACGGTTCATCCACCTTGCTGCGCAAGCGGCGCACATTCACGTCCACCACATTGGTGTCGCTATCAAAGTTCATATCCCACACGGCCTCGGCAATCAAAGTGCGGGAGAGCACTTCGCCGGCGCGTCGCGCCAAGAGCGAAAGCAGAACGAATTCTTTCGAGGTCAGCTCAAGCCTTCGGCCTGCGCGGGTGGCACGCTGGCGTAACAGGTCGATTTCGAGGTCCGCCAGGCGAATCGTTTCCTGGGAGCGAGTTGGGCCACGCCGCAGCAGAGAGCGCACGCGCGCCAGCAACTCGGAGAAAGCGAACGGCTTCACGAGGTAGTCGTCGGCGCCGAGTTCAAACCCGCGCACCCGTTCGTGGATGGCGTCGCGAGCCGTCAGGAAAAGCACAGGGGTCTGGTTGCCGGTCTGACGCAGTCGCATGAGAACCTGCCAACCGTCCAGACCCGGCAGCATCACATCCAGCACGATCAGATCGAACTCGACTTCCTCAGCCAGATACAGTCCATCCAACCCGTCTGTGGCCACATCGACAACAAAACCCGCCTCGCTGAATCCTTTCTTCAGGAAGTGAGCGGTTTTTGTTTCATCCTCGACGATCAGAATTCTCATGTTGGCTACCGGAAAGGACGCGGGTTTGGCCGTACCCGAATCGCCGCAGTGAAAAATACCTTAGAAAGTAAACCGCGCGGAGAACTGCAACACACGCGGCAAACCGTTTGGACTGACTTCCTGTAAAGTTCCGAAGTTGCCCGGCCCTGAGTTGGGGACCAGGAAACATGTCTGGTTCGGCGTCATGCCGTCGCCACAAGTTGTACCAACGGGGTTGTATTGGAGCTGGTTGATCCCGTTGCCGTTTTGCACGTAAAAGTTAGGATGGTTGAACACGTTAAAGGCTTGCACCTGTAATTCCAGCTCCTTGCCTTCGCGAACTTCGAAGCTGCGTCCCAGGCCGAGATCAATCCTCGCCAGCCACGGACCGTAAAAAGAGTTCACGCCAATTCCTGGCGTAGGCCCGGCGCCATTGATGCCTCCGGCGGTTGCTGCGGTGTCCTCATTGAAGGCGGTGTCATTCAGGTTGTCATTGCCGGGAGGATTGCCGGGAGCGATTGGACCGCAATTGCTGAATGCTGCAGCTACCGTTGTGGGTGAGCTCCCACTTACAAGGCTGGTGCACGCGGGACTCAGCAAACCCGCATAGGGACGGCCGGAGGAGAACTCCATCACGCTGCTCAGCGTCCAGCCAAAGAGGATTTTCCGTCCGGTATCCGAGGTGCTCAGTTGTTCCAGTTGGGGCCGCCACACCGCTCCAAAAGTGAGCCGGTGACGTTCGTCGAGCAGCGAGGGCGCATGCGTGTTGCTGAAGTCGAACTGGTTGTTGAAATCCATGCCATCGAGCATGATGCTCTTGGCCCAGGTGTAACCGAACTGCAGAGCCAGACCTTTTGACATCCGCCGCTGCACCTGCACGAACAATGAGTTGTAATAGTTTTGCGCCGGGCTGATCAGTTCCTGGATCTGGCCGAAGGGCACATTGGGAATGCGTCCGTCGACGAGCAGGCCGTTATCCATGTTCGGCAATGAATAAGTCGGACCGCTACAGGGCAGTGTGCTTACGTTCGGCGGGCAAACGATGTAGGTCGTCGTGCCAGTCCCCGTGCTCGGACAATTGCCCACCTGCTCCGGCTGCAACGGGCAAAGGTTAAGATCGTAAGCACTGCCTGAAATAATGTGCACGCCGTGATTCCACATCGTGCCCACGGTTAAGGTCGTGTTCTCAAGAATCTCGCGCTCAATCTGCAAGCTGGCCTGCTGAATAGATGGCGCTCGGAACTGCGGAGAAACCAGCGAAATATCGGGCGAAGCGCTGAATAACGGATCCGTGGACTGAAGAATCGTCGGAAACACCGGATAGGTGAATTGCGGATTGTTCGGAGCGCCGGATGTGTAACTGGTGCTCGCCTCCACCTGTTGCGAAGGCAGCCCGTTCGAAATCACGGCGTTGCGGTAATTCAGGCCGTTCATGTTGGTATAGAACAAGCCGAATCCTCCGCGCACGACCGTGTTTTCCCTGGGTTGCCAGGCAAATCCAAACCGCGGCGCCAGCCGCCGGAACTGATTCGGGTACTGCCCGGTCAGTGGAAAGGCCGGGTTTTCCACGGGCT
The DNA here is from genome assembly GCA_030040965.1 of Candidatus Sulfotelmatobacter sp. Taxonomy (GTDB): domain Bacteria; phylum Acidobacteriota; class Terriglobia; order Terriglobales; family Acidobacteriaceae; genus Sulfotelmatobacter. The sequence continues at coordinate 1,749 of JASHOT010000095.1, read as the reverse complement.
GCGGGTAAACCTGAAAGTCCTCGCGCAAACCCATTTCGAGGGTCAGATGCGCCAAGGCACGGTAGGAATCCTGCACATAAAGTCCGTAGTAAGGCACGGCAAAAGAAAACGTGGGTTTCCCGGCGGCCTGATTGAAATTGATGTATTCCCCCAGGGCAAAAGCCTCCAGGTTGGGAAATTCGTAGAGGCCGAGCGGCGAGCCAAAGTCGATCGCTTCGTTGGGATCGGCGCCGCCATCGTTTGTGTCCGCATCGAAGGTGCGGTTGAAATCGAAGCCAAATTGCAAGGTATGCTTGCCGATGACGTAATCCACCCGGTCCGAAATGGAGTACTGCCGCTCGAAAACTCTGCCAATCGAGAACGGAGCGTTGCCCAGAATGAAAGCGGCGGGGCTATCCAGAACCACGGTCGGCGTATTCGGCGCCAAACCGGTTGGGGTAGCGACTTCGTTATCCTCTGACGTGCTGGCGTGAAATTCGTTCAGCACGATGCGAGAGAATGTGTGCGTCCATCCCAGGGAGGCCAGGTAGGTTTGCACATCCGCGTTGGCCAGCGTTTGCGTTCCGTAGTTGCCGACAGTCGGGTCAAGGATGACGCCACCTGGAGAGTTGAAGCGGTTCACATCAAAGGTGAGAAAGAGACTGTCGCGGTTGGTCGGCTGATAATCCAACCGCGGCGTAATCACCCAATCGTTGCCCTTTCTGGATTTGATGCCAAGGTTGGAGTTCAGCGCGAAAAGCGTATTTGAAATCTGTTGCAGGTAAATCTGGTAATACGGATCGCCCGGGAGCTGGGGTTGGGTATCGAGGTTTGGCAGCGGCAAAGGTCCGTTGGGCGGAGGCAAGGTCGGCGCCGTAGTTACCGAAGGCGGGAAAAAATTGGCGAGCACAAAGGCGTCGACGTTCGAGGAGTTCGTGGCCAAATCCGAGTTGATGACTGAAATCGGATTGTTGTGCAGTTGCTGCTCGTAATCGGCGAAGAACCAAAGACGATTGCGCAGGATGGGCCCGCCCAGGGTGCCCCCGAATTGCTGCAGCTGATCCTCGGGCTTCGGATTGCCCGCCGCTTTGTCGAGCGCGTCTTCGGCCCCAAACGCGGAGTTGCGGTTGTAGTAGAAACCACTGCCATGGAAGGCATTGCTGCCCGAGCGGGTGATCGCATTCACGAAGCCGGCCCCGCCCCCATAGATTGCCGTGTACGGGCTCACCGCGACTTGAAACTCCTGGATTGAATCCTCGCCGTACAAATACGGAATGCGATTGCGGCCGACGATGTCGGCGAAGTAGTTGTTGGTGGCGTTGGAGCCATCAACACTGAAATAAGTGGAACCATTTCCGTTGGCGTAGCCGGAATCTTCGCCCCCCTGCTGTCCGGCAACGCTGACCAAGCCGGTGTCGCCGTCGTAGCTGGTATTCGGCGTCAACGTCATGAAGTTGGTGTATTTTCGTCCGTTGAGGGGCAGCTCATCGATCAAGGAACGATCGAGCACCGTACTCGCAGAAGATTCGGTAGGACGCAGCAGCGGCTGCGTCCCACTCACATTGACCGTTTCGACGCCAGTTCCCAGTTGCAGTCGGAAATCCTGCACAGTAGTGCTGCCGACCAGAACCTGGACCAGTGCCTGTAGGTCGCGAAACCCGTGCGCCGTTGCGGAGATGGCGTAATTGCCCGGTATGAGCGAAGGAAACTGGTAAAGGCCAGTGCGATTTGTCTGCAGGGACTGCTCCACGCCAGTTCCGAGGTTTCGCA
>JASHOT010000094.1 GCA_030040965.1 Candidatus Sulfotelmatobacter sp. | reverse complement strand
CCTCTTCGTCGCGGCCTTTGGGAACGAGATCGAGCCACTGATAGGTGCCGATGAGCGGATCGAGTCCGCGCGCGTAACTGGAATACGTGTGGAAGATTTCTCCGGCCGCATTCTTATAGAAGACGCTCGTGCCGGGACCTTCGTCGCTGGGAAACTCCATCATCTCGTAGTTGTAAAGGACCTGGCCTTTCCGCTGTTCGGGAGTGAAGGACACGCTGTAGTCATAGTTGAAATCGGTGCCGTGAGAAGAGACCCATTTGAAGCGCCATCCCATGCGCTTTTTGAAAGCTTCGATTTCGGGATAGGTGGCGCGAGAGATGACGGCGAAAGTCACGTCGCGGTGCGCCAGATGGATGGTCGAGCCGTCGAAGTGGTCGGCGAGATAGGAGCAGCTGGGGCATCCTTCTTTCCATCCCGGGCCGAACATGAAGTGGTAGATGGCGAGCTGGCCGCATCCGGCGAAAAGATCGGCGAGCGATTCTTTGCCGTTCGGCCCTTCGAAAATATAGTTCTTTTCGACTTTTTCGCGCGGAAGTTCGCGGCGCAGGCGGCTGACTTCGTCGCGCAAATGCGTGAGTTCCTTTTCCTTGCGCAAAAGTTCTCGTCGGGCGGCGAGCCAGTCGGCGCGCGCTACTGTTCCCGGTTCCTTAGAAGTTGCTGTCGGCATCATTCATTCTCCTCTCGGTGGAATTGATTGCTGGTTCCGATTTCGCTTTGTCACTTTTGTTGGAGCGGAGGATCTTGGCCGCGAGCGCCGCGACTCCGCCCGTCGATACGACCCGCTGACGACAACTGCTGTGCTGGCGATACATGCCGGACACATGGTTCCTCCTTTTTGCTCTGCGATTAGCGCTTGGCTTCTGCACTGCGGCGGACTCTTTCGTGGATGCTCGACCATCCTTGGTTGACGCCCTTGCGGTGTTCGGCGTCAATGGCTCCGAAAGCCTTGTGATGAAATTTGATGAGAGTGCCGCCGTCCTTTTCGCTCAGGCGGTATTGCACGTTCGAAACCGCACCATAGGACATGAACAGCGGCCCGTGGAATTCCAGCAGCGTGGGCCGCTTGATGGCCTGCACGACGCCCCAGAAATGGCCGTTGTTGTTGCCCAGGTCGCGATACCAGCGGCCACCGGGCCACGGCTCGATCTTCAGATTCATGCGATGGCCCTCGTGGTTTGTGTTTTCCGGCCCGAGCTGTTCGAGCAGCGATTCGAATGTAACTTCCAGCGAAGCGCGCACGTGAATTTCCTGCTCGATGTTGATGGTGAGTTGGTCGAGATCTGTTGCCGTCGCTGGCATGATTTTCTCCAGGTTGAAAAGTTTCAATGTTTCAAAGTTTCAAAGTGAAAACGTCGCGTATCGCGTTTCCCAACGTCTGGCCCTTCCCAGTTGGAGCTGTTGATCTTTGAAACCCTGAAACGTTGAAACGTTAAAAGCTCACTCCGGCTTCTGTACTCTGCCCCAAACATCCATCTTTGCTTCGGCGCGCTCTTTGACGCTGATCAATTGGCGCTGCCAGTAGCGCTCGAAAAACTTGGTCCAGTCATGCATTGGACGTATGGCCTCGGCATTGGTTCGATAAAACATATGCCTCCCATGGCGGCGAACACGCACCAATCCAACCTGGCGCAGAACCTTCAGGTGCTTGGAGACCGAAGGCTGCTCCATGCCAAGGTTGGCGACGATCTCGCCAACCGCACGCTCCTGGTTGGCCAGGTAGTGCAGGATGTCGCGGCGGCGGGGTTCGGCAACGGCGTTGAAGGCGTCGGAGTCGGTAGCGGCCCGCGGCATGTCAGTCAATATATTCCTATATAGGAATATGTCAAGCGGAATTTTCGGCGGCTCTCCAATTTTAAATTGGATGGCATAGGTAATCGGTCGCAATCTCCCACAATTTTGGCGCGAGATGGCGTTTCTATGTATGAGAGTGCGCTGCTAGGCTAAAACTCCCAGGGGCAAACAACAGGGGCACAGGATTATGAAGGGTGAAGCGTACAAACATATGACCGAACTGTGCGAGAAAATTCAGTTCGAGCAGGACCAAGAGAAATTTGCGCGATTGCTTGCGGAACTCAATCGCTTCCTCGAGGAGAAAGAGAAACTCGCGAAGCTCCCACCGACCAAGGGACCAAACATCAACCCCGCCGCTTAAAGATTGTTTCTCGCCTTCCGCCTTGTTTTTACCAGCACGTCTGCGATCGCTTCGGAACCAGAAACTTCAGCGCGCCGCGGCGGCGTGGGCGCACCGGGCCGAGATGACGTCGCAGAGGTTTTCGACCACGACATTCACAGCGGGAGTGGTGTCGACGACGACGTCGGCGTAGCGCTTGCTCGGCGGCAATACTTTCGCGCGGCCGGCAGCACGGTGGTTTCGTACTGCCAGCGAATCAGGTCGAGCGTGCGCTGCCGCTCGGTAATGTCGCGCACCTGTCGCCGGCGGTAGCAGGTTTCATCCGGCGCTTCGAGGCAAATGGAGAGTTGATAGTGCGGCCGCAGTTCGGCGAAGTGCAGCGCCAGGATGCCTTCGACGATCAGCAGCGGCTTGGGCTCGACGTGGATGGTGCGGTCCAGGCGCAGGTGGTGGCCGAAATCGTAGACGGGCGACTCGATCGGGAAACCGGCGGCGTAGCGACGAATGTGACCGTCGAGCAATGGAAGATCGATGGCCGAAGGCTCGTCGTAGTTGAGCCGCGACCGCTCTTCGAAGCTCAGCGTGGGATCGTACGTCGAATAGGTCTCCATGGAAATGGCGTGGCCGTTGAGGCGGAATGCGATCTGACGTGCGACGGTCGATTTGCCCGTGCCGGAGGGTCCGGCCAATCCGACGACGAAGGCTTTCGCGGGCCTATCGAGTTCGCTCTTTGGCATGGTTCTTCCTTCTTGCATTTCTTTCTTGCCGCTCTCGTCTTGCCACTTTGGCCGCGAGGCTGCGTGCCGCACCACTGCTAACCAGAACAGATCGGCAAAACAGCTGAGGTTCCACAGCGAACAGGAAACATTGGTCACGGATCGAGCGGCTCCCTGACGGAGCGGGTAATCGGGCGAGTTTGTGTTTGAGAATTTTCCAAGATTCGTACGCCCGCAGGCGTTTCTCAGCGAAATTTCATCTAAACTTTCAGTCATTCGTCTGTCGGAGGAAATTCTTGCCAGAGATTCGCGCGCTTTTTTGGGATGTCGGAGGTGTGCTGCTGTCGAATGCCTGGGATCACAATGAACGCCGCGAGGCCTTCGAACGCTTTCCTGTCGACGAAGCGGATTTCAAGCCGCGGCATGAGGCGGTGGTCGAGTCGTTTGAACGCGGCGAGATCACGCTCGAGGAGTATCTGAATCGAACGATTTTTTTTCAGCCACGCCCTTTTTCGCGGGACGAGTTTCGCAAGTTCATGTTCACCCTGTCGAAGCCGGTTCCGGAGGTGATTGCGTTTGCGCGGGGACTGACGAATTCCGGCAAGTATCTGATGGCGACGATTAACAACGAATCGCGTGAGCTGAACGAATATCGGATCGAGAAATTCGAACTTGGCAAGATTTTTCGTGTGTTTTTCAGCTCGTGCTTTGTGGGATTGCGCAAGCCGGCGCCGGAAATCTTT
>JASHOT010000093.1 GCA_030040965.1 Candidatus Sulfotelmatobacter sp. | reverse complement strand
GAATGCGCTCGTCGACGGAGACGAGCATGATGTTCATTACGCCCACGCCGCCGATGCCGAGTGTAAGCGTACCGACAAAAGCCAAAAGAACCTGAAGCCCGATGGTGAGAGCATCGATGACCGGGCGAAATTCGTCGCGGCCGAACATCTGCAGGGCTTTGGGATCGGTTGGGTTGAAGTTCTGGCGCGTGGCGATCGCGGCCAATACCTGGGCCATGGCTTTCTTTTCGAATTGGGGAGCGATGGGCTCAAAGACCATGACGGCGGCGTAGCGCGTGTTCCACAAATCGCCGGCGGCGGAATAGGGAATCCAGGAAGAATCGTCGTCGCTGGAAAAGTAATTGCTGAGCTGAATCTTGCGCGCCATCACGCCAATCACGGTGAAGCGGACGCCGGAGACGAGCACGGTCTCGCCGACCGCGGGACGCCCGCTGAATAATTGTTCCTTGAGGCGTCCGCCGAGGAAGATCACGCGGCGGCGCTCAAGTTCGTCTTCGGCGTCGATCCACCGGCCTTCGGCGGGAACTTCGTTGCGCATCTCGCCATACTCGGGGCAGACGCCGCGAACCGGAGCGGTTCCAGCCATGCGATCGCCGTAGGCGATGCCCGGTCGCCGAACGGTTTCAAGGCAGACATGCTTCACCAAGGGCGCGGTCGCCTTGACCATGTCGAGATCGGCTTGTTCGAGGAGGACTTTTTTCCCCGCACGCTGGCCACCCGGTTGTTCGCTGGTCTGCTGCGGCCAGCAGATCACAACGCTTTTGCCGAAGGCGTCGAATCCGTGCACCAGAACGCTGCGGAAGCTGCTGCCGTAGGCGATCAGCAAGGTGACGGTGGCAATGCCCCACACGATGCCGAGCATGGTGAGGAAACTGCGCGTGAGGTTGCGCTTCAGCGCGATCCAGGCTTCGAGAATGATTTCAAAAACCATGATTCCAAGTGGCAAGATCACGTTTAAGGATTCGGTGTTCCAAGCGCTCCTAATTGGAGGGTGCTGGTTGTACGCGAGATCCCTCGGCCCGCTGGTAAGAACGCGGACCTTCGGGATGACGCCGTAGGAAAGTCGGAATGCCTTACGACTTTCATCCGCCAGCCTCGTAGCGCAGGGCTTCGATCGGATCGATCGAGGCCGCCCGGCGCGCGGGATACAAGGCGGCTCCGACGGCAACGGTTCCGAGCAGAGCTGCCGCGGTTAAACCCGAACTCCAACTGGGGATGAGGCCGGCGAAGAAATCGGGCATGGGCAGCAGGTTGACGAGCGCGCAGAATCCAAAGGCAATGCCGAGCCCGATCGCTCCACTCAACAATGCAATGATGAGGGCCTCGATGAAGAATTGCCGCAAGATCGTGCCCGAAGGCGCACCAATCGCCTTGCGCACGCCAATTTCGCGGGTGCGCTCGCGAACCGCGACGAGCATCACGTTCATCACTCCGATGCCGCCCAATAAGAGGGTGACGATTCCGACGGCACCGAGGAAAAATTTCATTCCGTCGGTCATGGTCTTGAAGGCTTGCGCTTCCTGCACCGTATCCCAGATCGGACAGGCCTCTTTGTCGTTGGGATCGTAGCGATGCATGCGCGCCAGGGCCACGCGCACTTCATGCTTGCAGGCCTGGTGCTGCCCGACGGACTTCGGAGTCACCAGTAACTGATCGAATGTGATCGATGTTCCCGGCGGCTTGTCGGGAAAATCGCGGCGCATGGCGGAGAAGGGAAGGAAGACCTTGTTGACATCCCATCCATCATAGCTTGAGTCCTGCTTCTTTTTCTGCATCACTCCAATGACGATGTAAGGAAAGTCGTTGAGGTAAACGTTGCTGCCGAGAGCGTTGCCTTCAGGAAATAATTGCTTGGCCGCATCGGAGCCGAGGAAAGCGACGCGCCGCCCGTCGCGCATGTCATCCCAGTTGTAAAAGCGTCCTTCGCCGACGTCGAGTGAGCGAATGTCGCCAAACGCAGGGTAGGAGCCGGTCACAGTAAAGGCAGCGTTGTTGAAGTCACTGTGAACGCGAACGTCGCTTTGCTCAAGTTCGGGGATGGCATATTCGCAATCGGGCGAATCCGCCTGAACGGCGGTGACGTCGGGATCGACCCAGTGAATGTTGCGGCCGGCATTGAGGCCGCCCGCCTGCAGGCTGGTGCGGCCGTGAAAGACAATCATGATGTCTTTGCCCAACGTGCGTGATTGCTCTTCCTGTCCCTTGCGAAGGCCCTCGCCGGCGGCCACCATCAGCACAATGGAGACGATGCCCCAGGCGATTCCGAACATGGTGAGAAAGGCACGTAACTTGTGCGCCCACAGCGTTCGCATGACATCGAAGATGAGATCCCGCAGCGTCATGATCCTTGGGATTGGACGTGGGCAGGGCCGGAAGGTAAGCCCGTTCCGCAGTTTGCGTTCCCTGGATAGAGATACGCAGAACGGGATCAATTTGTTTCAAGACGCATTCAATAATCAGCAGGATTCTCCAGCAAATTTGGCGGTCATACTCTTGCGGCGGGAACGCCAGCGTGGGCCATCCATTGATCGAATTCGCGCAGGGCGTGATCACATTGCTGGCGATGACGTTCCTTGCGGTCACGAATTTTCGTTTCAAGGGCGGGGAGCAGGTCAAACGTGATATTTGCAGGTTGGAAGTTGCGTGGATCGGCGTGCGTGACGTAGTGGGCGAGAGAACCGAACGCAGATGCGCGTGGAGCTGTCCTGATCTCGACACCGGATACGAAGGCGGCTGCGTAAATCCCCGCCAGCAGGCCGGTGGCGATGGATTCCACATAGCCCTCGACGCCGCAAATCTGGCCCGCGAAAAAAATTTGCGGATGATTCTTCATTTGCAGCGACTCACATAACAATGCCGGGGAATTGATGTAAGTGTTGCGATGAATCTGGCCATAGCGCAGGAATCGCGCGTTCTCGAGTCCGGGAATGAGGCGCAGCACGTGGGCCTGCTCGGCGAATTTCAAGTGATTTTGAAATCCGACCAGATTGTAAGAGTCGGCGCGCAGATTCTCCTGGCGCAACTGCACGACCGCATAGGGCATTTTGCCGGTTCGCGGATCTTTCAACCCCACCGGTTTCATGGGGCCGAAGCGAAGAGTATCCACGCCGCGGCGAGCAATTTCCTCGATGGGCAGACAGCCTTCGAAATAATTCAGCTTCTCCCAGTCGCGTTCCTCGACCGACTGCGCCGCGAGCAGGGCGTTGTAGAAGCGTTCGTATTCCTCGCGCGTCATGGGGCAGTTGATGTAATCGGCCGAGCCCTTGTCATAGCGCGCCGCCATGTAGACGCGCGACATGTCGATGGAGTCGGCTTCGACGATGGGACTGATCGAATCGTAGAAGTACAGATGCGAGTCTTGCGCGGCAGATGGGTTGGGGTCGTTGGAGAAATCGATGCTCTGGCTGAGGCGAGCGATCTCAGCCGCGAGGGCCTGTGAGGTCAGGGGCCCGGTGGCGATGATGGTGGAGACAGATTCGTCCGGCTCGAGTGTTTCCAGTTTGGTCAATTCTTCCCGGCGAATTGTGATGCGCGGCTCGCGGGAGATCGCGTGGGTGACGCGTGATGCGAATGTGACGCGGTCTACGGCAAGTGCGTGTCCCGCGGGAACGGCACATTCTCGCGCGATCTCCATCAGCAACGAGCCGGCGCGGCGCATTTCTTCTTTCAGCAGCCATGGCGCGGTATTTTCGCTGTCGGATTTCAGCGAATTCGAGCAGACAAGTTCTGCGAAATCCGCAGTTTGATGCGCAGGCGTGGAGCGAGCGGGACGCATCTCATAGAGCTCGACATCGACTCCGCGAGCCGCGCAATGCCATGCGGCCTCTGATCCGGCGAGTCCTGCTCCGATGATTCTTACGCGTGGTTTCATCATGCTTTGGATGCGAGTTTTTGCAGGGCGTCTCCGTCGAGCCATACGGAAAGCCAATCGCGGCGGAGCTCCACTCCCAGAGACTTGTACAGCTCAATCGCCTTCTTGTTCCAATCGAGCACTTCCCAGCGCATGCCGCAACAATTTTCTTCCGTTGCGATTCGGGCGACCGCAACCAAGAGCGCCTTTCCGATTCCCTTGCCGCGCGACGCGGGGCGCACAAATAAGTCTTCGAGGAACAGGCCCGGTCCTACCCAAGTCGAATAGTATGGGAAAAAAAGCGCGTAACCCGCGGGTTGCGAGTCCCATTCCGCGATCAAGGCGCGAAATCCAGGCTTCTTACCAAATCCGTCGCGGGCCAGGTCTTCTTCGCGGATGGTCACATGTTCGAGTTGGTGCTCAAACTCGGCAAGTTCACGAATCATGGTGCGGAGCAAAGCCGCGTCTTGGATGGTTGCCGGGCGAATGCGGAGCATAAGAATTAACAGTAGAGAACAGAGATCTCAGTGCAGAACTGGAGTGGCGTTGGTGCCGATGCAAACCCAGTTCGCTTGTTTGTAGAGCCAGGTGTCGACGAAGCGTTCACGGCGCGTGTACGCCTTTCCGTTTTCGACGCCTTTGACCTTCATCACTCCGGTGGCAACGGCCACGTCGCCAAAAACGCGGACGGTCAACGATTCGGGCGCGACCTGCTGTTGCTGGGCTGACGGCTGCGAAAGCGACGACTTGACGCTGGCAAGAAATTCGCGCTTGCTTTGTACGGAGCCGTCATCATTTACCAGCACGATGCTCTCATCCAGGATCGAATCAAGCGCTTTGGTGTCGCCGGACTTGTACGCCTGATTCCAGAGTTGCTCGAGCGCGATTACCTTCGACTTGGCCGCGTCATCGTTGGTTTGCGCGGATGCGCAGACTGCCAGGATGATGATCAAGATCGCAACAATAGAAGCTTGCTTCATGCGTTCTACCTCGTTCCAGGTGTGTGTCAGTGTAAATCAGATCGTAAGCGAGACGTGGGCCAGGTGCAAAAATGGCGTGGGGCACTTCTGTAGAGACGCGCTACGACGCGCGGTGCGAGCGGCTGGTTCAGTGCAGGATGGGTGTGGCCTGGGTTCCGACGATGACCCAGGCTCCGTCCTTGTACTTCCAGGTATCGAGAAATCGATCACGCCGCTGAAACGTCGCGCCTCGCTCCACCCCTTTGACGCGGTAGGTGCCGATGGCGACAGCAGTAGTGCCGAAGACCTTGACGTTCAGAGACTCTAAAGTGAACTGTTGCTGCTGCGGAAGCGGCTGTTTGAACATATCTTTCAGCGCAGATAAAAACGCCCCTTTGGTTTGAACCGAGCCATCGTCGTTCACGAGAAGCACGCTGTTGTAAAGGACGAAATCGATGGCTTTCGTATCTTTGGCCTTGAGGGCCTCGACCCACAACTCCTCGAGAGCGGCGATTCTTGCCTTGGTTGCTGTATCAGCTTGCGCGCTCAAGCTCACGCCGAGGCCGCAAACTGTGATCAGAAAAACCATCAGGAGAGTAAGGCAGCACCTCAACCCTGCTCGTGCTTTACGCGTATCCAAAGGTGGAGGATCGGCCCTACGAGTTCGGGTCATGCTGGTTCGGGACATGCTGGTTCGGCACATATTAGTTCGGCACATACTAGTTCGTGCCCTGCGATGTAATCGGCGTCTCTTGCGCGGCAATGCATATCCAGTTTGAGTCCTTGTACATCCAGATGTCGGTAAATCGGCCTCGAAAGACAATCAGTTTGCCGTTCCTGAATTCGCTCGTGCGATAAGTCCCATTGACGACTGCGGTATCGTCGAAGACCTGTACAGTCATCTGTTCGGTCACGAACTGCTGGATAGGAACCGATTTCACCTGGGCCAGAACTTCGGTCTTGGTCAGCAGACTGCCGTCGGCGTCGATGTAAATCAGATCGTGGTCGAACAAGGAATCGAGGGCCTTCAAATCAGCGGACGTTTCTGCCAGGTTCCGCACGTGCTCGAGAGCCAGAACCTTGGCTCGAGCGGCATTTTCGTTTCCTTGCGCGCTCAGGACCAACGGACTGAAAGCAATCAGCAAGGCGGAGGCTGCTGCTGCCACGCGGAGTCTCATAAGCAGCATATCGGCGGGTTACGGGCGTGACTTTATTTTGTGACTACGCTGGGGAATTCTTGCATGGGAGGCGCTTCAGAGGATCTCGCGCACATCGCCGACGCGGCGCGTCACGCGTTCGCGATCGAGGTATTCGAGGAGCGGAATCGCGTACTTGCGGCTGACGCCGGTTAACTCCTTGAAGGTCGCGACGTCCATTTTCGGATTTCTGGATTTCTGCTGAGCCATCTGGGCGCGGAGGCTGGCGAGAGCCGCATGGTGAAAAACCAGGTCTTCAGAAATTTTGATGAGCACTTTGTCGCGCAGCAGCAGGGTCACGATGCGCTGGGCGCGAACCCTATCGATCTTCAGTCCGGCAAGGACCACGGGCAGCGATGGGACTTTCAATCCGGCCGCGGCAAAGGCGGTTTCGATGGTTTTCTTCGACTCGGCTTCTTCATCCTTCATCACGACGCCGTGGCCGCGCAGGCGCACGAGATCGCCTGTAACTTCGATCGTTTTTTCCCGCATGAGCGCGTCGAGAACCGAAGAGTAGACTACGGCATTGAGCGCAAACTTTTCGCGAAGCTCTTCTTTGCCAATACCCGGGACAAGAGGATTCTTTTTGTGGAATGCGGCCAGTTCCGCAAGCAGTAACTCGCGCAGAGCGTTCACAGCAGCGGCGTGGATGAACAGATCTTTAAATCTCAGCACAGTGCCGTTGGCTAATGGCGCCTTCAGATGAGATTCGATGGCATGGCCTCGCCAGCCGGTTTCGCGGACGGCTTCGTCGATGGTCAGTCCCTGGAACGAGCGCCTGGCGATTCGTGTGACGAGCATTTGCTCGGCATCGTTTGATGCGGCGTGCTGCAGCAGTTCATCGACGGTGATTTTTTTTAGCGCCGGAACCGGTGAGGCATCCAGAATGATTCCGCCGCCGATGGTGACGACGGGAGAAAAGCGGCGGATGATGAAGCGGTCGCCGGGCAAGAGAAGTGCAGGATTCGGGAGCCGGATGCGCGCGAACGCTTCCGATCCCGGCGAGAGTTGCAGCGTTCCGGCGACTGTTGTGAGGATGGGATTGAGTGCGTTTGAGCGGTGAAAGATGATTTCGCCCACGGTTTCCATGGTTTGCGAATGAAAGTGAACGCGTGTCCGATTGCGCAACGGGCGCCCGGCCGAGGGCAGCAGCTTCAGCAGCACATCGACATTGCGTGTTGTAGCGAAAGTGGAGACCGGAGCGAGAATCATTCCGCGCGCGAGGTCTTCTCTCGCAACTCCGGCCAGATTGAGCGCAGTGCGTTGCCCCGCCAGAGCTGCCTCTCCGCGCTGTCCGTGAACTTGGACGCCACGCACGCGAACTCGTTGCCCGCCCGGCAGAACTTCCAACTCTTCTTCTTCGCGGATGGTGCCTGAGATCAGTGTTCCAGTCACCACCGTGCCGAAACCCTTCATGGTAAAGACGCGATCGATCGGCAAACGGGCAAGGGCAGCGGGATCGCGGGTCGAGAGTTCGGCTGTTGCGGCAACGATGGCACGCTTCAATTCATCGAGTCCGGAACCGGTCAGCGAACTGACAGCGATGATCGGAGATTTTTCGAGGAATGTTCCGCGCAGAAATTCTTCGACCTCCAGCTTCACGACGTCGAGTGTCTCTACATCGACGGCGTCGGATTTGGTGAGCACGGTGATGCCGCGCTGCACGCCGATCAGCTGCAGGATGTCGAAATGCTCCCTCGTCTGCGGCTTGATCGATTCATCGGCGGCAATCACCAGGAGCACGAGATCCATGCCGCCCACACCGGCCAGCATGTTGCGCACGAAACGCTCGTGGCCGGGGACGTCGACGAAGCCGAAGCGAATCTTTTCGCCATTGAGCCCGGGCAGCTCCATGTGGGCGAAACCCAGGTCAATGGTGATGCCGCGTCGCTTTTCTTCCTCCAGGCGGTCGGCATCGATGCCAGTCAATGCCTTGACCAGCGCGGTTTTGCCGTGGTCGATGTGGCCGGCCGTGCCGATGATGATGGATTTCATGCCTTCAGAATCCTAGCAGGGAGAGATGATTTTCATTGCACCCTAACGATATGATTCTGAGAAGCTGCGAGGCGCGCTATGGACACAAAGACACTGGTGGTTGGCCAGGAAGTTTACATGCATAGCGGGGTTTATGGCATCAAGGGCAGGGTGGTAAGAGTTGCACCCACCGGCGTGGAGGTGCAGACCGTGATGCAGTCGAACATAACGGCGCTCGGAGAGCTATTGCGATTTGATAACGAAGGCAAGCAGTGCGACGGCAGTGGCACGTTTGAATGCGGCCCTTGGGAACTGGACGAGATTCCCTCGACAGGCAGCTGATAATCAGGTCTATCGCGCCGCGCGCTGAAATGCGACAATAGAAGTTCCTCCCATGTCCACGACTTTGACGCCTGCCATTTCTCCGGAAACCCTCCGCCAGCACGGCCTCACGCCTGATGAATACGAGAACATCAAGCAGCTTCTCGGGGGCCGCGAGCCCAGCTTCACCGAACTTGGAATTTTCAGTGTGATGTGGAGCGAGCACTGCTCGTACAAATCGTCGCGCGTGCATCTGAAGCGGCTTCCTACGCGGAGCCGGCGGGTTTTGCAGGGACCGGGCGAGAATGCCGGCATCATCGACATTGGCGATGGGTGGGCATGCGCCTTCAAGATCGAATCGCACAATCATCCGTCGTTCATCGAGCCGTTTCAGGGAGCGACGACGGGAGTTGGCGGAATTCTGCGCGACATCTTCACCATGGGAGCGAGGCCGGTCGCGGTGATGGATTCACTGCGCTTTGGTCCGATCAAAAACAATGTGGAGCGGACGCTCCTGCCCGCTGATGGCGACGGTTCCACGGAATCAGCGGGCAAGAGTGCCAGCTCCACACGAGCCGAGATTCATCGCAATCACTCGATCATGGAGGGCGTGGTCAGCGGCGTTGCGTCGTACGGGAATTGTTTCGGCGTGCCGAATCTTGGCGGGGAGACAAAGTTTGAAGCGTGCTACTCCGGAAATCCGCTGGTCAATGCGTTTGCTCTTGGCCTGGTGCGAAAGAACGAGATTTTTTATGCGCGCGCCGCCGGAGAAGGCAATCCGGTGATCTACGTCGGCGCCAAGACCGGACGGGACGGCATTCATGGCGCGACCATGGCCAGCGAAGAATTCAGCGTGGCTTCGGAGGCGAAGCGGCCGAATGTGCAGGTCGGCGATCCATTTCTTGAAAAGCTGTTGCTCGAAGCCTGTCTGGAAGCCATGCAGACCGGAGCGATCGTTGGTATTCAGGATATGGGTGCGGCGGGGCTGACTTGTTCGACCTGTGAGATGGGCGGGCGCGGCGGCGTAGGCATTGAGATCGAACTCGATCGCGTTCCGCAGCGCGAAACCGGCATGACGCCATACGAGATCATGCTGAGCGAGTCGCAGGAGCGCATGCTGCTGGTGG
>JASHOT010000092.1 GCA_030040965.1 Candidatus Sulfotelmatobacter sp. | reverse complement strand
GGCCTTCCGCCTCTGATCGTGCGGTCTTAGCTTAATCCGCCGAACCGCCGGATGCGGACCCGCATATCCGGTGGTGTGGCAGGGAGGGAGGGGTGACCCTCTCCCCTATGCCGATTAAGTGCAGGTTTCAATGTTTCGAGGTTTCAAAGCGGATTAAGAACCCTGATGACCTTGAGACATTGAGACTTTGTCACCTTGAAACCTCGCCTTTCACGGCCTCGCATACGCCGGGCTATCGGGCTCGGGGCGGTCGTAATCGCGGCCGTATTTATTCTTGTGAGCGACCGTCACATCGTTTTCGGCGAGCATCAAACTACCAAGTGAAGTTGTGCCCGCGGTCACGGTGATCTCGCGATTCAGCGCGTGCAGCGCTTCCGGCGCGACCGAGGAATGAAAAACCTGCATCTCGTAGCGGCCGGGGGGGACGTTGGCAATGCTGATTTCTCCACGCGCGTCAGAAATGCCGTAATACGGTGTCGCCAGCGCAATTACCACCGCGCTCATCTGCGCATGAATATTGCAGAAGATAAAAGAAATTCCCGGCTTGTCGAAGGTCACAAACTGCGTGGTGCCGCTTTCATAGAGCCCAAGATCGAAGCGTTTTCCCTCGAACAGCGAAAACACGTTGTGAAAAAACGGATCGCGATTGGGAAACTCGACCTTGCCTCCCACCGGCACGACCAGCAACGAAGGATGAAACATCTTGTTGTACTGCACCAGTTTGGGAATTTCGCCTTGTTTCGGCGGATCGACCGCCACGCCCATCGGCGTCAGCCAGACGACAGCCTTCGACGCGTCCTTTATGCGATGACCGCTGCGCGTGAGTTCGACGTGCGTTGTTATCGCCTGCTGCGCCGAGGCGCATAACCCACCAGCGCAGGCGAACAAAGCAGCGGTCTGTAGCAGCCGCTTCAAAACAGAATCCCCATCGACAGATTAACCTGGTTGGTCGCGCTGCTGCTCGTATAAACAGGGAAGGTGCGCAGGCGTCGCAGTTCGGCCGAGAGCAAAAGATCGGAGCGTGGCCGGAAGACGACATTGCCCAGCGCCCCGCGATTGCGGCCGAGTATCGATCCCATTGTGCCGCCATTGTTCTGGTCGGTCGCGAAGCCGCGAATGTCGGCCGTGAACGCATCATCTTCTGCGACGACGCCGTTCAGTTCAATCTTCGGCGTGAGCTGGAATTTCAGCTGCGTCCATCCGCCGGCAGTATCGAGCCCGCGGATCGGAGTGTAGGCATACGATGGACTTCCGCCATACACGATAGACGTTCCAATCGCTGCGCCAAGTCCACCGATCCCGCGTCCGCGATAGAACTCGCCCGACAGCGAGAGCCGCGACACGATGGGAATCTGCCAATCCGCCATTCCCGACCAAGCGTCCACGAAGCGAGACCACGTCCAATCCTGCTTGCCGTAGTAGCCGGCAACACCGAAGCTTAAGGGATGCGAATACACGGGCCGCGACCATGCGGTTCGTAACCCATATGCCGGCTGGCCCGACATTTCGCCGGCTTGCGCAGAACGGAAAAACGAATTTGCCGGATACTCCCAATCGAGATTGTCCAGCACTCCAGCTTGCACCGTCACATTCTGCTCGTCGGTCAGGGCAAAACGATGTTCGACGCGCAACTGTGGCGTCCAGCCCCAAAGATTTCCAGCAAAGGCGAAAGCGGGTGTGGCCAAAGATGCAAATGAGGTAGGCGAAAGGGGCGAGACGAACAGCGAGTCTTGCCCGGCCACAATCGAAGTCTGATCCCAGTCAGCCCGCACATAGGCGGTCTGTAGCCGGACGATGCCGAAGTCCACTCCATTGCCGGTGGCCGGAAATCCGCCCGCAAAGTCGAATTGCACATCGGCAGAAGTCTTTGCACCAGCTAGGGTTGGGCCAAAGATCTCAAGTCCTAGTTCGGATTGGCGCATGGTCGCTCCCATGGTGGCCAGCGGCGAACCGGCAGCGACCGGCTGGGCGTAATCGGGAAAATCGAGATCGTCAGATCCGCCAACATTGCGGAAGGCATTCATGAGCACGATGCCGTGAAGACGTGCGCGATACTTCGAGGCAGTCTCGACCTTGGTTTGATATTGTTCGTCGATCTTCGATCCGATCAGCGACGTCGACTCTTCCAGCTTCTGCACGCGAGCACTCAGAGAGGAATAACATGGCAGTTGAGCGCATGATGCCGGCACTCTCTCGGTTGTTTGATTCGTGGGGGACGGCTCGGCGGACGTTCCGGTGGTCGCAGAAGAAGTTGCGTTGGAAGCGGCTGCAACCTGCTCGCCGGTGCCATTGGCAGGTTTTTCCAGCAGCGCCCGCGTGGCCTCGAGATCCTGGCGCAGCTTTTGCATCTCGCTGCGCGACTGGGCATTCTCGGCACGCATCTCTTCCACCAGATCGCGAAGCTGGTGCACCTGCTCCTGCAGGTCGCGGACAGCGCTGGTGGTATCGCCGGAGGCGCCACTTCCCGCATCCACCTGCGCTCGGGCGAACGGAATGAAAACGACGAAAGCGGTTGCCGCCCATGCGGCTCCGCATATGGCAGAGCACTTGAATCTTTTCACACCGTCCTCCTGCAGCATCGATGATCCGGAATCGAAGCTTCGCCAGAGATAGTAGAGACAACGAGAAAAGAATTATCTACGAGTCCGGATGTGAAATCCTATCCTGTCCCGCGCTTTCGCGCCTCACGGGCACAAACGACGGCACTTCAGACTCATCGGCGTGGCGGAATTCATCCAGCGGCCGGCCCGGGAGCTCAACCCGGAAAACCGTCGCGCCCTCTGGTCTTCGCTCCACGAAAATTTCGCCGCCGTGATCCTGCACAATTTTCTGCACCACTGCCAATCCCAGGCCGGTGCCGTTTTCCTTGCCATAGCTTACAAAGGGATGAAATAGTCGGTCGCTGATCGAATCGGCGATGCCCGGTCCATTGTCGGCCACCGAAATCGTGATTTTGCCTTTCAGCTCTGCCGCGGTTACTTCCACTTTGCCGCCCACAGCGGGGGCGGCCTCGCAAGCGTTCAACAGCAGGTTGTACAACGCCCGTTCCAGCTTGCGCGGATCGAACCATCCGGTCATCGGGCCGTTGCAGAGCACATCGATCGATCGGTTGTGATGCCGCGGATGCAACCTCACGGCCTGCACTGCGCGCTGAATGGTTTCCGCGACGCTGGCATACGCCGGATTCAAGGACTCGCGAGTGCGAGCAAATTCAAGCAGTGAATCGATCAGGTCCGTCATCAGATTCACGCCCGTGCGCACTTCCTGATACAACTCCTCGCGTTGCGCAGGCGTGAGATCGCTGTCGCAGAGAAATTCCGAATTAGCCACGATCGCAGCCAGTGAGTGGCGCAGGTCATGAGAAATCGAGCTTGCCATGCGCCCGATCGTGGCCAGTTGCTCAGACTCGAGCAGATCGCGCTGGCTTTTCAGCAGACTGGTGCGCATGTGATCGAAGGCGCGGGTGAGTTCGGCGACTTCATCATCTCCCCGCGAATCCAGGGGATGATGAAAATCTCCACCCTCAAGAGCCCGTACGCCGCCCACCAGGCTGGCCAATGGTCGGGTAAAGGTGTGCGAGAGAAAGAAAACCAGCCCGCTGCCAACTAGGACCGCGGCCAGTCCCAGCAGCAGCAAATATCGATTCAGTTGGTCGATGAACTTGGTCGCCTGATCATAGGACCCGAGCACGCTCAGTCGAACCGAGGTAGTCCGCGAATCCGACAGCGCGATCGAAGTCGCCAGGAAATGTTCTTGGCCAATTTCAATGTCCCGAGGCTCGCTTTGTGCCGAACTGGCAATGAGGTTTTGCAGATTTTGCCCCTGAATCTGCGCCGGTGTCAGCGTGCTGGCGACGATTTCGTTGCCGTAAGAAAACGCCACTTGGGTGCCGGCGACCTTCTTCACCATGGCCGCGAGCGGCTCATTGATCTCATAACCGATGACGAGAAATCCGATCAGCGTGCCTTCCGTACTCGATCCCCGATAGATGGGCTGAATGAAAGTCTGATAGAGGTGATGGCCTCCATACCACCAGTGGCTGGTGTTTTCCGATACGTCATCGAGCGACTGCTGGAAATACTGTTCAGCCGACTCACGCGTGAATCCCGGCGTCTTGGTGTGCATGGCGACGACCTTGCCGCCGCGATCGACCAGAACGAAAAGATCGCTCGAGCTGCGCGCAATCTGCCACACGTCCTCCGACGCATCCTGAATGGTCACCGAATCGGGCGCGCCCATGATGGAGCGGGTAATCGGAAGGTAAGCCAGCAGCGCCACATCGCTGGTGAGCATGGTCTCGCGCTCCTGGCGGAAATCCTGAAACGCGCTCACCGAATTTCGCAGATTGTCGGCAATACTTTGGCGGACATTCGCCTCGACGCTTCGCCGCACCAGCAACAGGCTCGTCGTGGTCAGCCCGACGGTAATCAGGACCATGGAAAGCAGAAAGCGCGTGCGCAGACGGACGCGGGGTGTGCGCTCAGACGTTGTCTGATTGTGTCTCGCTGCGAGCTCCTGAGTTGGGTTCACGCGGGTCAGCGGACGAACTTGTATCCCATGCCATGCACGGTGCGGAAGTGCACCGGACTCGATGGGTCCTTTTCCAGCTTCTGGCGCAATTTCAAAATGTGATTGTCGACCGTCCGCGTCGAAGGATAATTCTGGTAGCCCCACACTTCGTTCAGCAATTCGTCACGGCTGATTACCCGGTCGGCATTCTGAACCAGAAACTGAAAAGTCTTGAATTCCTGGGCGGTCAAAATCACCGGCTTGCCGTCGCGCTTGATTTCCATCTTGCGAAAATCGGCCGAGATGCCGTCGAAACTCACAACCTGCACTTCCGGGCTGCGGGTCGTGTGACGCAACGCCGCCCGCACCCGCGCCAGCAATTCACGCGGACTGAAAGGTTTGGTGACGTAGTCGTCAGCGCCCAGCTCCAGCAGCAGGACCTTGTCGGAAACGTCGCTGGCCGCGCTCAGCACCACGATCGGCAGTGTGGGTGCAAGCGCTTTGATCTCCTTGCATACGTCGCGTCCTGAAACCTTGGGCAGCCGGAGATCGAGCACCACAGCTGCCGGCACCGAAGCCTGAAAACTATCAAGCGCGGCTCTGCCGTCAGATTGCGTTTCGACCGCATAGCCCTCGGTTTCAAATAGCCGCCGAAGCGCCTTTTGCACCGCCGGATCATCCTCGACAATCAAGATGCGGCCTGTCGGCTTCACGGGATTCGCCGGACTCACATTCCTGGCAGTACTGACCGGTGTGGCAAGATTGCCCATAGTTTTGTTCCTGTTTTCGTCGCGCAAGGGGAGAAACTTCCGGTCCGGGAACGCCCCACCCGGAAGCGAATCGACCTCTGAAGCTTACAACGATTTGACCCTTGAGGCTCGCAAATATGGGCTTTTGACATTTTTTTTACAATTTCACCTCGCTGTAAAAGCCGTCACAGGAACCCTACTTGCTAGGACCTCAAAGATGCAAAATCCGCGCCCTGGATGAATCACACCGGTCCTCTGCATCCACATAACCTCGCCTCGTACCATACCAATGACTACCCGAGCTTTCTCCGGGTTCTACAGTCATAGCTGTATAGCTTGACGAGGCGGTTCCACCCTATCTTCAAAGAGCTTTAATAGCCACGTCCGTCAAACAGCTTTAAAAGCCACATCTGTCCTTCGTCGGTTGTTAGAAATCCCATCGCAGCTAAACATTGTAAGGAGTTGCAAGTATGAGCCTCTCGGGAAAGATTCTGTGGTCTGCGGTCCTTGTCTCCATCATGATGCTGCCTAACCTTGCTCTCGCGAAGAGCGACACAGACTTCAGCAATTCCGGTGGTACTCTCGCGGGATCGAGCGCCGGTTTGTCGCTTTCAGGGTCGACGCTGACCGCGATCACTGGTTATGGCAGCCTCGGCACCGTCACCGGCGATCTGGGAACTGTCTCCTTTACCACCGGTGCTCTCGCAACCGGTTCGCTGCAGATGGGTGGATCGTTCGCCGCCGGCGGCACGTTCACTATCGATGGCGATGGTTCCGATGGCGTCACCAGCGGGGTGCTCTTCTCCGGAACATTTTCCGGCCCGGTTACATGGACGCTCACGACCCTGGCCAATGGCACCCACAACTACATGCTCACGGGAGTGGTTACAGGAACCATGGGCGGAGCCAGCGTCAATGGCGTTACCGTGCAACTTACGATCAACACCGGCAAGGGATACTTTAACGGTTCAACCATGATCGCAGGTGGAAATACCGACGTGCAGACCTCGATACCGGAACCTTCGACGCTGGCGTTACTCGGCACGGGGGCGATCTCCCTCGCAGGGTCATTTCGCAAGAAGCTGATGCAGTTTCGATAGACGCAGTCTCTACAGCAGAGTTGTTTCGACAGACAAAAGGATCGGGCGAACCGCACACGTCCTCTCCCCATCGCGTGTCGTAGAATTGGGTCCTTGGTCCAGACGAAGACGACCGGCTCAAGTCTCGACAATCTCGCCGTGGTGCTGGTTCGCCCGCGCAATCCTTTGAATATAGGCGCAGCGGCACGCGCCCTGTCGAATTTCGGAATTCGCCGCCTCCGCCTGGTCAATCCCTACAAAGTTGCCTTCCGCGAAGCCCGCTCTGCCGTCAACGCAGGGGATCTCCTGCGGGACACGGAAGAATTCCAGACCGTCGCCGAAGCGGTTGCGGATAGCACGTTAGTCGTGGGAACGACCGCCCTACGGAATCGGGCTTTGCAGCATCCTGTGCGCCAGCTTGGAGCGCACTCTGCCCGCGTGATTCTCCGCCAGTTGAGGGTTGGCCCGGTCGCGCTTCTGTTCGGATCGGAGAAGATTGGCCTCACCAACGAAGATTTCACTCACTGCCACTGGCTGTTGCACATCCCTACGCAGCCCGATCATATCTCGATGAATCTGGCGCAGGCTGTCGCTGTCTGTGCCTATGAGTTAGCGCGCGAGCAGTCAACGCGTGAATCAGTGAATCGCGCATCAGGGAAGCGAGCACCAGCGAAACGATCGTCCGGCGCGGAAAAACAGGACTCGAACCCAGGGACTGCCGGCCAGCTGGAGCAGATTACCCAGATGCTGCGTGAGTCACTCGATATCAGCGGCTACGTCAAACCCGGAACCGATGCCGTCTGCGAGAAAAAAGTCCGCCGGCTGGTTCGCCGCCTCAATTTTGAATCGATCGACGCCGAAGTCATGCTCGGCATGGTGCGGCAGATTCTGTGGAAGCTACGTCAACCCAGCCGCTGACTATCGCTTAACCTGTTCGGCGGTCGCCTGCGTTCCTCCGCGCCGCAGCCGAAATCGCAGCATCCACACGCTCGCCAGGGGCTGTCCGTTGACCCGAGGAGAAGAGAACTCCCATTTATACGCGGCTGTCAAAACACGACTCGCGAAGTACCTGCTTGGCCCTGCCGATGTCAACCTGACGCTTGAAACTTTCCCCGAAGCATCGACCTCGACGCGAGCCGCGATCTTGATCGTTCCCGTGATTGTATTTCTCGCATCCGCCGGGATATCAGGCAGCACCTGTTGCACGACTGCGCCCTTGGAGTCGTTAACCTTGCCGGCGGGAGGTGCAGGTTGTGAAGCAACCGGAGCGGCGCTCTGCGGAGCCGATTGTGCAGAAGATGACCGTTCCGTCTCCCGTTTGCCGCGTAAGAGCAGAAAGACAATCCCGGCGAGTACGGCAGCGATCAACAGAATCACAAACGCCGGCTTGCGGTTCGCCGCCCTAACCGGAGCTGGCGACCGAACCGCCGCAACTTTATTGGGCGCAACCGAGCTGGGCGTCGCGGCTGGACCAACACCGCCCGGCGTAACCGCGGCGTTCGTCTGCAGCCGTCTCCTTATATCCGCAATCGAGCAACGCCGCTGCGGATCAAGCCGCAGACACTCGCTTGCGATCGTGCGAAATGGCTCCGGTATACTACGCGGCAGGCCTGCGTTTCCCTGCGATGCATCCTCGGCAAACGACACATTCTGGGTGAGAGCGGCAACCAGGGTCGCTCCTACCGACCACGCATCCACTTCCGGCGAAATGATGCCGGCGGCGACTTCAGGAGCGTCGTAAACATCGCGGCGCGTCTTCGCGGATCGGTCGCCTTTAATCGGCGTCAGCTGATCTGCCGAAAGCTTCACCTGATCCTTGATGGCCATCACATTCGCCGGCCGCACGCGTCCGTGAACGAATCCCGCGCTATGCAGATGCGAAAGCGCGGCCAGCACCGGCGGCAGCAACTCCGATACTTCCGATGCGGTCAGCGCCCGCTCAGGAAGAATCTGCGCCAGATTTTCATCCGCCAGTTCCATCACGACATAAAGAAAAGTCCTGCCGTCGAGCTGGCAGCGTCCAGTCTCGAAGATTCGAATCAGATTGGGATGGGAAATCAGAGTCGCGGGTCTCCAGCTCGCAAGTTGACCGTCCGCCGCCGCTGCGTCTCCTCCGGCGATCAATTTGATAGCCGCCTTCTGCGAACTATCCTGAGGATGAACGGTGACAAAGACCGTGCTCGCCTCCGATCCGCCCAGCCACTGCTGGAGCGGAAATTTCCCATCGATTACGCGGCCTTCCCAGGTTCTCGAAGCTGCTGTGCTGCTCATTCGACCATACCCGCGATCATTCTATGCTCATCATCCTATGCTCATCGCAGTTCCTGTGCTCCCGCGCCTCTGCCGCGCAGCCTCATACAGCACAACACTCGCTGCCACGCCTGCATTCAGAGACTCAACGGGCGCCGACTGCGGAATGGCAATCATCTCATCGACGTGCGCCATAAGACCGCGCGGCAAACCCGATCCTTCGCTTCCAATCAACACCGCACACGAACCGCTGAGATTTGCCTGATCGATCGGCTTGCCTTTGTGCGACGACGCCGCCATTAACCGCACGCCCTGCCCGCGCAGCTGGCGCAAAATCGATTCCACTCCTCCCGCCGATTTTGCCGCCACAACCGGCAGCCGGAACACCGACCCCGCCGACGCTCGCACCAGCTTCGAATTGAACACGCTCACCGTGCCCTCGCCGAGCACAATGCCGGCGCTGCCGAAAGCCTCCGCCGATCGAATCGTCGTCCCCAAATTTCCCGGATCCTGCAGCCCCACCGCAACGATCATCGGTCCGACCTGCACCCGCTCGCTCATGTCCTCCAATGAGAATTCCTTCCAGCGAACCAGAGCGGCCACGCCTTGTGGCGTCTCGCTCGGCACAACTGCATCGAATAACCTGTCGGGAAGCAGCAAAGTTTCCGCGTGCGCGCCAATCTGCGGCAAGAGCTTCTGCGCCACGTTTTGTGCGGATTCTTTGAAAAACACAGCGCGAAACCGTAGCCCGCTGCGAATCGCCTCCTCCACTATCCGCACGCCCTCGATCGCGCAGTCGCCCTCCTCAGTTCGTTCAGCATGGGCAAAGGCCTGCCGCAACGTCTTCACCAGAGCGTTATGCCTGCCTTCGATTCGGCGCAGTCGTGCCTGGGTCTTCGCTGGCTGTTCTGCCGTTCGCGTCATAGGTTGAGGCTAATCTGTAATCGCATGATACGCCGCTCCTTCATTTGCCGCCTTTTGCCGTATTATGATAGGTTTCGCGAGCCGAAGAATAAAATCCTGATGCAAGCGGGAAGGGGTGCCGTGCGCGCCGAGATCGTTAAAATCAGTAGTGAGACTCCGGAAATTTCCCTGGTGAAGTATGCCGCCGATCAGATTCGTTCCGGCGAGGTGCTGGGCATGCCGACCGACACTTTTTACGGCCTGGCTGCCGATCCATTTAACCTGCGCGCCGTCGACCGCGTCTACGAGATCAAGACGCGCTCGCGCCACAAACCGCTCTCGCTGCTGATTGAAAGCGTGGATCAGGCCGAAGAATTGGCCAAGGATCTGCCGGAAGAGTTCTATGCGCTCGCGCGCAAGTTCTGGCCCGGGCCGCTGACCGTCATCGTGAAAGCCGGTTCGCGCCTGCCCCTGAAAGTCACGGCCAATACCGGTAACGTCGCCCTGCGTGTGCCTAATGCGAAAATCCCGCTCGCAGTCGTGACCGCAGCCGCCATTCCCATCACGGCCACGTCCGCCAATCTCAGTGGAGCCTCGGAATGCACCTCCGCCGAGCAGGTGCGCGACCAACTCCAGGGACGCATCAACATCATCGTCGACGGCGGCACTTCTCCCCGCGACATTGCATCGACCATCATCGATCTAAGCGACGAAAATGCGCGCTGGCGCGTCATTCGCGAAGGTGCTATTCCAAGCGACGAAGTTTCGACTTTCTTCGCTAAAGGATAGCCGTCGGAGCGCTCCCGAGAGTTGGTCGGAGCTCTGAAATCAAAAGCGTACGACGGGGCAAAACGACGGCGCGAGAGCCGCGCGACACAGAGGATAAGGTCACAGCCGGATAACGTCAGAATTCAGAATAATGACGGCCAATTTCGCCAATCAGCATTCCCGAAGCCGACCATGGTTTCGTCTGCTGATCCTTTTCGTAGTCTTCGTCGCCGCGTTGCTCATCTTTCTTGGCATTACCGCCGCGCAGATCGTCCACACCGCATCGCAACAAGAGCTTAATCCCGCCGACGCCATCGTGGTCTTCGGTGCGGCTGAATATTCCGGTCATCCCTCGCCTGTGCTGCGCGCCCGCCTCGATCATGCCTTCGATCTCTATCAGCAGCACCTCGCTCCCGTCGTCATCACTACCGGAGGCGCCGCCGCCGATCCCAACTTCAGCGAGGGAGGAGTCGGCAACGATTACCTGCGCAAGCGAGGCATCCCGGAAAACGCGCTCATCGCCGAAACTCAAGGATCTGATACTTCGCAATCGGCCGAGCGTGTCGCCGTGATTATGCGCGCCAATGGATTTCACAGCTGCATAGCCGTCAGCGACGCGTACCATGTCTTCCGCATTCGCAAACTGCTCGAGCACGAAAAAATCGGTCCAGTCTACGTCGCACCCCGGCCCGATTCCCGGCCGCACTCAGCCCTGCAGCGTGTGGAAGCCGTGCTCCGCGAAGCATCGAGCTACTTGCTTTGGAAGTTGGAATAATCTGGGTGAATTTTCAGATGTCGCCGCCGGTGGGGTTGCGAATCTTGAACCAGTCGTAGTGAATATTCTTGGGCATCAGTCCCGTGCGCACTTCCATCAAAAGCTGTGTCAGTCTCGATTGAAGCTGCGAATTTTTCACCATCACCGTTGAGTCGCTTCGGCCCCACTGAAAATCAGTGGTTTCCCGGCGTCGGCATTCTTGGGGATCCTGGTTCTCCTGGCAAAGGTCGTACGCATTGAAGGTATTCGCGTTGCGCACCGACATGATGTTGGCATTTTGTTGGATCGCGGCCCGCAGCATCCCGTCGTATCGATCAAACCACGCGTGGACGGTTTTTTCCGTCTCCTCGGGTGTATGCGTCGCCCGGTACCTCAGGATGGCATCGATGACCTCTCCGGAATTGTCCGCGCCCTCCATGTTCAGGCGAGGCAGAGGACCGGCCATGACTTCCATGTCCTCATCCGTAAAAACCTTTTTGGCGCGCGAAGTTTTCTGAGCCTTTGCATCCCGCGCGGCAGCTGCGACGGATTGGTCGGAACTAGAGGGCTGGTTTGCAGACTGAGGCGGCGCACCCTGTGCCGCCAGCATTGGCATTGCAACCATTACTGCGAAACACAGCGCCGCAGCGAAGCTCGCGGGCTCGCCACGGCCACAACGGTTTCGACCTAAAGACATCGCCGCGATTGTAGCCGACGCTCCCACCCCAAGAAAATGACGAAAGTTTATCCCAACTCACCACCCGTTCCTCCTTCTCAACTCCGTCACGTGCGTCACATGATGTTTCCCATGCCACGCATAAAGCGCCAGATTTTTTTCCAATGTCATCGGCCCCATCTCTGGATGCCGAAACGTACGCTTCCAATCCTCTGGCCCAAGCGAACGCAACAACCGCAACCAGCGATCGTGCAGCAAATCGAGCATCGCAAGAGAAACTTCGATTGGCGTCGCCTTCGTATCCGCAAGTTGGGCCCAGCGATCCTCGAAATACGGTTTGATCGTTGGATCATCTTCCGTCAGGGCCAGCTTGAATCGTACGTAC
This sequence comes from Candidatus Sulfotelmatobacter sp., assembly GCA_030040965.1. Classification (GTDB taxonomy): domain Bacteria; phylum Acidobacteriota; class Terriglobia; order Terriglobales; family Acidobacteriaceae; genus Sulfotelmatobacter. The sequence goes on along the minus strand of JASHOT010000092.1, from coordinate 13,212 downwards.
GAATTCATATGGCTGTCGGGCACATGATGCACCACCTGACGCACCGTCCATCCGCCGTCGCGGTAAGGTGTGTCCAGTTGCGCATCCGATAAGCTCTTCACAGCCGCTCGCAGATTCGCCGGTGCGCTGGCAATATCGTCCAGGAACCGCTGTTTCTGTTGCTCGCTCGGCGGTCCTTCGTAATGAAACTTGCCAATTGGATAGCGTGGATCGGTCATGATTCCTCCCTCACATCCGAGTCTCGATTCAGGTTCTTTGCAAGCAGGTTATTGGCAAAACGGAGTTCTTCAGAAGATGAGCAGCAGAATGCAAAGGATTCGGGAGAAAGACACAGCTTCCGATCCAGCGATGGACGCGCCGGGCATTAATGACCTGACTCAGGCTTGCAACTACCATTCCTTGGGTCTACTATGCTGGCGGCCCACTCTGTGGTGATTGGCCTTTGGATTCCGCTGCCATCTTGGCCGCGGAAAATGCATCTTATACGCTAAACTTTCGGTGCATAGCGGTTGCACCATTTCTGGGGCATCTTAGACAGGCGGGTTCGTCATGCCATCTTCAGTCTGGAGCGGTCACTTGACCTTCGGTCTCATCTCCATGCCCGTGCGCCTTTTTTCCGGAGCGCGCAGCCAGGGCATCTCGTTCAACATGCTGCATCGCACCGACAAGTCGAGGCTCAAGCAGCAATATGTCTGCCAGGCCGACGGCCAGGTCGTCGATCGCAGTGACATCGTGAAGGGCTACGAATTCCGAAAAGACGAGTACATCCTCATCGAGCCCGATGAGATCAAGAAGATCGAGCCGCAGACCGCCAAGACGATGGAGATCCTTGAGTTCGTAAAGGAGAGCGAGGTCGATCCCGTTTATTTCGAGTCGTCGTATTACATGATGCCGGAAGAGGCCGGACGGCGTCCCTACGCCCTGCTCACCAAGGCGCTTCAAGAGAGCGAGTACGTCGCCATCGCCAAAATCACCATGCACAACCGCGAGTACACGGTGTTTTTGCGCCCGACCGAGGGCGGCATGATGCTGCACACCATGTACTACGCCGACGAAGTGAAAAAAGTCGAAGGCTTCGGTGCGCCGGAAGGCGTGGAGTTGAAAGATGCAGAGGTGAAAGTCGCGCACCAGCTGATCGAAGCGCTCGCTGCCGAATGGGACCCAGAGAAGTACAAAGACGATTTCCAGGAAAATCTGAAGAAGCTCATCGAAACCAAACTCGAAGGCGGAGAAGTGGCCGAGGTCGAGAAGCCCAAGAAGCTCGCGCCCGTCGTCGACCTGATGGCAGCTTTGAAACAAAGCCTTGCGCAAATGGAAGGGAAGAAGAAACCGGCGGCTACGGCAGAGGCCGAGCCAGCCCGCGCCGCAGCCACAAAATCGCGCCGCGGCCGCTGATAGCGTTCGGGTATCTCAGTCGGTGGAGCGCTTGTTCACCCGTCGGGCATCTCAACCCGTAGCTGCCTGCATCCTTATTCTCTGATCCAAAAAATCTGAAATCTGACAACTGAAAACCGGCTGGTGCTCTCTGGCGCATACGGCGGGCAATCATTACAATAATCCATTCTGCGCAACATCATCAGATTGCAATTCTCTCTCGGGGTTCGAATGAGTCTTCGACGTGTGGCTGGAGTGGTGGCAGTGGCTGCGGCAACAATTCTGTGGATGTCCTGCGGCCAGATTTATCGCCCGGTAGTGATTCCCATCAACAACATCCCGCCCAACCCGGAAAATTTCCACGCGGTTTTCAGCATCAATGCCAACGTTCTCAATCTTGGCTCCGCCACTGCTTCGCAACCTGGCACAGCCATGCAGATTGACGTCTCCGGCGACAGCGATATTGGCGCGGCGAACATGGGCGTCAATCCCACGCATGCCGGAATTCTGCCGAACGATACGCGAGTGTTCGTGGCCAACGCGGGCAGCGTGGACGGCGTCGATTCCGACAGCGTCACCGCTTTCTTTCCCGCGACCGACACTCGCATTGCCACAGGCCTGGGCACTCCGGTCGTGATCAGCTTGCCCACGAATGGCGCCATTAATCCGTCGAACAACCTTCCGTACTTTTGCCCGTACCTGCCAGACTTCATTGCCACGTCGCAGAACACCGCAGTCTACGTCGCGAACTACGGTTCGGAGGGCGCCCCGAATTGCAATTTCACCAGCACCGACTCGATTGCGGAAATTAATCCCACGACGAATTCGGTTATCAACATTGCCTATCAGCCTGCGGGAACACACCCGGTCGCCATGGTCGAGACGCCGAACGCTTCGAACCTCTACGTCGCCAACCAGGGAAACGGCACTGTCAGCAATCTCTCGCCGACGGATTTGTCGCTGCAGGCCAACATTCCGTTGGGCACCGATCCTACGTGGATGGTGACCCGGCCGGACGGACAACGTGTCTACGTGATCACACAAGGCGAGAGCAATCTGTACACGATCAATACGGTGCCAAACTCTGTCATGTCGGTGCAGTCGATCGGTGCCCCGGGCGCGAACTACATGATCTACGACACCATCCTCAATCGGCTTTATGTGACCAATCCCACGGCAACCGCAACTGGCGGCGCGGTCTACGTGTTCGATGCCACCGTTGATCCGCCAAATCTCTTGCAGACGGTCACCGTGGCTCCTCCGCCCATCGCTACCACAGCTGGCATCACGACCAACTGCGCAACCTACACCTGCAGTTATGGGAATGTGTCTCCCGTATCAGTGACCGCAATCCAGGATGGCACGCGTTTCTACGTGTCGAGCTACGTGGTTGGTACGGCTACTTCAGGCACGACGACCACATGCCCGGACGCGACCGTGACCGCGGCCGGCTGCATCATTCCGCAAGTCACGGTCTACAGCACGTCGACTTTCCAGCCCACCGCAGAAGTTTTCCCTGTGCTCATCCCGCCCTTCGGCGGCGTGCAACCCTTCGCCATGGCGCCGGCGACTTTCTGCTCGCCGAACATTCCGTACTCACCCACTGCGGCGCGGTTCCGCATGTCAGCCGTCGCGTCGGAAGATGGCAGCAAGGTGTATACGAGTCTTTGCGATGGAGGAACGGTCGCGGTGATCACCACGGCGACGACCACGATCGCAGTGAATGGGAACACGCCTGACACGCTGGTGACGGATCTGGCCACGCCATTCGGAGCGGGTCCTCCGCAGGCGAATGGCGAGCCGCTGACGCAGTTTCCGCTATTTCTGCTGATGGGGCAGTAAGGTTAGTTTGCGGGTACGGCGCTGACGGGTCAAGGGTTAGCACAGTTTCCCACAAGTGTTCCTTTTCTTACCTACAAAGCTGTACTTACAATTGCGTAAGTAAAGCGCAAGTATTAGTGTTTCCAGTGGCTTGCGGGTGGATGGAATGGCACTAGACCGCCTTTACAAAAGCACGAGGAAGGGGCCCACACAGTTTCGGAAATGGGAAAAGATCAACCGATTCAGAAAGGGTGGACCACCCGGTCCATCACGAACCACACGATCCGACTCGGATTCAAGCAGACTGCTTGGTGGGGTGCTCTTTCATCACCGTACAGCTCCGAGGAGTCGGCTGCCCATAAATCGGTATTGTTTTCCACCTAAAGGCGTAGCCCATCCGCTTGACAGACCCCTTATAGGTTCCGGGTTTCATCATGTGAACGTAAACAGTGCGATCTGGCTCGTCAATTTTCCTCAAGAACAGCCCACCGCACTCGGACATCTCTCGCTTTTTACGGAGCCGAACACCATGATGTACCTACTCTTCCCTTCGCCAGCAGATTATACACTCGGTCGGCGAGCGGCCCAGGGCTTTGTGATCCCGCCCGCACCAGCAATGACGTTGGCAAGGCGCGGTTGAAGCCGTGCCGTGACCAAACTTTTAATGTAACGTGTCTACGCTTTGGCGGGAACTTCTTCTTTTGCTGCTTCCTGTTTTACTACTTCTTTCGCGGCGTAGTGCGAGTCGACATATTCGTCGAGAATATCGATGAATTCGGCGACGATGCGGTCACCCTTCAGGGTGGTGAAGAGGCGTCCGTCAACGTAAACGGGAGCTTTGGGCTCTTCAAACGTGCCGGGCAGCGAGATGCCGATGTTAGCGTGCTTGGATTCGCCAGGGCCGTTGACCACGCATCCCATGACGGCGAGTTTCATTTCTTCGACGCCGACGTAACGGCCCTTCCACGCGGGCATCTGCTCGCGCAGGTAAGTCTGAATCTGCTCGGCCATTTCCTGGAAGAAGGTGCTGGTGGTGCGTCCGCAGCCGGGGCAGGCGGTGACTTGCGGGGTGAAGCTGCGAATGCCCATGGATTGCAGAATCTGCTGCGCGACGCGCACTTCTTCGGTGCGATCGCCGAGCGGAGCGGGCGTGAGTGAGACGCGAATCGTGTCGCCGATGCCTTCCTGCAGCACGACGCCCATGGCGGCGGACGAGGCGACGACGCCCTTGGCGCCCATGCCGGCTTCGGTCAGTCCCAGATGCAGAGGATACGAGCAACGAGCGGCGAGAGCACGATAGACGTCGATCAAATCCTGCACGCCGCTGACTTTCGCACTCAAAATGATCTGATCGGGGCGCAAGCCGAATTGTTCCGCGAGGGCCGCGGAGTTCAGCGCGCTGACGACCATCGCCTCCATCGTGACTTCGCGGGCGTCTTTGGGCTCGGCCAGACGGGAGTTTTCGTCCATCATGCGGGTGAGCAGCACCTGGTCGAGCGAGCCCCAATTCACGCCGATGCGCACCGGCTTCTGATACTTCACCGCGACTTCGATCATGGTGCGGAAATTGGCATCGCCTTTACCGCCGATCGAGGCGTTGCCGGGATTGATGCGGTACTTGGCCAGATCGCGGGCGCATTCGGGATATTTGGTGAGCAGAACGTGTCCGTTGTAGTGGAAATCGCCGATGATGGGGACGCGGACGCCGATCTTGTCGAGTTCTTCGACGATGCGGGGGACGGCCGCGGCGGCATCGTCATTGTTGACCGTGACGCGAACGAGTTCGGAGCCGGCGCGAGCGAGGGCGGCAACCTGCTGGACCGTGGATGGGACGTCGGCGGTGTCGGTGTTGGTCATGGATTGCACCACAATTGGTGCATCCGAGCCGACGCGCACACCGCCGACGATGGTTGTATGAGTCTTTCTGCGCTGAATATCTGCCATGGAATCTCTATTTTAGCATGATGGAACGGGCCTATTCTGCCCGTTCGGCCTCGCGCTCAGGGAAAAATGCGGGTTGGTGGCCTGCACTAGCATTGCGGGATCGACGCGCCCACACGAAATAGATCGGAACGCCGGTTGCGATCAGGCCCATGGCGATGAGTGAGGGCACGGGCCTCGTCCATAACATGTTTCCCAGGAACCACGCGGTAATGGCGAGGAACAGGATGGGCGTAACCGGATAGCCCCACATGCGATAGGGCCGCGGCAAATCCGGCTGCGTGTGCCGCAAGATGATCACGCCCGCCACCATGAAGGCGTAGGAGAGCCACAGCGCGAACATGGCGTAATCGACCAGAGTTTCGTAGCCTCCGCTCACGAGGAGGACCAGCGCGCACACGCACTGCGCCACAATGGCAAAGCCCGGAGTCTGGAAGCGTGGCTGGACCTCTCCGAATTTGCGGAAGAACAGGCCGTCACGCGCCTGGGCGAAGTAAACGCGCGGGCTGGTCAGGAAGCAGCCGTTGAGCGTTCCAATGATCGACGTGAGAATGATCAGGGAGACCAATCCCGCGCCGCGGGAACCCAGCGTTTGGAGGGCGACGCTGGCAGCCACGCGCGGGCTGGCGGCGACTTCCTCAATCGAGAGCACGTGCAGGTAGGCAAGATTCGCCAACACATAAATGGCGATGCACGCGGCTGATCCGAGAGCCAGCGCGAGCAGTATATTCCGCTGCGGGTTACGAATTTCTCCCGCCACGAACGTGATCTGCACCCATCCGTCATAAGCCAGCACGCAGGCGATCAATGCCACACCGAAGCTGCTGAGTGAAGTGTGAAATAGCGAGCTCGACGGCGCGGCTGGCGCTTTGCCCGCCCACAGGAACGCACTGGCGACAATTACAAGCAGCCCTGCAACCTTGGCCAATGTAAAAATGCGTTGCACCATCGCGCCAGCGGTTGCACCCCGGTAATTGATCGCGGCGAAGAGCAGGATCGCGCCGCTTCCCAGGAGCTTCGACTCGATCGGCGAGAGCGGAACGAAATAAGACACGTACATGGCAAGCGTGACGGCCAGCCAGGCAACCTGCGCCGTGCGCGCGACGGTGAACATCGACCAGCCACACAGAAAACCGACCATCCGCCCATAGGCCTCGCGCAAGTAGACGTATTGCCCGCCAGTCGCGGGAATTGCGCAGCCCAGCTCGGCACACGCCAGCGCGCCAAAAAACGAGACCACGCCGGCAAAGACCCATACACCGATGATCATTGCGGGAGAGTTCAATTGCTGCGCGACCAGATTGGGCACCAGAAAAATGCCGCCGCCGATCGTCACGCCAATCGCGATCGAGAGGGCATCGATCAGTCCCAGGGTGCGCGGGAGTTCCGAGGATGTGGCTGAGGAGGTCGGGGTGTTGGTGACGGACACTCCGACACTATACGCTGCCGGAGCGCAAAACGAGTCTGGGTGCTGAAAACGGCGCGTGCTCGCCGGTTGCGTCTATAATGGCGGGCACGAAATGCCATTCGTCACGGGCACGAAAATTGGTCCTTACGAAATCCTTTCACCGCTCGGGGCGGGCGGCATGGGAGAAGTTTATCGGGCGCGCGACAGCCGCCTCGGGCGCGATGTCGCCATTAAAGTGTTACCGCCAGCCCTGGCGCGAGATGCCGACCGCCTGCGCCGATTCGAAACCGAAGCGCGTGCGGTCGCGGCGCTGAACCATCCCAACATTCTCGCCATTCACGACATCGGGACGCATGACGGCGCTCCTTATCTGGTTTCGGAGTGTCTCGATGGCAAATCGCTGCGCATCGAGCTTAGCGGCGGCGCGTTGCCCTTGCGGCGCACGGTCGAGTATGGCATCGAGATCGCGCAGGGACTGGCGGCAGCCCATGACAAGGGGGTTATCCATCGCGACCTGAAGCCGGAGAATATTTTTGTCACGCGCGACGGACGGGTCAAGATTCTCGACTTCGGTCTGGCGAAACTGACCAAGCCGGAAGCCACGTCTGAGGAGGGTGCGACCCTTGAGGCCGAGCCCACGTCCGCGGGTGCGGTTCTTGGCACCGTCGGCTACATGTCGCCGGAACAGGTACGAGGTGAGCCCGCCGATGCCCGCAGCGACATTTTTGCGCTGGGAACGATCCTCTACGAAATGCTCTCGGGCCAGCGCGCGTTTCGCCGCGATACTTCCGCGGAGACGATGACTGCGATTTTGAAAGAAGAGCCGCAGGAAATCAGTTTGTCTGGAAAACCGATTTCTCCGGCAATGGAGCGGATCGTGCGCCGTTGTCTGGAGAAAAAACCGCTGCAGCGGTTCCAGTCGGCGCGTGATCTCGCATTCAATCTGGAAGGAGTTTCGGGAATCTCATCGAGCACCGCGGCCACGCTTCCGGCGAAGGTGGAAAAAGCACACAACCGCGCAGTGCCAATCGGGGTAGGGGTGTTGATCGTTCTCCTGCTGGTTGCAGCCTGGATGGCGGGACGCTTCACCGCGCCCGTCGGCTCGCCGAAATATCATCAGCTGACCTTTGATCGCGGTCTGGTATACGCGGCGCGCTTTGCCACGGATGGTCGGGCGATTTATTACAGCGCGAGCTGGAATGGGCAGCCGCTGCAACTTTATTCCACCGCACCCGACAGCCCGGAGTCGCGGCCGCTGAATCTGATGAATTCGACTTTGTGGGCAGTGTCTTCGTCGCAGATGGCCGTATCGATGGGCTGCCGGGATCGCTACATCGGGCTCTGCCAGGGCACGCTGGGGTTGGTTCCCCTGGCTGGCGGTACGCCGCGCGAGCTGGCGGAAGATGCGCTGGGAGCGGACTGGACTGCAGACGGCAGCGAGATCGCGGTCATTCGCGAGGTCGGGGGCAAGTATCGGGTGGAGTTTCCACGCGGAAAAGTGATCTACGAGAGTGATCACACTCTGGGATATTTGCGCGTCTCGCCACGCGGCAGTGCTGTGGCTTTTGCGGAGTTTTTCTCGGCAGACGGCGACGCGGGATGGGTAGTCGCAGTTGATCGCAACGGAAAACAATTGGCCCGCTTCGGGCCGTTCATCAGTGTCGAAGGCGTGGCATGGGCGTCTTCCGGCGAAGAGGTCTGGGCTGCTGCGACCAGAACGGAAGGGTGGGCCGACGCCATCCTTGGTCTGGGTCTCAATGGAAAGGAGCGGCTGGTGCTGCGCCTGCCTGGCGTTACACGCCTGCACGATGTTTCACGGGATGGACGGCTTCTGATTTCGAAGGAATCGTGGAGAAGCGGATTGCAGTTCCGCGGCCCGGGTGATGCCAAAGAGCGCGATTTGTCCTGGCTCGACTACGCTGCCTTGCATGACCTCTCGACCGACGGCAAGCAGATCGCCTTCGACGATTGGGGATCGGCGGCCGGAGCCTCAGGTTTGGGATATCTGCGAAAGACCGACGGGTCGCCAGCCGTGAAGCTGGGCACCTGGGGACAACCAGTTCTGTCTCCGGACGGAACCGGGGTGCTGGCGTTTGACCAGGCGGGGATAGGATCAGTGACCTTTGATATTTTGCCCACAGGCGTGGGCGAACCTCAGAGACTCAGTCCCAACCACCTGCAACAGGCCGCATCGCTCGGATGGACGCCCGACGGCAGGGCAATCTATTTCGCCGGCGCCGACGGGCAGGGTTGGAGAATGTATCTGCAGGAGTTGAGCGGAGCGCCGCGCGCCGTTACGCCGCTGATTTCACTGAAGCGAAATCATTCGGAATCGCACCTGGTGTCGCCCGATGGGAATTTGATGTTTGCGCGCGATGTGAACGAGAATGGAAAGCTTTATCCCATTGCGGGTGGAGAGCCGCGCTCGATTCCGGGCTGGATGCCGGAGGATATGTGGGTGAACTGGGCGGGGAACGGGCAGTCGGCTTACATCTACCACGACGACAAGACTTCGGCGACGGTGTATCGGTTGGATCTCAACACAGGAAAGCGCGTGCCGGTGGCGACACTGGCCCCCAGCGACGCGGCAGGCGTAACTGCCGTTCTAAATGTGCGTTTGACGGCGGACGGGAAGAGCTATGCCTACACCTACGACCGCGAACTGTCCGACCTGTTTCTGGTGGAGGGCGTGAGGTAGGCGCCGTGGCTACTTACACTCCCCAGAATACAGAAATGAGAAAAACTAAAGCTGCGGAAGAGTCAATCAGGACCAACCGGTTGGTCCAGGTCGGGTTCTTGTCACCCCAATACGCCACGGGAATGAGCGCGGTCGTGATGAGCATCGCGACAAAAGAGAAGGATGCGGCGACTACGCGGAAGTTCGTCGTCCCGCACCAGAGTACTCCTACGGCAGCCGATCCGCCAATCCTGGAATCGTTTTCATCAGGTCGTTGTAGATGACCATCACCGCGAACAGCACTAAAAAGACGAACGCGGCCTGATAGACGCGCTCTTTGATAGTCATGCTGATATCGCGCCGCATCAGGCCTTCGATCAGCAGGAAAAGAATTACGCCGCCATCGAGAATCGGGATGGGCAGCAGGTTGAAGATGCCGAGGTTCAGGCTGATGCCGGCGGTGAGCTCCATCAGCGGAGTCCAGCCTTTTTGTTGCGCGGCGTAGCCGGCGTCTTGCGCGATACCGATCGGTCCGGAAATGGCCTTCATCGAAATCTTGTGCTCGACCAGTTTCTTGGCTAATTCAAGAATGAGAAGGCCGTACTTTTCGTTCTGCTGGAGGGAAAGTTTCAGCGCAGCCGGAAAAGGCAACGTCGTAACTTTGGTGACGCCCTTGTTGATGAACCCGAGGCGATAGCGTTGCTCTTTGGGATCCTCAGTGGGCGACATGACGGCGTGCAGATTGAAATGCAGCGTCTGGCTTCCGCGTTCGACCGTGAGATCGACGGGCTGGTCTTTGATCTGCTGCAGTGTGTCGATCATGCTTTCGATTGAAGGCACGGGCTGGCCATTCATGGCGACGATCTTGTCGTCTTCTTTCAGGCCGGCTTTCGCCGCGGGAAGATCGGGATCAAGCTGTCCGATAACGACGGGCTCTTCGGGAAACCATCCGGCCGAGCCGACTTCCGACGAGGTCACGGCCTTGGGCACGAGCGTCTTCTGAAAAGTTTCATTGCCGCGCTGGATGGTGACCGTGAGCGGCTGGTTGGGGCTGAGCCACACGCGCGGCTGTACCTGCTCCCAGGTGGGATTCTCGATGCCGTCGATCTTGGCGATGCGGTCGCCAGCCTGAATGCCGGCTTTCGATGCGGGCGAATCCTTGCGCACGCCCTCGATCACAGCTTGCTTATCGAGGTAGACGGGATATTCGTAGTGCACCATGTAGACGACCGTGAGCAGAACGACCGCCAGCAGAATGTTCATGGTCGGGCCGGCAATGGCGATGAGAAAACGATGCCAGCGCGAATGATTCAGAAATTCCCGCGGATCGTCGGTGCGCTCGTCCATGGGATTTTCGCCGCTCATCTTGACGTAACCGCCGAGAGGAATGGCGTTAATGCGATAGTCCGTTTCTCCCTTGCGGAAACCGACCAGGCGCTTGCCAAAGCCGATGGCGAACTGTTCGACGCGCACGCCCAGCCACTTGGCGACGGCGTAGTGGCCAAACTCGTGAATCAGAATCATGAATCCGAGAACCGCTGCCACCGCAATGAGAGAAGTCAGAAATTCAGACATAATTTAGGTACGAACGCTCCAACTGGTTAGATTCCAAAGAATCTTAGGTTCCAAACTCTTAGATTCACAAATCAGACGAAAGATGTTGCCCGGCCCTGTTGAAACTTCTTTACATGCGTCACTTGCTGCTGAGCTAATCGGCGCGCTTGGGCGTCGGCTTCGAGCACTTGAGCAATAGACTCCAGCTTCCCCGAATTCGTTTCAGTGAGAACGTCTTCGATGAGCCTGGGAATCTCGTCAAAGCGGATGCTGCCTTCCAGAAACGCCGCCACCGCCACTTCGTCGGCGGCATTGAGAGCTACAGTTTTCGCGCCGCCTGCCTCCGCCGCTTCATAGGCCAGCCGGAGACAGGGAAATTTTTTCAGGTCCGGTGGGCAGAAGTCCAGATGACGCAAGTCACCCACCGGAAAGCGCATATCCGACTGAATTCGCTCGGGATATGTTAGAGCGTACAGAATCGGCAACCGCATGTCCGTCACCGAGAACTGAGCAAGTATGCTGCCATCCACAAACTCGACCATAGAGTGAATCGTCGATTGCGGATGCACGATGACTTCCACTCTTGCTGGCGGAAGATTGAACAGGCGGCAGGCTTCGATGACCTCAAAGCCTTTATTCATCAGCGTGGCTGAGTCGATCGTAATGCGGCGGCCCATCTTCCACGTGGGATGATTCAGCGCCTGCTCCACCGTGATTTCGGGGAATTTCGCGGCGGCAGTGTTGAGGAACGGCCCGCCCGAAGCCGTGAGCCAGATGCGCTCGACTTCGTCGATCCGCCCGCCGCGCAGGCATTGATGAACCGCGTTATGCTCGCTGTCGATCGGCAGGAGCGGCTTCGCCTGCTTGCGCGCTTCTGCAGTGATCAGCTCGCCGGCGGCGACGAGGGATTCTTTATTGGCTAAACCAACCACTTTTCCTGCGCGCACAGCTTCGTAAGTCGCTTCGAGTCCGGCGACGCCGACGATCGCGCTGACGACGAAATCGACTTCGGGGTGAGTCGCAACTCGCACCGCGCCGGAGGGCCCGTGAACGACTTCGATGGCAGCGACGCCTTCTTTTCTCAGGCGGCTACGCAGCAGGTCCGCATCTTTTTCGGCTGCAATTGAGATCACGCTTGGACGCCACCGCCGCGCCTGCTCGAAGGCCGCATCGACATTCGATCCAGCGGCGAGCGCGATGATCTCAAAGCGGTCGGGATAGGCTTCGGTGACGCTGAGCGTGCTGCGGCCGATGGAGCCGGTCGATCCCAGGATGGCGATGCGTTTCATGCAAGCAGAACTTCTATTTTACAGTTTTCTACCCAAGCGCAGGAACCCGCTCCCCTCTGGCGACAGGCCTACTCGCGCGGGGCCACATCAATTACCCAAGGCTCATGGACGGGTTCATATTGGTCGTCGCACAGGGATGCATTGTAAAACACAGTGTGCTCATTTTTGCTTGTCCCGTAGCCACTGTGAATGTGGCCGAAGACGTGAACCCTTGGCTTGGCTCGCCCCACGACGGCAAGCAATTCCTCGTCTCCAACGTGCTCTGAGCCGGCAAATGGTTCCTCGTCTTCCCAAGGTGAAAGTCTGCGCGTTCCCGGTGGAACTCTCTGATCCAAGATGCCATAGGGCGGCCCGTGCGTGATCAGGATGTCGAGACCTGTGGGGATTTGCTTCCAGTATTTTGTGAGTTGGCCACGCCGGACGTTAAACGCCCAGTGCATGAATTCCGGCTGCCACGGGCTACCGTAGATAGACAGCCCGTCCACGCTGGTTCCCGAGTCCTGCAGGTAGGTTACCCCAGCACTGCGTAGAAGCGTGGCGGCTAGGGTGGGCTGCCGCTCAAACAGCCAGTCGTGATTGCCGGCGACGGCGATCTTGTGACGATGTGGAAGCGAACCAAGCCACTTTGCCGCGGCGGCTACTTGGCTATCCGTTCCCGAGGAAGTTAGATCCCCGGCGTGAATCAGGACATCGGCGAACGGAAGCCGAATTGAGTTGTGTAGCCCGTGCGTGTCGGAGACCAATAAAATTTTCATGGATTCTGTACTTCTGGAAAATCGCGCGATTGGGGTGGGAGGTTACTGCAGGACGCGCCAAACCGCATAGTACCACAGCACCGGGGCGGCGAAGAGCAGGGCATCGATGCGGTCGAGCATGCCGCCGTGGCCGGGCAAAATCGCGCCGGAATCCTTGACGCCGGCGCCTCGCTTGATCAGCGACTCGACCAGGTCGCCAAGTTGGGCAGCGATGTTCAACACAATGGTTAGCACGATGACCGGTCCCATGTGCGGTTGTTCCAGGCCGAACAAGCCGTCACGGCGCTCGATCAATCCCCAGCGCAGCAGTGCCGAACTGATGGGCAAGGAATATGCAAACATCATCCATCCCACAGCCACGCTGGCCACGAGCGAGGCGATGGCGCCCTCCCA
>JASHOT010000091.1 GCA_030040965.1 Candidatus Sulfotelmatobacter sp. | reverse complement strand
CGGCGATGTCTTGCCCCGAATCTTCCGACCACAGCCTCTGCATCAGTTTGAGCATGTACTCCTCCAGGACCTTTGAGTTCCTCGAGAGGGGAGGGAACCAAGTGCACAACATAATGCACGCAGGCCAATAGAGTTGTCAATTGGGCTTTTTGGGGTGACCCGCCAAAAAGTCAATAGTGCTGAGTCACAGCAACCGGGGGTTGGGCGGGGCTCTCCGGGTCAGGCGCGGGCTGCGCGAGCAGGTCTTGTGCCGACTGCTGCGCGCGTTTAAGAACCTGATTGGGAAGAATGCCAAGATACAGCGTGGCGAAGACGCTGATGACGAGCGCCAACGCCAACCCCGCTGAAATGCGCATGACAGGAATCTCAGTGCGGGCTTCGCGCATGTACATTACCACGATGATTCGCAGATAGTAATACGCCCCGATCGCGCTGTTGAGAACACCGATGATAGTGAGCCAGATAAGATTGGCTTTCAGCGCGGCACTGAAAACATAAAACTTCGCAAAGAAGCCGCCGGTTATCGGGATACCGATCAGCGACAGCAGAAAAAGAGTCAGAGTCGCCGCCAATATTGGAGATGTCCGGCCAAGCCCTTCGTAGTCTTCGAGCGTGACATAACGCTCGCCCGCATTGCCAAAGTGACTGACCACCACGAAAGCGCCCACATTCATCGCCGCGTACGCGGCCGTGTAGAACATCACCGCTGAAATTCCGACCGAGGAATTCTCGGATGTAGTCATGGCAAATGCGACCAGGATGTATCCTGCATGCGCAATGGAAGAGTAGGCGAGAAGGCGCTTCACATTGGTCTGAACCAGTGCGCCAATATTACCCAGTGTCATCGAAAGCGCCGCCGCCACCCAAAGAAACCAGAATCGGCCGGGAGCGTTGATCACGTAAACCACTCGCAAAAGAACGGCAAACGCGGCAGCTTTAGGCGCGGTCGACATGAAACCAACGACCGGAGCGGGTGCGCCCTCATAAACGTCGGGAGTCCAGATGTGAAACGGAGCCGCGGCAACCTTGAATCCGAGGCCGACGAACATCAACGCCATAGCCACGTAAAGGAGAACCGGCGCGGGCCTGTTTTGCAATGTTTGCGTGATTTTATCGATGTTGGTCGATCCGGTAGCGCCGAAGATGAGTGCCACTCCGTACAGGAAAAATGCGGTGGCAAACGAACCCAGCAGGAAATACTTGAGCGAAGATTCGCTGCTGGAAGCGTCGTTTCGCCGGAACCCGGCAAGGATATAAGTGGCGATCGATGAGATTTCCAGAGCGATGAAAATCAGCACAAGTTCCACTGCCGACGACATCAGAACCATGCCCACCGTGCCGAAAAGAACGAGGGCATAATATTCGCCCGCGCGAATCCGTTGCACGGCCATGTATTCGAAAGAGCTCAGGATGATCACGGCCGCGATTGCAATAATCAAAAAATGGAAATAAACGCTGAACGTGTCGACGCGTACTTCATTCGAGAAAGCCAGCCCGGGGAAGCCTGACATGTACCAGGTCGAAACAAGGCCGGCGACCGCGCCGGCCAGAGCAATCAGGCCCAGCGTTTTGTGGCTGTCCGTCTCTTCAATTACGGGATCGAGAACCATCACCACGATGCCGAACGCCGAGAGAACGAGTTCCGGCAGGATGCGGACATAGTCGACGCCCTGAGGAATCGCCTGGAATAAAGCGGGGATAATCATTGTCCCACCACCTTGCTCAACATCTGAGCGATGGGATTCAGAGTGGCATGCACCGCGGGGTCGATCGCACCGAGCCACAGGATCGGAGCAACTCCCATCACCAAGGCCATAGCAGCGCAGGGCCACACGGCGGCCTTCTCCACTCCGAGCATGTCGCCCATGGAATTATTGATCGGATTGGTGACTTTGCCATAGAAAACGCGCTGGTACATCCACAAGAGGTAGCAGGCGCTCCAGATGACGCCGGTGGCGCCGAGGATTCCGTAGATCGGCCGGGCATGGAACGCGCCGCTCAGGACAAGAAATTCGCCGATGAATCCGTTCATCAACGGCAGCCCCACCGACGCCAGCACGATGAACAGATACGAGGTTGCGTAGACGGGCGTAATTGAAGCCAAGCCGCCGAATTCGCGAATCTCGTAAGTGTGGCGGCGTTCGTGGAGGATGCCAGCCAGCATGAACAGTCCGCCGGTCGAAACGCCGTGAGCCAGCATGACGAACATGGCGCCATTCAGTCCCAGTTGCGTGAAGCTGAAGATGCCCAACACCACAAATCCGAGATGGCTGACGGAAGAATAGGCGATCAGCTTCTTCATATTCGGCTGGACCATCGCCACCAGTGCGCCGTAGATGATGCCGATCAGGGCGAGAGTCATGATCCAGGGCGCGTTAGACCGCGCCTGTTCGGGGAACAGGCCGAGGTTGAAGCGCAGCATGCCGTACGTGCCCATCTTCAACAGAACTCCCGCGAGCAGGACCGAGCCCGCGGTGGGCGCCTCCACGTGCGCATCGGGCAGCCACGTGTGAAACGGGAACAGTGGCACTTTCACGGCGAATGCGATGAAGAATCCGAGGAAGAGCCATTGTGCAGCCGCCGGGAAGTTCGGCACTGTGCCGCGCGCAATCTGGTCGCGGATCACCACAAAATCGAAGGTGCCGGTATGTGCATAGAGCCACAGGATCGCCGCCAACATAAACGTCGAAGCGATCATCGTGTACATGAAAAACTTCACCGCGGCGTAGACCTTGCGCTCGTGGCCGAAGACACCGATCAGCAAGGCCATCGGAATCAGCGTGGCTTCCCAGAAAAAATAGAAAAGGAAAAGATCGAGCGAGGTGAAGACGCCGATCAACGCCGTTTCAAGTATGAGAAGAAGGATAAAGAATTCCTTCACGCGATCGTGAATCGACTTCCACGAAATCAGCACGCAGAGCGGCGTCAGGAATGTGGTCAGAACCACCAGCCACATCGAGATGCCGTCGACGCCCATGTGGTAGTGAATGTTGGGGCTGGAGATCCACGCTTCGTTGATCTCGTACTGAAAGCCGCTCAGGGAGCGATGAAAGTGAACCGGCAGATGCAGAGAAAGAAAAAATGTGAGCAACGAAAAAATCAGAGAAATGATTCGGATCTCGCGATCGCGCCTGGGTAGCACGGTCAGCAAGAGCGCGCCCACAAGCGGAGCGAATGTCACCAGGGTCAGAATATATGGGCTGAGGTTGTCGATGTTCATCGCGCCGTTCATTTTCCGGCCCCCAGTCCAACCCCCAGCCAGATCATCCAGGCAATCACACACGCGGCGCCGGCCGCGACCCATCCCGCGTAGGATCGCAGATTGCCGGATTGCATATGCCGCACTTCGTCGGAAACGCGACGCGCGCCGTCGGCCGCGTCGTTAATCGAGTCATCGATTACTTTGCGGTCGATTCCTTGCCAGAGAATACTCGTGGAGCCATCGACGAGAGGCTTGACGAAAATTTTGGCGTAGAACTCGTCGACATAATATTTGTTCACAACCGCGTTGTAGAAACCGCCGAGTGCGTCGGCGATCTTCTGCGGAAGGTAAGGCTTGCTCACGTAGAGGACATAAGCGAGCACCAGTCCCAGAAAGGCGAACAGCACCGAGACGCCCATCAGCGCAAACTCCATGCTGCGACTCGCTCCTTCACTGGATGCCTCGGCGACGCCCGAACCGAATACTGGATCAAGAAAATGCTCGAAGCCATTCCGAATGCCGACCAAACCGCCCATGGTTGAGAGCACTGCGAGGACCACCAGCGGCCCCAGCATCACCCACGGACTTTCATGCGGCTCGCCGTGACCATGGCCGTCGTGCCCATGAGTGCCGTGCCCATGTTCATCCACGTGGGCGCCGTGATAATCGCCAAAAAAAGTCATGAAGAGAAGCCGGAACATGTAGAACGACGTGATGAAGGCGGTAATGACGCCGATCAGCCAATAAACCCAGTTGTTCTGGTAAGCGTTCCAGAGAATTTCGTCCTTACTCCAGAATCCGGCAAAGGGCGGGATACCGGAGATCGCAAGCGTGGCGATACCCATCGTCAAAAACGTCCACGGAATATACGTTCGCAATCCGCCCATCTTGCGCATGTCCTGCTCGCCCCCGACAGCGTGAATCACCGAACCCGCCGCGAGGAAGAGCAGGCCTTTGAAAAAGGCATGCGTCATCAGGTGAAAAATTCCGGCCGAAAACGCTCCCACGCCGCAGGCCATGAACATGTAGCCGAGTTGTGACACGGTAGAATACGCGAGCACTTTCTTGATGTCGGTCTGCGTAATGCCAATCGTTGCCGCGAACAGGGCCGTCAGCGTGCCGATGATCGCGACCACGGTCAACGCAATGGGCGCGCGCTCAAAAATCACGTGCGAGCGCGAAACCATATATACGCCGGCCGTCACCATGGTCGCGGCATGAATCAAAGCCGAGACTGGCGTGGGACCTTCCATCGCATCCGGCAGCCAGACGTAGAGCGGAATCTGCGCCGATTTTCCGCATGCGCCGACCATCAGCAGAATTCCAATCGTCGTGAGCAGTCCGGCACTCGATTCCGGCACGAGCGGCTGGACCTGCGCAAAAACTTTGGTGAAGTCGAGCGATCCAAAATGCTCAATGATCAGGAACAGTCCGATGAGGAATCCGAAATCGCCGATACGGTTGACGATGAATGCTTTCTTGCCGGCCGACGCGGCCGAATCTTTCGTGATCCAGAACCCGATCAGCAGGTACGACGCGAGCCCGACGCCCTCCCACCCGATAAACATCATCAGGTAGTTGTTGCCTAGGATCAGCGTCAGCATGAAAAACATGAAAAGGTTGAGATAAGTGAAAAAGCGGTAGTAGCTCGGGTCCTCCCACATGTAGCCGACGGAATAAATGTGGATAAGAAAACCGACGCCGGTGACGACGAGCAGCATGACCAGCGAAAGCTGATCGAGATAAAAGGCGAAGTCGGCGGTGAAGCTTCCGGAGCGAATCCAGTGCGCGAAATATTCCTGATAGGGAAGCCCATCCCACGCCCGGAACACGACTACCACCGCCCAAACGAACGCCGCTCCCGGAAAAAACAGTCCGACCGTGCTCACCGCCGTGCGCGACGATTTCTTTCCCAAAAATCCGTTGATCGTGGCGCCAGCCAGCGGCAGTACGGGGATCAGCCAAAGATTGAGGTTCGCGGTCATGATCTGAGTTGGGGCTCGAATTGATTCATAACTTGAGCAGATTCACCTGATCGACATTCAGAGTTTCGCGCGAGCGGAAGACAGCGATAATAATCGCAAGTCCGACCGCGGATTCCGCGGCAGCCACCACCATTACGAAAAAGACGAAGACCTGCCCGGCGAGCGCATGCCAGTGCGCCGCAAACGCCACGAACGAAAGATTGACGCCGTTGAGCATCAACTCAATCGACATGAAAATTGTGATGATATTGCGCTTGATCAGGAATCCGGTGACGCCGCAGGCGAACAGGACTCCGCTGAGCACCAGGTAATAAGAAAGCGGGACCATCAGTCCACCCTCCTTATCGGAGCGCCGGGAGCGACTGTGGGTGGCTTGCTGGCCAGCACCACGGCACCCATGATCGCGACCAGGATCAGAATGGAAGTGATTTCAAACGGCAGCAGGAACTCATGAAACAGCAGCGTGCCGATGGTTCGGGGAGCGCCCGGCAGTGCGCCGGCGGGAACAGCTTCCGTTCCCGAGTAACGCAGCACGACCCAGGTGACCAGCAGGCTGCCCAGCAGCATCCCGGGAACGCCGAACAAAATTGCGACACGGCTGCCTTTGGTGCGTTCTTCGACTCCCGCGTTCAGCAACATGATCACGAAAACGAACAGCACCATAATCGCGCCGGCATAGACGATAACCTGCACCGCCGCAACGAACTCTGCGCCGAGCAGAAGATATTCGCCCGCCAGCGCCGCCATCACGGCAATCAGCGAGAGCGCGCTGTTGATGGGATGCGTCTGCGCCAGCAGGTTGATCGCACCCGCCACGGCAACTGCGCCGAAGGCCAGAAATAAAATGAGGTGAACGCTCATCAATCATTACCCAGTACCCAGTGCCGAGTACCCAGAAAAATCGAACGGCGGAACCGTCGCCACAGTCGAGCCGTTCGACTGGGTGCTGGGTACTGACAACTGGGTACTGCTTTCTCTTACCACGCTACCGCGATTGCTGTCGCGATCAGATTCACCAGTGAGAGCGGGAGCAGAAATTTCCAGCCGAACGCCATCAACTGGTCATAGCGGAAGCGCGGCAGCGTGCCGCGCACCCAGATATAAACAAAGAGAAACACAAAAACCTTGGCCACAAACCAGAACACCGGCAACAACGCCTGCAATATTTCCGGACCAAAAATAGGCCCGTGCCATCCTCCAAAAAACAGCAACGTAGCCAGGCACGCCACCGTGATCATGTTCGCGTATTCCGCCATGAAGAACATGGCAAACTTCATCGCGCTGTACTCGGTGTGGTAGCCCGCGACCAGTTCGGTTTCAGCTTCCGGCAAATCGAAAGGAATGCGATTCGTTTCCGCGTAGGCCGCCATCAGGTAGCAGAAGAAACCGACCGGCTGAAGAAAAATGTTGTAGCGCGGAATGAATCCCCAGAAATGTCCGCCTTGTGCGGCCACAATGTCGTTGAGGCTGAAACTGCCCGTCAGGATCAGCACTCCGACCAGCGACAGTCCGAGCGAAACTTCGTAACTGACCATCTGCGCGCTGGCGCGCAAACCGCCGAGCAGAGAATATTTGTTATTCGAGGACCATCCAGCCAGCGCCACGCCATAAATGCCGATTGAGGTGACACCCAGAATGAGCAGCAGCCCGGTGTTCACGTCGGTGGTGATCTGCAGCGGAATTGTGTAGCCGGCGATCGTAATGGAATTGCCGAATGGAATAACGGCGATCGACGTCAATGCAAAGACCACCGCGATCATCGGCGCGGCGATGTAAAGCGGCTTGTAGACGTGCGGTGGCGTCAGGTCCTCTTTGAAAAGAAACTTCAATCCATCCGCCGCCGGCTGCAGCAGGCCAAACGGCCCCACGCGCGTAGGGCCCCAGCGATTCTGCATGTGGCCGACGACCTTGCGCTCGAGCCAGACCGTGTAGGCGACCGCCGTCAGCAGCACTCCCAGCACGATTGCCGACTTGATCACCGACGCCAGAATGTAGATCCAGATTGGCAACGCCTTCGATCCTCTGTTAACTCACTATTTGCTGCTAAATTCTCGCGACTCGGGACTCGGGACTAAACTCAGTCTGCTGCGACTTCTGAATGCTTTACTTCATGGCTTTCCATCACCGATTTCAGCGCGCGCGAATAACGGCCCAGCGTGCCTGACGTGAACAGGCAGTCGTTCGCAGGCTCAATCGATTCTGGCTTATGCGCGGCGCCGGGGCCGCTATTCTCAAGCGACGTATGCTCGAAGTTCCCGGCAAGCAGGTTGATGCGGGAGACGCCATAACCGGGCACAAGTCGCTGAATTTCATCCAGAATCGCCATTGGATCAAGCGGGCTGAGCTTCGGCTCCAGACCTTGATTTTCCAGCCATACCGCGTGCCGGTCGGCCTCGCC
>JASHOT010000090.1 GCA_030040965.1 Candidatus Sulfotelmatobacter sp. | reverse complement strand
GCGCTGACATTGTTTTTACGGCAGGCGGGAACTCCGCTGGACAATAACATCGTGGAAAGGGGATTGAAGCGTGCGATTCTGCATCGTAAGAATGCCCTTTTCTATCGCACCCTGAACGGCGCCCAGGTGGGCGATCTGTTCATGACACTCATCCACACCGCCGAGTTGTGTGGCGCCAACTCATTGGACTACCTCACGGAGTTACAGCGACATGCTGGAGATCTGGCCACCCAGCCCTCGGAATGGATGCCCTGGAATTACCGCGAGACTCTGGCCCGGATAAACGCGTGAAGTCACTTATGGCGAGAACCAAGAAGAATCACACCCGAGAAGAACGAATCGAGAACGAGATCGTGGTCGATGCGTATGGCTCGGAGGAGCGCGCCATGGGCTGGTATTACTATCTGGAAGACAAAATACACTTTCCTTTCCAGGCCAAATGCATCACTGCCAAAGTGGTTTCCCCACTCAGAAAAGGAGAGTCCGTCGAAGTTCGGCGGCTGGCACCAGAAGAAAACTGCACCACCGACATGCTGGTCCTCATCCGCTGGCAGGGCCGAAACGTAGCGGTTCCGTTGTGTCAGCTCACCCCGATGGACGAAAACAAATCGACTGCTCAGGCCATCGCCGATTGGCAGTACTGGGTGGCGCAAGGTTACCTTTTCTGAAAATCGCCACCGGACTCTCAACTTACGCAGCTTTACCGAAAGGACACGGCGTTCCAATACGACTTGCTGAATCGCATCACGCAGGCAAACACAACCAACACCACGTCGGAAAACTGCTGGGGCGAAGTCTACACGATTGACAACTGGGGCAACCTGACGAACATTGCCGGCGTTTCCAGCATGGGCAGTTGCGTCGCCGAAACCCTGAATGCGGCGCCAGCGAGCAACGCGAATCAGCTCGGCGGATACTGCTACGACGCAGCCGGGAATTTGCTGCTTGTTGGCACATGCCCTACGGGCACCATTACACCGACGTGGGCATACGATGTCGAGAATCGTCTGAGCAGCACGGCTAATTATTCCTACTACTATGACGCCGACGGAGTGCGCATGGAGAAAATCTCTGGCACTTCGTCCGGGACGATGTATTGGCCGGGGCCGAGCGGCGAATATCTCACCGAAACGAACCTCAGCGGTGGGATCACTGAAGAGTACATCTATCTCAACGGAGCACGCATTGCGCGGGTGGATCGCCCGAGCAACACGCCGCATTACTATTTCTCAGACCACCTCGGTTCGACCGGAGTGATCACCGATCCAACGATCCAACGGGGACAATCATTCAGGCACAGTACTTCTACTATCCCTACGGCGGGATGGTATCGAGTTCCGGCAGCGATCCGAATCACTACAAGTTCGATGCAAAGGAGCGGGACACCGAGTCGAACCTCGATGAGTTCGGAGCGCGGTACTATGCATCAACTTACGGACGCTTCATGACGCCGGACTGGGCAGAGAAGCCAACCGACGTGCCCTATGCCAATTTTGGTAACCCCCAAACACTAAACCTGTACGCATATGTTCGTAACAACCCGGCGTCCCTCGGTGACGCGGAAGGCCACGACTGGAATGACATTTGGCAACGCATCAAGAACTGTTTCAAGGGTTTCTGTGGCTTTAACGATGAACAAGCCAAGAAGGCGCAAAAGGAGATAGACCGTCAAATTCAAAGGGAGCGTGAACAGATTCAGCGTAAGCGTCCGCCTCTGACCGTCTGGACAAGCGTGTAATTGCAAGTCATGCTCGCGATGTGGACACCAACCATAGTGTCCACGTGGAGCGATGATGGACACTTACACGCAACCCGTTACAACTAAGCGACAGTATCGATCGCTGGAAGAGAAGCAGCGGATTGTGGGAGAGGCATTGGCCGAGGGAGCATCGGTGGCGCGGGTGGCACGGGCGCACGGAGTCAACGCCAATCTGGTCTTCAACTGGTGCAGGCTGTATCGGGCGGGGCGGCTGGGGTGCCGGAGGGAGGCCAAACTGTTGCCGGTGCAAGTAGCAGGGGAGAGTTCCACTCCGCCGCCAGCCTCATGGTCTGAACCTGGTGGCCTGCTAGCCTCCTCGGCGGGGACGATTCACATCCAACTGCAGCATGCGCAAGTGCGCGTCGAAAGCGGCGCCAATCCAGTGTTGTTGCGTGTGTTATTGGAGTGTCTACAGCGATGATTGCGCTGCCCAGCCACACCAAGATTTGGATTGCCGCCGGGGTGACCGATCTGCGGCGAGGTTTCACTGGACTCAGTGCCCTGGTGCAAACCAAGTTGGAGCAGAATCCGCTTTCGGGTCAAGTCTTCATCTTTCGCGGGCGCAGAGGGGACCTGGTGAAACTGATCTGGTTTGATGGGGACGGGTTATGTCTTTTTGCGAAGCGATTAGAACGGGGGCGTTTTATCTGGCCGCAAGCGACGGAAGGGAGCGTTTCTCTGACCCGCGCGCAGTTGTCGATGCTGCTGGAGGGCATTGATTGGCGGCGACCGGAGCGCACGTGGGATCCGCAGTTGGCGGTGTAGATACGTATTTGGATTTGCACAGATTTTTGTGCGCTGGGGTGTGGAGTGAGTGCGAGTTCATGGCATACTGCGGCTCATGTTGGCGCCGACACTTCCGGATCTGAGCCAGTTAGATCGAGAAGCATTGCAGGCGCTGCTGTTGGTCGAGCACCAGGAACGGATCGCCACGCACGAGAAGTTGCAGCGGCGGGAGATGGAGATTGAGCATCTAAAGCTGCTGCTGAGCCAGCTGCGGCGGATGCAGTTTGGGCCCAAGAGCGAGAAACTGGAGCGGCAGATCGAACAGCTGGAACTGCGGCTGGAAGATTTGCAACAAGCGCAAGCTGCCGAGCCGACGACGCAATCGGTCGAGCGCCCTGCGAACGAACCTTCCCAGCGTACGACACAAGCGAAACCGGCGCGGCGGCCGTTGCCGGAACACCTGCCACGACAAACCCGGACGCATGTGCCGAAACCGTCGGTTTGTCCAGACTGCGGGGGAGAGTTACGCAAGCTAAGCGAAGATGTTTCGGAGATGTTGGAGTACGTGCGGGCCTGCTTTCAGGTGATCCGCCATGTGCGGCCGAAGCTGAGTTGTCAGCGATGCGAACGGATCGTGCAAGCGCCGGCACCGAGTCGGCCGATTGCACGCGGGCTGGCTGGACCAGGTCTGCTGGCGCATGTGCTGGTCTCGAAGTATGCCGATCATCTTCCTCTCTATCGACAATGCGAGATTTATAAGCGGCACGGAATCGAACTGGAGAGATCGACGTTGGCGGACTGGGTGGGTGGAAGCAGTGCGTTGTTGGATCCATTAGTGGAAATGCTGCGGCGTTATGTGATGGCGGCGAGTAAGCTGCATGCCGATGACACGCGGGTACCGGTGCTGGCTCCGGGAACGGGTAAGACCAAGACAGGGCGGTTGTGGACCTACGTGCGCGATGACCGGCCGGCGGGCGACTCTGCGGCTCCGGCGGTGTGGTATGCATACTCGGCTGATCGTGGCGGCCTGCACCCCGAGCAACATCTGAAGACGTTTCAAGGCGCTTTGCAGGCCGACGCCTATTCCGGTTTCAATCAGCTCTATAAGGATGGACGGATTCAGGAAGTGGCGTGCTGGGCGCATTGTCGTCGCAAGTTCCATGATCTGGAACAAGCTCATGGTTCTCCCCTGGCCCGGGAAGCTCTGGAACGGATTGCGGCTTTGTACGCGGTCGAGGAGGAGATTCGTGGACGGCCACCCGACGAACGAAAACAAGTTCGCCAAACACGAGCTCGTCCTTTACTCCAGGCCTTGCATGAGTGGTTCGAAGTCTCGCTGACAAAACTCTCTCGCAAGTCCGACACGACGGCAGCGATCCGCTATGCGCTAACCTTGTGGCCGGCGTTAACTCGCTATTGCGACGACGGTCACTTGGAGATCGACAACAACGCTGCAGAACGTTCCTTGCGCGCAGTGACCTTAGGACGAAAGAATTATTTGTTCGCAGGTTCCGATGCCGGAGGCGAACGAGCGGCTGTCATTTACAGCTTGATCGGCACGGCCAAACTCAATGGTCTCGACCCAGAAGCGTATTTACGCGAGGTACTCACTCGGATCGCCGATCATCCCATCACCCGCATCGATGAGCTGCTGCCTTGGAAAATTGCACTACTACAGCAAGAAGTAGAGCCTGCAGCTTAACCTACCGGCCACAACCGGCCACAGCAAACACTCCGCAACCTGTCAATACGTCAATAACCGAGCGCTTACGAAAGGGCTACAGGAGACCTTATATGTCAGACAAAAATATTCGTTACGTTATCAGCGGGGCAAACCTTTCGGTGCGTTCATCGCAGGGCGATGAGGCAGCTACTGCATGCATTGATGG
>JASHOT010000089.1 GCA_030040965.1 Candidatus Sulfotelmatobacter sp. | reverse complement strand
CGGAGCCAGAACGGCCGTGTCCTCTGGGATCGCATGCGGCGTCTTATTACTCGCTGGCTGCCATTGCCTTCTGTTTGTCATCCCTATCCTCTGCGGCGCATGGGCGTCGTCACCTAAGGCAAGAGCCGGATGCGGGAAACCCGCTCGTCCGGATCCGTGGAGGGGGTCATGAGTGATCGTGATCCCTACTCCGACTGTTTCCTTCGATCAGACTTAGTATCTGTTCCTAGCTGGCCTTCAAAGTTATGCTCTTGTCGAGCGAGGCACACTTCGAAGAGATCACAGCCATCAGGTCATTCCACGATTTTACAAAGGACTCCGTCCCTTCATTTTGAAGCTCATCTGCCAATCGATCAATATCGATACCTTCGCGGGCAAACTGGCTTAGAACTTCTTCAGAGTCTCCACCGTCGGTCGGCAAAAATTCGTCTAATTCATTGTGAGTGGCCACGGCCTTCAATGTGGCTTCGGGCATGGTGTTCACGGTAAAGGGGGCAGCCAGCGCCTTCACATAGAGAATGTCGGAGGCCGCGGGATCTTTTGTTCCGGTACTGGCCCACAGCAAACGCTGCGGGCGGGCACCTTGGTTGTATGCACGCAACCAACGGGGGGAACTGAGGACACCACTGGCAGCTTTGTAGATGCGCTTGCCGATCGCGACGCCAAGCTGGTTGTGCAATTTCTCTGACACTTTGTGGGCAACAGCCACATCCCAGCGGCTGACAAAAACCGAGGCCACAGAAGTGACATTAGGATTGAGTCCAGCCGAGATGCGGCGTTCGATGCCTCGCAGGACGGCCTCATTGGCCGCCAGGTACTGCTCGCGGGAAAACAGGAGCGTGATGTTGATCGGCACGCCGGCGAATATCGCCTCCTCAATCGCGGGAAGACCTTGCTTCGTGCCCGGAATCTTGATGAACAAGTTGTCGGGCCCGCGGTCAGATAGATCTTGCGCCGCAGCCAGGGTCCGGGCGGTGTCATGGGCCAGAAGCGGGGAGACTTCGAGCGATACCCAGCCGTCGATACCGTTGGTCTTTTTATGAATCGGGTCAAAGAGTTCTGCAGCCCGCGACAGGTCCTCCAAGGCAAGCTCGAAGAACAGCGCCTCACCCATCTTCCCGACCTGCAGTTTCTCGCAGATTGCAGAGTCGTACGCTGCGCTGTTCCTGATTGCGTGATCGAAGATCGTCGGATTTGAGGTGAGTCCCGTTACCGAGAGGTCTTCGATATATTTCTGCAGCGTACCGCTGTCCAGAAGTGTGCGAGTGATGTTGTCAAGCCATATGCTCTGGCCGTTGTCGTGAAGCCACTTGGTCGCTTTCATCGTGTTACCCTCCTATCGCTAAACGGACGCGTGCTGGCGAGTCGGGGAGCGTTCCACTCCGTTCGACGGAAGCACGTGCCGATCGTCATTCCACAGCGAAATTGCGGGCTGCGAAAAATTGTTTTCATAACTCAGGGAGCTGAGGCTCGCGGTGCTCAGCATAAGTGCCTCACCATGGATGGCTTGGATTCCAATCCAGCGCGTGGCCAGCACGCGAAGAAAATGCCCGCTGGAAAAAAGTAGAACGTTTCCCCCGACTCGGCGTAGACGTGCTACGACGCGATCGGCCCGGTCAGCAATCTGCTTGGGCGATTCACCATCCGGGCAGCCGTCACGGAACAACTGCCAGTCCGGACGCTCCCGAAGTATGTCTATCGTGCGCTTTCCTTCGTATCGACCGTAGTTCCACTCCACCAAGTCGCCGTCCAACTCCGCGGCTTGGGCAAACCCGGCGAGCTCACACGTCCGCCTCGCCCGTTGCAAGGGGCTGGTAAATACTTTGGCAAATGCAATGCCGGCCATGCGCGGCCCTAGCCTTCGCGCGTTCGATTCTCCGCGTTCCGTAAGAGGCAGATCAGTGAGGCCTGTGTGCTGGCCTGTAATCGTCCAGGCTGTTTCCCCGTGACGAGCCAAGTACACCATCGGAAACGTATCGCTCATGCCTGCCCTTCAGTCCCTAGAAGCGTTTCTAAGCCGTAGGTTGCCGTTCCAACTATCTCTGCGCGCGCAGTGGTCACACGAATTGGGATGCGGCGCATGAAGTCCTGGAAACAGCTTTTTTGCAAAAGGCTTGCATGAAGCGTAGGCCTTCAAAACGTCTTTGCCTGCAATCAGCACGGCTCAATCCCCGGTTGAAGTCTAAGCTTGCGCGAACCGCTGGCTGTTTGGTTTCGATCCGCTTAGTCCATAAAAGAGGATGTACAAGTAGCAAATCAGCGGTATAAAGAACGCGTGTTGAAGGCCAATGTGATCGGCAATTACGCCCTGAACGACCGGGAGGATTGCACCGCCGACGATCGCCATATTCAGAATGCCTGACCCGTTTCCGGTGAGCGGGCCCAGTTCCGCCACGCCCAGGGTGAAGATGGTGGGAAACATGATCGAGTTAAACAGACCGACAGCAAGAATGGCCCACATGGCTGTGTGTCCGCCGAGCAGCATGGAACTTGTGACCAGTACCCCCGCAACAGTAGAGCACAGAGCGAGCAGAAGACCCGGTCTAAATCGCCGTAAAAGTGGAGCCCCGAGAAAGCGCCCTAGCATTGCGCCGCCCCAGTAAAACGAAACGTAACCTGCCGCGGTCTTCGCTGACAGAGACGCGATCTGCGGCAAACCGAAGTAGTTCACGAGAAAACTTCCAATGGAAACCTCTGCGCCTACATACGCAAAGATTCCAATCGCACCGAACAGGAGATTCGGATGCTTCCAAATCGAATCGTCTAATTTTTCTCCTGACCTTGACCGGGCTGTGTGGATTTCCGGTAGTTTAGAAGTGCTAATCAAGATGGCCAACAAGACAAGGGCGACACCGATCACCGCATACGGCAACCTGACCGTATCCGCTTCTTGCACGCGGTAGGCCTTCAGCGCCTGCGGCGCGAGCTGGGACAACTGCTCAACGGCCAACGGGGCGGCGCTCAGAATCAGCAATCCGCCGATCTTTGGACCGATTGTAGTGCCCAGCGAGTTGAATGCCTGGGTCAGATCCAGCCGGCTCGAAGCGGTTTGCGGTTTTCCGAGCAAACCCACATAGGGATTGGCCGCCACCTGAAGGCCGGTGATGCCTGCCGCAAGAATGACAAGTGCGGTCAGAAAAAGCCCATACCAAGCGGCGGATGCGGCAGGCAGAAACAAGAACGCTCCAACTGCCATCGTGAAGAGTCCTACTACCATTGTCTTTTGGTACCCGATGCGGTTGACGAACTTCGCCCACGGCAGAGAAAACAGGAAATAGGCAGAAAAGAACGCAAACTGAATCAACATGGCCTGCGCATAGTTCAGTTCGAAGATCGACTTCAGGTGGGGAACCAGGATGTCGTTCAGCGAAGTTAGGAAACCCCACATGAAGAACAAAGTCGTAACGATCGCAAGGGGGCGGGTGTAATTGACGGCCGGAGCGACCACTGCGATCTTCGGACTGGGTGCTGAGCCCGTCGTTACTGGTTGAGTTGCCATTTGATCTCCTTGGACTACCACCACGTTTCGGCTTGCACACCGTACGTAAAACCATCGGTGCGATTCTGGAATGGAATTCCACCCACAAATCCCTCCAGTCCATTCGACCAGTTGCCATAAGTCAAGAAGGCTCGCAGCACGGGACGGCTGAAGAACTTTCGTCCAGCCCCGATTTGCGGAGCGATTGTGACCTTGCGCAGCCAGCCGTCATAAAGCGGCGGAATCTGGCTATGCGTGTGATCGAACCCTGCTTCGACGGCTAGAGAGATGTACTTGCTGAAGAAAACCTCGGGCCGTGCCCCAAATGACACCCACTGCTGCCACGGGTGTCCGGGGACTCCATCTCTGGTTCGTTGGTAGACAAAGATAGGGTAGATCGCAAATTTGTCGTCGGGCTGAAACAGGAGCGACTCAGTCACCAGCAGCTGCGCCTGGCTGTTGAGGTATGGCGTGGGGTTCTGTATAACCGTGCCGACGCCGGGGTTAGCGAAATTGCTGGCCGGGCCGGTTCCATAAAAGACAGAAAACGTGTGGAACCCGTCTTCTTTCCACTTCAGAAACTGGTGGCGGATTCCGAACGCTTCGCCGCTTGTAGTTGAAATGACGGTGCCGTTTGGTTCGGTGCCGCCTTTGCTGGTCGCGAAATCAAACCAAGTCCCCCAAATGCCAATGGGTGTTTTGAGGTCGTAGAGCCGGACGTCAATGTTGCTCTTCGCGTAGTTGCCGTTCTGAGTCGTGATGTCAGGCCGCGCTCCGGCAATGAAAGCTACAGCGGCTTTGCCAATTCCAATGTTGAAGTCCTCAAGACCGGCTCCATAGCCGCTCAGATCGAGCGGATAGAAGTCGTTGATCTCAATGTGAAAGCGCCGGTAGTATCTCTCTCCAGCCCAGAAAATTGCACCGGTCTGCATGTCGCCGAAGATGTGTCCTCCGCGAACGAAGGCCTCGCGCAAACGAAACTGGTCGTCTCCACCCGACGTCACTACGCCATTCACCACCGTCTGGGGGAAGTTGGCAAAGTTGGTGGAGTTCGTGGTGTTGCCTTCAATCATTATTTCCGTTTTCAGCCATCCGCGGCCCGAGCTGTTTTCGTTTGGATTCAGCCAATTGTTGACAAAGATGAACTCCCCGTAAGTTTCCGCCTCGTTGCCCAGGCGGTACTTCGAGATCGCTCCCGGTGCCTGAAAGGCGACCTGCTGGCCACCTACACTGTTGAGTCCGTAGCCCGAGCGGATGTATCCATGGAACTCAAACGTGCCCACTTGACGCTCAAGTCCTTTAATCTCGGTGTCGGCCTCCTGCAAAAGGTCATAGCTCGGCTCAGACGCCAACTGGCCTTGGAAGTTCGCTCCTGCCTGCTTCGACTCCCCAGAGATAATCTTTTTCGCCTCCTGTTCGGTCGCCAGTTCGGCTGCAGAAACCGTGCTCTCCTTCTCTTTTTGCTTCTGCTCCGCCTCCTTCTGCCTGTCTTCCTGCTGCTCCTTTTCTTTTTGCGCTTGCTGTTTGGCGGCTTCCTCTTTTTGTTGCTGGATCTGCTGCTCGAGTGCGCCGATTCTCTGCTGCAGTTGTTGAGTCGTCTGCTCGTACTGTTGCTTCAACTGATCCAGTTGTTGCTCTAAAGTTTGGGTCGGTTGAGTCGCGGTCTGTTGCGCAGCAGCGAGCGGCACCAGGGGACAGATCACGATAGCGGAAACAATTCGCAGGCATCGGCTCATAGGTGTTGTGAACGCATCATCTCCAAATCCCTATTTAGCAAGTCCCGTTCCATCAGCAAGAGTGCGTCAGTGGTCGGTAGACGAATGCGCGAGCCCTGACGGTGCGACAGGTTTCTGGCGGTCGCGGCCACAAGTCTGTCGCACTTGAGCAGCAGCCGCTAATTCTTCGCGGCTCAAAACTCACCCGGCTGAATCAATCACAACGAGGTTGTGGCGCATTGGTGAGGTTTCTGTGGCAGCGTGAGGCTTTTTCTCGGCCCCTTATTTTTGGTACTCCGGTTGCGAGGTTGTGACGATGCTCGCT
The DNA here is from genome assembly GCA_030040965.1 of Candidatus Sulfotelmatobacter sp. GTDB lineage: Bacteria > Acidobacteriota > Terriglobia > Terriglobales > Acidobacteriaceae > Sulfotelmatobacter. Next base: position 17,000 of record JASHOT010000089.1, on the reverse strand, counting down.
GATTTTGGTGGGCGCCGAAGGTAGAGCATTTTTCTATGTGGCCGTTGCTTGCGTATTTCGCACTGGTGCTCGTCCTGGTCACGGCGACTCTTGTTGTTTCCTATCTGTTGGGGCCGAGACATAGCGAGCCCGCGACGGGTGAGCCTTACGAGGGCGGCATCGTTTCCGAAGGCTCAGCTCGGGTGCGTTTTTCGGCGCGTTATTACCTGATCGCGGCGTTCTTCGTGGTCTTTGATTTGGAAGCAGTGTTCCTATTCGGGTGGGCTGTTGCCGCTCGGGAGTCAGGCTGGCCGGGATACATCGAAGTCGTGGTTTTCGTTGGCGTCCTTTTCGCGGCCCTCATCTATTTGTGGAAGATTGGCGCGCTCGACTGGGCGCGAAAACCTCCCCGGTCTCTAAAAGCGAGCAACTGATGCAGTGGTCCCTCACCAAACCAGACGTTACTGGCCTCGTGGCAACCCCGGAGGCGGAGCCATTCGAGCAAAGCATCCGCCGCAGCGTAATCATGTCACGGCTCGAGGACCTGGTCAGCTGGGGTCGCAAGAATTCAGTATGGCCGTTCAACTTCGGCCTCTCCTGTTGTTACGTCGAAATGGCGACGAGCATCACCAGCAAGTTTGATGTCTCGCGTTTCGGTGCTGAAGTCATTCGAGGCACGCCACGCGAAGCGGATCTCATGGTGGTTGCAGGAACAGTGTTTTTGAAGATGGCTCCTATCGTTCAGAGACTTTACGAACAAATGATGGAGCCGCGCTGGGTCATTTCGATGGGATCGTGCGCGAATTCCGGAGGCATGTACGACATTTACAGCGTGGTGCAGGGCGTAGACAAGTTTCTTCCCGTGGATGTTTACGTGCCAGGCTGCCCGCCGCGCCCCGAGGCATTTCTGGAAGGCTTGCTGCTGTTGCAGAAGGCAGTGGGGACCGAACGCCGCCCACTCAGCTGGGTGGTGGGTGAGCAAGAAACAATTCGGTCCCCGCTTCCGTCTATGCGCGACCTGATGCGTCCGTCGCGCCAGAAAGCGACCGTGCTGAGGGAACCGGACGACGTATGATCGCCACCTCACAAATCGAGCAGGAAATTGTTGACCGGTTTGGTCACGCGGTTGCGTTTGAGGAGACACTCGATCGCATCCCGACTGCATGGGTGACAAGAGATTCCGTGCCGGCGCTGCTGCGCTTTCTCAAGGAAGAGGTAGACCAGCCCTACAAAATGCTGTATGACCTCTCCGCCATCGATGAGCGCATGAGGCAACATCGAGATGGGCAACCGGCCAGCGATCTTACAGTCGTCTACCATCTTCTTTCGTTCGCACGGAACGAGTACGTGCGGATTAAGGTAGCGCTTGCCGAGGACCGCGCCTCGCTGCCAACTACCACTTCGATCTGGCCTGCCGCGAATTGGTACGAGCGGGAAGTGTGGGACATGTTCGGCATCGCGTTCGATGGACATCCCAACCTGCGGCGCATACTCATGCCAAACAGTTGGGTGGGCCATCCGCTGCGCAAGGAGCACCCCGCCCGCGCCACTGAAATTGGCCCGTATCAGTTGTCTCCGGAAAAGGAACTGGCTGAGCAAGAGGCGCTCCGTTTTCGTCCGGAAGAGTGGGGCATGAGCCGGGAGCGCGACAGCTCTGATTTTATTTTTCTCAACCTCGGCCCTCAGCATCCGGGGACGCACGGAGTTCTTCGACTCGCGCTGCAGTTGGACGGGGAAGAGATCGTCGACGTGATTCCACAAATCGGCTTCCATCATCGCGGAGCCGAGAAGATGGGCGAGCGCCAATCCTGGCACACGTACATTCCCTACACCGACCGCATCGATTACCTGGGTGGCGTGATGAACAACCTGGCGTATCTCACCGCGGTGGAGAAACTCGCGGGAATCACGGTACCGCCGCGCGCCCAGGTGATCCGGGTGATGCTGGCAGAATTGTTTCGCATTATCAGCCACCTCGTGTGGTACGGCACATTTGCCCAGGACGTGGGACAAATGTCGCCCGTTTTTTTCACCTTCAACGATCGCGAGCGCGCCTTCAGCATTATTGAAGCAATTACCGGTGCTCGTATGCATCCGTCGTGGTTTCGCATCGGCGGTGTTGCCGCGGATTTGCCCAAGGGATGGGAGAAGATGTTCCGCGATTTCATCGACTACCTTCCGCCTCGCCTTGTCGAATACGACAAGACCATCATGCGAAATTTCATTTTTAAAGCGCGCACAAAAGGGATCGGTAGCTTCACTGTCGACGAAGCTGTCGAGTGGGGAGTTACCGGTCCTAACCTTCGCGCTTGTGGGTTGGATTGGGACTTCCGCAAACGGCAGCCCTATTGCGGGTACGAGAACTTCGAGTTCGATATCCCAACGGCTCAACACGGCGACTGTTATGACCGCGCGGTCGTTCGGATCGAGGAGATTCGACAAAGCCTGCGCATCATCGAGCAGTGCGTCAACAACATGCCGGCGGGTGCGTACAAATCGGATCACCCTCTGGCCACGCCGCCGGTGAAAGAGCGCACGATGCACGACATCGAGACCCTGATCACGCACTTCCTCAGCGTTACTTGGGGCCCGGTGATGCCTGTCGGCGAGGCGCTCGGCGCGATCGAAGCCACGAAGGGGAATAACGGCTACTACCTGGTGAGCGACGGCAGCACGGTTTCATACCGTACCCGCATACGAACGCCGTCTTTCGCACATATACAGACGTTGGCGCCATTGGCGCAAGGCCTGATGATCCCCGACCTGGTGGTCATTTTAGGCAGCCTGGATTTTGTACTCGCAGATATCGACCGATGAAGAGGAGTCATGCTGACAGCCGAAGAGATTCAGGAGATTAAGACGGAGACCGCGCATTATCCAAAGCGCGAAGCGGGCTGCATCGATGCTCTGAAGATCGTGCAACGGCACCGCGGTTGGGTCTCCGACGAGAGCGTTCGCGACATCGCGGAATACCTCGGCATGTCTGCCACGGATGTAGATAGCATCGCCACGTTTTACAACTTGATTTTTCGCCGGCCTGTGGGCCGCCACGTGGTGATGGTTTGCGACAGCGTGAGTTGCTGGATCATGGGCTACGACCGCGTGAAGAAGCATCTGGGCGAGCGACTTGGAATCGATCACGGCCAGACCACTTCAGACGATCGCTTCACCATGTTGCCGATCGTATGTCTAGGTTGTTGCGATCATGCGCCGGCCATGATGGTGGATAGCGATCTGCATAGCGACCTCAACCCCCAGAAAATTGATTCGGCACTCGAGAAATACAAATGAAGGGGAACTCTGAAAAACCGCTGACTGAGAGGATGCACACGGACGGAAGCGTCGTCGACTTGCAGACTTACGAACAGGCGGGAGGATATCAAGCGATCCGGAAAGTCTTGCATGCCGGCATGACGCCGATGGCGGTGACTGAAGAGGTCAAGGCAGCGAATTTGCGCGGCAGAGGCGGCGCTGGATTTCAGACCGGGGTGAAGTGGTCCTTCGTGCCTCGTGGCAAAGATGTTCCGAACCCGACATATCTGGTGGTCAACGGCGATGAGATGGAGCCGGGTACGTTCAAAGATCGCTTGCTGATGGAACGAGACCCGCATCAGCTGATTGAGGGCGCCATGGTAGCAGCATTCGCGATCGAAGCTGACATCGCCTACATTTTTCTGCGCGGAGAATACACTCTGGCGGCCGAACGCCTGGCGCGCGCCATTGCCGAAGCCTATGAACACCATTACCTCGGCAAGAACATCTTCGGCGCAGGCTGCAACCTCGAACTGTACCTCCACTTGAGTGGCGGCCGCTATATCTGCGGGGACGAAACGGGATTACTAAATGCACTGGAAGGTAAGCGCGCGAATCCGAGAGCGAAGCCGCCTTTTCCCGTCGTGGTGGGCCTGTTCGGCAAACCAACAGTTGTCAATAACGTGGAGACGATCTGTTGCGTACCTCATATCATCAACAACGGCGCCGAGTGGTTCCACGGCCTGAGCAAGACGAACGATGGCGGCACCAAGCTATACGGGGTCAGCGGAAAAGTGAAGCGTCCTGGCCTTTGGGAACTGCCGATGGGGACCACCGCGCGCGAGATTATCGAGGAGCACGCCGGAGGAATGCGCGACGGGCTGAAACTCCGGGGTTTGTTGCCCGGCGGAAGTTCGACACCTTTCATCGTCGAACAGCACCTGGATACTCCCATGGACTTCACCGAGATGCCTAAAGCAGGCAGCCGCCTGGGCACCGGCACCATGATCGTTCTCGATGATCACACCTGTGCAGTGGGGATGGCGTGGAACATGACGAGATTTTTCGCGCGTGAATCCTGCGGATTTTGCACACCCTGCTGGAGCGGGTTGGGATGGGCGGAACGGATTCTGCGGTCGATCGAAGACGGTAAGGGAAAGCCCGGAGATCTGGACAAGCTTGCGTTTCAAGCCAAGATGTGGAGCCCCGGAAACACGTTCTGCGCGCTCGCGCCTGGGGCCGCCGATCCTCTGGAAACATCAATGAAATACTTTCGAGAAGATTTTGAGCGGCACATCCGCGAACACCGCTGCCCGTGGAGTTAGGTATGGCGACCGTATATGTGGACAACAAGGCGTGCGAAATGAATCCGGAGGAGAACCTGCTTCACGGGTGTCTCTCGCACGGTTTCAAGTTGCCCTACTTCTGCTGGCATCCGGCGCTGGGATCGGTGGGGGCGTGCCGGCAGTGCGCCGTTAAGCAGTTCAAGGATGACAAGGACAGTCAGGGAAAGATCGTTATGTCCTGCATGACGCCCGCGGCCGAAGGCACGCGGATCTCCATCGCCGACCCCGAGGTTGTCGCCTTCCGCGCTGGAATCATCGAGGGACTCATGCTGAATCACCCGCATGACTGTCCGGTCTGCGATGAGGGCGGCGAGTGCCACTTGCAGGACATGACCGTAATGACCGGTCACGATTATCGACGTTACGAGTTCGAGAAGCGCACATTTCGCAATCAGGATCTTGGTCCACTGGTGAATCACGAGATGAATCGCTGCATTCAGTGCTACCGCTGCGTGCGCTACTATCGCGACTACGCTGGTGGCAGAGACTTGAACGCCTTTGCTTCGCGAGACCAAGTCTTCTTCGGCCGTTCTGAAGATGGCGTTCTTGAGAATGAATTCAGCGGCAACCTGGTGGAAATCTGTCCCACCGGCGTATTCACTGATAAAACACTCAAACACCACTACGCTCGCAAGTGGGACCAGCAGTTCGCTCCGTCGGTTTGCGTGCACTGCGCTCTCGGCTGCAACACGGACGCTGGCGAACGCTACGGAAGTTTGCGCCGTATCGTGAACCGCTACAACCACGAAATCAACGGCTACTTCCTGTGCGACCGGGGAAGGTTCGGATATGAGTTCGTCAACAGCGAGGCGCGTCTCCGCCAGTCGGTTCTGAAAGATCGGCCAACTTCTGCCGCGGCAGCTCGGCAGTATCTCGATCAGACGGTTGCAAACGGCAGAGTGATCGGGATTGGCTCGCCTCGTGCCTCGCTTGAATCCAACTTTGCTTTGCGGACCCTCGTGGGCCCGGATCATTTCTATTCTGGAATCGCTGATCACGAGGCCAAGCTGGTTGGACTCATGCTTGAGATCCTGCGGCGGGGTCCCATGCGAACTCCGACCTTACGCGACATTGAGGAATCCGACGTTGTCCTCATCCTGGGCGAGGATTTGACAAACGTCGCTCCACGAATGGCTTTGTCGGTGAGGCAGTCGGTGCGCCAGCAGCCGATGGAAGCTGTCAAGAAACTGAAGGTTCCTCTGTGGCTGGATCATGGCGTACGCGATGCGATGCAGGACGCGAGAGGGCCGCTCTACATTGCGACGCCTTACCGCACTCGGCTGGATGAGGTCGCCACGGCGACGTTCCGCGCCGCGCCTGACGACTTGGCTCGTTTCGGATTTGCCATCGCACACGCGCTCGACTCGAGTGCACCGATTTCACACGAGACGTCACAAGATTGGCTGATGGCAGCAGCAATTGCACGCGCCCTTAAAGCTGCCAAGAAACCTTTAGTGATCTCCGGTACGAGTTGCGCCAGCGAGGCTGTCATTCAGGCCGCCGCAAATGTGGCAATGGCGGCGAATACCGCCCTAAGTTTCACTGCGCCGGAATGCAACACGATTGGCGCGGCACTCATGGGTGGTAACTCCTTAAGCGCCGCATTTCAGGCTGTGAAGGATGGGGAAGCCGATACGGTGATCATCCTGGAAAATGATCTCTATCGCCGCGCGCCCCAGGCTGAAGTTGACTCCATGCTGAAGGCCGCGACTCATGTGATCGCTCTCGATCATCTGCCCAATCCTACGACCGAGAAAGCCGAACTGCTGCTGCCAGCAGGCACATTCGCCGAATCGGACGGAACGTTCATCAGCAGCGAAGGCCGCGTCCAGAGATTTCTCCAGGTCTCGGCGCCGCAGAACGAGGTCATGGCAAGCTGGCGCTGGTTGAAGCCGGACCATTGGCAGAGTCTCGACGACGTACTTCGCGCCATGGCCAAGGCGTTGCCGGAACTCGACGCGGCGTGCGATGCCGCGCCGTCGAGCAAATTTCGCATTGCCGGGGCGAAGATTCCGCGATCGCCGCTTCGCGAAAGCGGGCGAACTGCGGCCCTCGTGAACATCAATATATCTGAGCCCAAGACACCCGACGATCCGGATTCGGCGCTCTCGTTTTCGATGGAAGGAACGCCCGACCAGCCGCCTGCGGCGCTGATTCCTTTTTTCTGGTCCCCGAACTGGAACTCGATTCAGGCCGTCAACACATATCAGAAAGAGGTCGGCGGGCCCTTGCGTGGCGGCGATGCAGGTGTGCGCCTCTTCGAGCCTGCTCCCAGAAACGGACAGGCCTATTTCAGCGCTATTCCCCGGGCATTCAGCCCCCGCCAAGGCGCGTGGCTGCTCGTGCCGATGTATCACATCTTTGGCTCCGATGAATTGAGCCTCGCCGCGCCGGGAATCCGAGAGCTCGCAACGAAGCCCCACGTCGCCGTGAATTCTGACGAGTTTGCGGAGGGCGCGGAAGTAGAGGTGAATTGTGCCGCTGGCACATTCCGCCTGCCCGTGATGATCCATCGCGAGATGCCGGTCGGTGTTGCTGCACTTTCAGTTGGCTTATCGCCACTCGTTGGAATTCAGTGGCCCACTTGGGGAAAGATCGCGAGGGCGAAATGACGAGTCCCCATCCGATACTTTCGATTCTCGGCGTCGCCATTGTGGCACTGAGTATCGCCGCCTTCCTGATCTGGGTGGAGCGACGATTGCTTGCGCTCTGGCAAGACCGTTACGGCCCCAACCGCGTCGGTCCCTTCGGACTGCTTCAAGTGGCGGCTGATTCGATCAAGATTTTCATGAAAGAGGACTGGATTCCTCCCTTCGTCGACCGGCCGGTATTCATCTTGGCGCCAGCGATTGTCTTCGTAACGGTGCTGATGTCTTTCGCGGTGCTTCCGGTGGCGCCGGGAATTATTGTGAGCGACTTGAGTGTTGGCCTATTGTTCTTTCTCGCCATGTCGTCGCTTGGAGTTTACAGCGTCGTGCTGGCAGGCTGGTCTTCCAACAATAAGTACGCTCTTCTCGGCGGCCTGCGAGCCGCTGCACAGATGCTGAGCTACGAAGTCTTCATGGGGCTTTCACTGATGGGGGTGGTGCTGCTGGCAGGAACATTCAGTCTGCCCGCGATCGTCGAGGCACAGAGGACAATCTGGTTTGTGATTCCTCAGTTCCCTGGCTTTGTTTTATTCCTGATCGCGGGCCTGGCTGAGACCAGGCGCATCCCGTTTGATCTGCCCGAAGCTGAAAGCGAACTGGTCGCCGGCTATCACTCCGAGTACTCGGGAATGAAGTTCGGCATGTTCTTTGTCGGAGAGTACATGGGAGTCAGTTTGATCTCCGCCATGATCTCAGTTCTGTTTTTCGGAGGATGGCTCGGTCCGGTTCTCCCAGGCGTGGTTTGGTTTTTCCTTAAGATGTTTTCTTTTATCGCATTTTTCGTTCTCGTGAGGGCGGCGCTCCCACGTCCACGATTTGATCAACTCATGTCGTGGGGATGGAAAGTGATGCTGCCCCTGGCCCTAATCAACCTGCTGGCAACCGGCGCGGCCGTGCTCGCGTGGAGATAGAAAGATGTTAAGCATCCTCAGGACAATCTGGTACGTTTTTCTCCACTCTTTTCAGAAGAGGATTACGGTTCAGTACCCGGAACAGAAACCGTACCTCGCTCCCCGCTACCGGGGCAGGATCATTCTGTCACGCGATCCCGATGGAGGCGAACGCTGCGTAGCCTGCAATCTCTGTGCGGTCGCCTGCCCGGTCGGCTGCATTGCACTTCAGGCAACCGAGGATAAGAACGGCCGGCGTTATCCGGAATTTTTTCGGATTAACTTCTCGCGGTGCATTTTTTGCGGCTACTGCGAAGAGGCGTGCCCCACCTACGCAATCCAGCTGACGCCCGATTTCGAGATCGGAGAATTTCACCGCAAGAATCTCGTGTACGAGAAAGAAGACTTGCTGATCAACGGACCCGGTAAGCATCCCGGCTACAACTTCTGGCAGATCGCGGGGGTCAAGATCGGCGGGAAGGACAAGGGCGAGGCGGCGCATGAAGCGGCGCCCGTCGATGTCCACACTCTGTTGCCCTGAGAAGTTTTATAAAAAGAGAACTTTATAGAAAGACAGCTTTATGGAACTCGCCTTTTACATCGCCGGTGCCGTAGCAGTCCTGTCGACCGTCCTGATGCTCACTCGGCTGCACCTTGTGCACGCCTTGCTGTATCTGATCGTCTCGCTGCTTGGTGTGGCCGTGGTGTTCTACGTGCTCGGCGCTGCGTTCGTGGCAGCGCTTGAGATCATCATTTACGCGGGCGCCATCATGGTGCTCTTTATCTTTGTGGTGATGATGCTTAACCTGAGCGGACCGGCGGCGGAAATGGAAAAACGTTGGCTCACTCCGGGGATTTGGACGGGTCCAGTGGTTTTGGCCAGCATCCTTATTATAGAGGTTCTATATCTCGTCCGTGGCAGCTCTACCGGCATAGCGGGCGGAGGGGTCGAACCGAAGCAGGTTGGGATCGCACTGTTTGGCCCCTACATCATTGGCGTGGAACTTGCTTCCATGCTCCTGCTGGCAGGTCTGGTGGGTGCGTATCACCTCGGCCACCGCAAAGTCGAAAAACCGGAGATTCAACATGACGCAGATACCCATGAGGGACGGGCTGTTGCTGGCGGGGATCTTGTTCTCGCTGGGGCTGATCGGTCTGCTCGTACGCCGTAATTTGATTGTCGTCCTCATGTCTTTGGAGGTCATGCTCAATGCGGCGGGTCTGGCATTTGTGGTTGCCGGGGCACGGTGGCATCAGGCAGATGGGCAGGTCATGTTTCTGTTTATCCTGGCGATGGCGGCGGCCGAAGTGGCGGTAGGTCTGGCGCTGGTGCTCGAAATCTATCACCGCTTCAAGTCGCTGGATGTGGACGAACTGAGCGAGATGAGAGGCTGATGTGATCCGTTTGTTGTGGCTCATTCCGGCGTTGCCTTTCGCGAGTGCGGCAATACTCATGCTGTTCGGCTCACGTTTATCGAAACGATGGGCTGCCACTCTGGGCGCAGGATCGATCGGACTTTCGGCGGTGATCACGATTCTGGTGGCGATAAGTTTCTTGACCACGCCGCCAGCCGGGCACGCATATACACAATTTCTTTGGACTTGGATCGATGTCGGTGGCTTTCGGCCGCAGATCGGTCTTTACCTCGATTCGCTCTCGCTCGTGATGCTGCTGGTGGTTACCTTTGTCGGATTCCTCATTCATGTTTATTCGGCCGAGTTCATGAGCGAGGACGCGGGGTTCAGCCGCTTCTTCGCGTACATGAATCTGTTCGTCGCTTCGATGTTGACGCTGCTGCTGGGCAACAATCTTCTTCTCCTTTATCTCGGGTGGGAAGGCGTTGGTTTGTGCAGTTATCTGCTGATCGGATTCTGGTACCTTGACCCGGCCAATGGACGCGCGGCGCGGAAGGCATTCATCGTCACCCGCATCGGTGATACCGCCATGTCGCTCGGTTTGTTTCTCCTATTTACCCATCTGGGCACGCTCGACATTCAGAATCTTATGCAGCGCGCGTCCGCACAGTGGACCACCGGTTCCTTTTATGCGGTGACGGCAGCGCTCCTCCTGCTCGGGGGCGCGGTGGGAAAATCGGCGCAGCTCCCGTTGCAGGTCTGGTTGCCTGATGCGATGGCCGGTCCTACTCCTGTCAGCGCGCTACTGCACGCCGCCACCATGGTGACGGCTGGCGTTTATCTCATCGCCCGCACACACGTCCTGTTCTCTCTTGCGCCGTCGGCTCAATTGGCCGTGGCCGTTGTGGGGGCGTGCACGCTGCTTCTGGCAGGCTGCAGTGCGCTCACCCAGCACGATATCAAGCGTATCCTCGCCTATTCGACTGTCAGCCAAATCGGCTATATGTTTCTCGCGCTAGGCGTGGGAGCATGGCAGGCCGCGATGTTCCACTTCGTCACTCACGCCTTCTTCAAGGCGCTGCTGTTTCTGGGCGCCGGCGTGGTCATCAATGCCCTTGACGATGAGCACAGCATCTTTCGCATGGGAGGGTTGCGCAAAGAACTGCCCGTCACCTTCTGGACGTTTCTCATCGCTGGCTGTTCTCTCGCGGGATTGCCATTTCTCACCGCGGGCTTTTTCAGCAAAGACCTGATTATCTGGGACGCGTGGTCGGCGCAGAACGGTCATCCGGCACTGTGGATTGCCGGCATTCTCGGAGCGCTGCTGACTGCGCTCTACACATTTCGCATGATCTTCCGCGTGTTTTTCGGTCCGATAGGAATTCCAGTAACCAAACGTCCCGGCTTCGCGATGACGATGCCTCTGGTGGTGCTGGGTTTTCTTTCCATCGTAGGCGGATACCTGAAACAGCCTCTGCTTGATTTCCTGCATTCGGCATTGCCAGCCACAGTTGAGGCGCATGCTGGCGTCGTGACGGAGATCCGCTCTGAGGCGATTGCCGCAGTCATATTCCTCATTGGCCTGTATTTCGCGTACCTGTTCCACCTTCAGAAACGCAACTTGGCAGATGTTCTCGTTGCGAATCCTATCGGACGCACGCTCCACGATTGGTGGTTCGCAGACTGGGGCCTTGACTGGATCTACGACAAAGTCTTCGTGCAGCCCTTCATCTGGGCGTCTGAGATCAACAAGAGTGATTTCGTCGACGCTTTCTATGCCGGAGTCGCGTGGCTCACGCGGTGGTCTTACCAGGAGTTGAGTAGGACCGAAACCGGTCGCGTCCGCTGGTACGCCGCTGGCATGGCTGCGGGCTCAGTGTTGTTTATCGCGATGGTGGTCTTCAAATGATATTGGTCTGGCTCATCGGAATTCTTTTGATTGGTGGCGTTCTCGCCTCGTTTGCGGGGCGTTGGAGTGCGCAACTGCCGAGGTGGATCTCGCTGATCGCGATAGGGACAGACTTTATCCTGGCTGTCATCATTTGGGCAGGCAGCGCCTTTCACGGATCCCGTCCGTGGCTCGATGAGGTCGACTGTAATTGGGTGCCAAGCCTGGGTATCCATTTTCATCTCGCGCTGGACGGGCTCAGCTTGCTGATGCTGATTCTTACCTTTCTGCTGGGCATCATGTCGGTGCTGGCTTCGTGGACAGAAATCCGCGAAAAGGTGGGGTTCTTTCACTTCAATCTCATGTGGGTGCTGTCCGGGATCGCCGGCGTCTTCCTGGCGATGGACTTATTCCTGTTTTATTTCGCCTGGGAACTGATGCTGGTTCCGATGTATTTTCTGATCGTTATCTGGGGCCACGAACGACGGGTCTACGCAGCCGTGAAGTTTTTCCTTTTTACGCAATGCAGCGGATTGCTGATGCTGATCGCCATTCTGGCTCTCTACTTTATCCACCATCGCACGACTGGCGTTTACACCTTTGAATATTCGGAGCTCTTGGGCACGAAGCTCGGCGGCGCTGAGTTGTGGGTGATGCTCGGCTTTTTTGTGGCTTTCGCCGTAAAGTTGCCGGCGGTTCCGCTGCACACTTGGTTGCCGGATGCTCACACCGAGGCTCCCACCGCGGGAAGTATCATCCTGGCGGGCTTGTTGCTGAAAACTGGTGCTTACGGGCTCATCCGATTCGTCGTTCCACTGTTCCCAGATGCCGCTCGTGAATTTGCTCCCATAGCTTTGGGGTTGGCCGCGATCGGGATCGTTTACGGCGCGGTCATGGCGTATTCGCAGACGGATCTCAAGCGTTTGGTTGCGTACACCAGTGTCAGTCATCTCGGGTTTGTGCTGCTTGGAATTTTCTCCTTAAACCAACTTGCCCTCCAGGGAGCGGTCATGACGATGATCTGCCATGGCCTCAGCACGGGAGCTCTCTTCGTTCTGGTCGGAGGGTTACAGGAGCGCCTGCACACCCGTGATCTCGGTCAAATGGGTGGTCTCTGGGCGGTAGTGCCCCGGCTCAGTGGTGCTGCCCTGTTCTTCGGCCTGGCCTCGCTCGGTTTACCGGGATTAGGCGATTTCGTTGGAGAGTTCCTCGTCATGTTGGGCTCGTACCGGGTCAGTATCGCGGCTACGGTAGTTACATGTCTCGGGGTTCTCGCTTCGACTTTTTATGCGTTGCGCATGGTGCAGCGCGCCTTCCAGGGGCCGAATGCGCACGCATGGAAAATCCCTGACCTCAATCCACGCGAAGCTTTCATGATGATTGTGATGATCGTCGGCCTTCTGTGGCTGGGATTTTTCCCGCAGACCGTACTCAACACCTCTGCGCAGGCTTTGAATAATCTACAAGTGCAGTCGCCGGTTGCGGCGTTGTGGAGATGAATATTTCATGATTAACGCTGCCGACGTAATCGCCTTACTGCCAATACTCTTGATCTCCGCTACCGCTGGGGTTGTAATGCTGAGTATCGCCTTCCGCAGGAGTCACGTTCTTGCCGCAGGCCTGACGCTCGCTGGACTGGCCGGCGCTTTCATCTCGATCTTTCCGGCTTTGCCGTTTGCTCCGCGCCAGATTACATCGCTTCTACTCGTGGACCGATTCGCGTTGTTCTATATAGGTCTGATCATAGCCTCCGCTGCGGTGGTTGCAATGATCTCCTACGACTATTTCGAGCATCAGGACATTCATCATGGCGAACTGTATCTCCTGCTATTGCTCGCGACTTTGGGTTGTGCGGTGTTGGTGGCGAGCACTCACTTTGTTTCGTTTCTTCTCGGACTCGAGATTTTGAGCGTCTCGCTCTACGCCCTGATCGCATACTTGAAAGACCGAGATCAGGGACTAGAAGCGGGAATTAAGTACCTGATTCTGGCTTCCGCCTCCGCTGCATTCCTCCTGTTTGGCATGGCCCTGATCTATGCCGCTGCCGGGACGATGGAGTTTTCGCGTATCAGGGAAATTTCATCTGGAAGCGGCGACCTCGTGTTACTCGGGGCCGGAGTTGTGCTGACAGTCACCGGAATCGGGTTCAAACTCGGCGTGGTTCCTTTTCACCTCTGGACTCCGGACGTCTACGAAGGAGCCCCTGCGCCGGTGGCAGCGTTCGTCGCCACAACCTCCAAAACTGCGGTGGTGGCGTTGCTGCTCCGCTATTTTGGCTTATCAAGCGTGTTGCAGTACCGGGGCGTGTTTGTGGTATTCGCGATCATCGCAATCGCCTCCATGTGCGCAGGCAATCTGCTCGCACTCGAGCAGAGAAACGTTAAGCGAATTCTCGCGTATTCTTCGATTGCCCATTTTGGATACATATTGGTGGCGTTCTTGGCGGGCGACGCCATGGCCACCGAGGCAGTGAGTTTCTACCTGGTGGCCTACACGGCCACTCTTCTGGCGGCATTTGGAGTTGTGACCGTGCTCTCCAGTGCTAAACGTGACGCTGACGACATCGAGGACTACCGCGGTCTGTTCTGGAAGCGACCGGTGCTGGCCTCTGTCTTAACCGTCGCACTTTTCTCGCTCGCCGGAATTCCGGCGACCATGGGATTCGTCAGCAAGTTCTATGTGCTCGCGACCGGCGCGGCGGCCTCCTCCTGGCCTTTGATTCTGATTCTTGCCATCACCAGCGTCGCCGGCCTTTTTTATTACCTCCGAGTGGTCGTGGCACTTTACTCCGCTCCACCAGCGCGTGTTTTCACGGAAACAATATCGATATCAAAGAGCGGAATGTTCAATGTGGTCGCACTCTCGATTGTCTTGATCTGGAGTGGCATCTATCCCACGCCGCTGCTCAACCTGGTTCGAGCAAACATGGTTCGGGCAAACATGGTTCGAACTGATCCAGGCCGAACCGCTGCGGTGCTCGGTGATGCTCGGAATGGGTCGTTCGTAACGAAACCGAACCGATGATCCGCATTGCTGGTGATGAAAAAGGGCTTGCCCGCCGAGAAGGAGCGCATATCTCCTAAATGGTTTTGCGAAGCGCACGACTTGGCCTGGCTAGCCATTTGGGACGAGGCATTAGCGCCGAGGGCGGTTCACTATTCTACTGATGTCGGATGCGACGAGCCCTATAGCCCATCCAAAGGTCACCAGGAATGACTGACAGCAACATACTTGCTGTCGGCTCCATTCACCGTGTAATCGCGATGGTCGATGATCAGGACCTTCTTGCCATACAGTCTCACTTGCACAAACGTCTCATCTCTTCGCGAAAGCCAGAATTGATCGATCTTTTCGTACTCGCGGACGAAGTCTGCCTGCTCGATCCAAAACGACAACTTTTTTGCAGGATGACCTTCGATGCGAACGATTGCGTCGTCAGCAGTGTCGATCCAGATCTTTCCTTCGAACAGATATTTATCCCTCCGCTTGGGTACAGCTTGCGCAACGTAACAGTGATAGGGACCGATCTGCTGTTCACCGATCAACCGAAGTGTGTAGTTGGCTGGAGTGATGGAGCTGTCATGATGCTGCTTCCCGGCGGCCGCCTCGATTTCACTGGCGATCAGGGGATTCAATGCCAGGCGCCGAACCAGCACGGAACCGCTCTCGGAGGTCACGATGAACGTCTTTTTGTTAGGGGCGCGATATTCCATCCGCCCGATTTCTTCAGCATGGACCTTGCCTTCCAAGTCGACCACCTGATACGTCCTGACAGCAGCGTAATCACGCAGGGCAGTGCTTCGCAGCTCGTTGTGAGTGATCAATCGAGCAAAAAGCTGATCTGCAGTGACCCCCGCCGACAAAGCCTCAAGGGGCGCGTTGACCTCACTCTGAGCTGGCTGCTGGGCAGCCTGGGCGTTGAGCTTTGCTACAAACAGGGCCACAGCTGCCGCCGTTAGCGTGCAAAGAAGTCGTGTTTTCGTGATGATGATCAATCGTTTCTATGCACGCATCCAGGTATGGTATGGCCTTTAGTCCTCAAAACTGCGGACACCGCCCTGGAACTTGTTCTTGATCACATTGGACCAGAGCCACTTCATCACTCGGGCATCGTTGTAGCAGTAAGCCAGATTATGGTTCAGCGTGGAGAAGCAGTGGCGCTGACACGTTCCCTTCATGGCGGAAAGCTGGGCGCCGTCGAATTTAGGATGGTCGATATTGCCCCAGTCAAAGGTTGCCCCATACATCGGGAAGCAGGGAGCGACCGTGCCATCGGTACGAATGATTACGTTGTTTTGCCCTGCCCGGCAATTCCATTCGGCAAAGCGCAATTCGCCGTTCGCATCCTGCTCGATCCCGGGCATCGAAGCCAGGAGTTCCTGTAGCTGTCTGTTTCCGTTCGTACCGTCGCCGTTCCAACCGTATTGCTCGAGGTCAACGCCCGAGGACATGCGTACAAAGGCCTTTATCTCCTGCAAGCGCTGCACTGAATTCACCATCTGGTATCCGGCCTTATTTCGCTCGATGAGCCAGTCGACCAAACAATCCACCTCACGCCAATCTTCAGGCCGGATATATGTTGGGTTGTCGTAGAGATGCTTGAAGTGATCGTCCTGCTCAAGCATCGGTGTCTCATTGATATGGTAATCAGTGGCGATCCGATGGTCGTGTGCAAATTCGGTCAGCTTTCTGACGTCTTCCAGATTGTTGCGGCAAATGTTGATGTTGAAGAAAACGAGGTATCCGTACACGTATTGTTTCAGCAGGATGTGCCGCAGGTTTTTCTCGGCGGGAACGAATGCTTTCGGCAGGCTCGGCTGAAGGTCCCACGAATCGAGCGCGAAGTTGAATACCGAGACTCCTGCGTCGCCCAATCGATCGGCGAAATCGGGTTTCAGCAACCTCCCGTTGGTCGCAATGTAGACCCAAAATCCCTTCTTTGCAGCGTAGTAGACGACTTTGTGCACGAAATCCGGCCGCAGCAGAGGCTCGCCGCCCATAAGGGCGAGTACGCGGCAGCCGTGGTCGTGTAGCCAGTCAATCGATCGGCGCGCCACGTCTTCCGTCATGCCTTTGACCTTGTTGTTGTACGACCAGCAGTACCAGCAATCGAGATTGCACTTGTACTCGAGGAACAGATAGGCAGTAATCGGGTGAAATTCGCCGGGCAGCACTCGCGAGCGGACGTAAGGAAACAACCATCCCCGGGCGGTGCGATAGATGTCCTTTGTGCCCCACCTACGCTTTTCGGGTGCAGCAATAGGGCCCGGATCCATCAAGTGCTCCGGATATTGAGGAAACACGGGATCGGGAAGCGCCAAGCCCTTCACTGCCGCCGCGGTCGGCTGTTCGGGAGAACTCATCAAAAGGTCATTTATGGTGACATCGATGCGGAATCGTGCCGCAGTAGCCATAGAGATCTCCTAACGTCAGACTCGACAGCCTGGTTGCAAATGACAAGCCACTCCTCGCTTGAAACTCAGGGCGGGCCTAACTCGAACAGAACAACCAGAAATCTTTAATTTTCTGCGTCGATGGAAATCTTGAGAGCCTTGCACGAATCGGTTTTCGCCGAGGGGGCCCGTCCTGTTTCCCGGCACGTGCGTCCAAGCGCACGCGTTCTGACGAAAGTGGCAGATTT
>JASHOT010000088.1 GCA_030040965.1 Candidatus Sulfotelmatobacter sp. | reverse complement strand
CTGGAGTCCCGGCGGGTACGGGTACGGTCAACGCGACCTGCACGGATTCGCGCGGCCTGAACGCGCAGGCCTCGACGATGATCACCATAGAGAACCCGCCACCACCGCCGGTCGACAAGGCGCTGGAGGCGCGGTTGGCTCTGCACAGTGTCTACTTTCCGACCAACATGCCGCCGCCGAATCATCCCGACGCGCCCATGGTGGCCAGCCAGCAGAAAACCCTGGTCACTCTGGCGACCGACTTCAAGAAATATCTTGAAGCCAAGCCGGATGCTCACCTCGTTTTGGGCGGTCACGCCGACATGCGCGGTTCGGCCACTTACAACCAGGCCCTGTCGGAGCGGCGCGTCGAGCAGGTGCGCCAGTCTCTGATCGCACAGGGCATTCCCGAAGGCGACATTGAAATCAAGGCTTACGGGAAAGAGGACAACCTGACGCTTGATCAAGTCAAGGCGTCGATCGACCAGAACACAGAATTGACCACTGAAGAGCGTAAGCGCGAGCTGGCGCGAATTAACGTGATCAAACTGGCCAGCAACCGCCGCGTTGACATCGAACTCAAGTCGGGCGAGACGACCCAACAGTCGGTTCGCCAGTTCCCGTTCAACGCTGCCGACGCGCTAACCTTGATCGGCGGCCGCGAAAGCGAAATGAAGAAGCCGGTGAAACCTGCTCCGAGAAGGAAGGCAGCGCCGAAACAATAAGGCCCACGAAAAACTGCAAATTATGGCGGAGAGCGGTTTTCTAGCTCTCCGCTTTTCTATGCCGAACGGAACAGTGGCCCTCACTCGGCGCGCCTCGCTTGATCCAGGCAAGTGATCCGGGGCAGGCTGCTTCTGGCTCGCACCCGATTTGAGGTGCCTTCCGAAGCAACCCACCCGATCGTGCCATCGTCAGGGGATGAATTCTATGCGACTGTCTCTTGTACTCGCTTTGTTACTTCTCACAGGGCGGCGCTGGTGCGAGGATCGATTCATTGAGAAATCTCGGCAAACTGGCCGCTTATAGCTCTCTGGTGGCGCTAACATTTGCCGCAGCTTGTTCTCGTCCGGCACCCGGCGCAGGCTCGGCTGGGAGTCAAACCGATCCGCGGCAGGTTCCGTCTGGCGGAAATCAAGGCGAATCGGACAGTGCCGCGCCAGAATCCTCCGGCGATCCGGGCGACAATTCGTCAGATTCCGGACGTGAAATTCCCTTCCCGGATTTGCATAATCCGGATTCCCGTACTCTGCCCGTCGGCACGCTGCTAACCGTGAGTCTGAGCCATGCGATTCCGGCCAGCGCGGAGGCCCCGCAATCTTTCGAGGCCATCGTTGACGAGCCGGTCGTGGTGGATGGGAATACGATCATCCCGGCGGGCATCCATGCCACGGGACTGATAGGCTCAACCCGAAAATCGGTCTTGAGCCATGATCGGGGCTATGTGCAGTTAACACTTACGGGTATCGAAGTCGAGGGCCAGCCACTTCACCCGCGGACCTCAAGCGTCTTCGCCCGAGTTTCGACGACGCCCGCGCTTTCGCCGGTCGCCTCCAACTCAATCAGTCTCAATCAAGGCCGCCGGTTAACCTTCCGCTTAACCGCACCGCTCTCCCTCTCCCGCCCGCCTAAGCACTAGGGACTCTTTATTTATAAGAATTGTGAGTTTTCCACAGGAGAATTTCCCGTTTTAGTGACGGCTGCCCTTAGCAACCACAGGGTGATTTTTCTATAGTGGGGCCGAAGCGGGGGATGCGGAGGGGTTCGAGGCAAGGCATTCCCATTTTAGGAAAACCAAAGTCTCAGATGGATCGATGACTGGTTCCAATTGGGAACCGTCCCGAGTGAAAGTAGGTTCATGAGCACCGCGCCCGAATTGACCTGGAGACGGCCGGATCCGAAGTCGGAACCGGAACTCTTGTTCGAAAACGCACCACTCGGCGTAGCCCGGTGGCAGGCTCAGGGAACCATCACGCCGCTGAATTCCAAACTGGAACTTCTCTTGGGACGAAAGGCAGAGACGGGACAGCCACTTCGGGCGGCAGATTTGTTTGAACTTCCGGAGCCTGAAAGCAGACGGCTGATCAACGAGTTGTTAGAGGGAGCGAGAGAAAAAGTCGAATTCGGTTTTGAATCGGCAAATGGCCGGAAGTTGCACTGGACGGCATGGCGAGTCACAAAAAGAGGTGAACCGCATTACGCCCTGGCGATCGCCCAGGACGATTCCGAGAACGCCGAGGCTGAGCAACGCTTACGCCAGGCTCGCAAATTGAAAGCGGTCGGGCGGCTCGCGGGCAGCGTCGCCCATGACTTCAACAATCTGCTCACAGGCGTCCTGCTCTATCGTGATCTTTTCCTGGCGTCTTTAGATCCAGCGAATGGCGAGTTCGCCGACCGAGAGTCGCTTAACTCCCGCGTGCGCAAGTATGCGGAGGAGATTCGCAGTGCCGGTCTGCAGGCAAGCAATGTGGTTCGGCAGTTACTGGTTGTGGCGAGGCCAGCGAAAGAACAGCCGGCGCTCATTTCCTTAAACGAAGTCGTCGAAGGACAACGCAATCTGCTGGCTCGTTTGATCGGAGAAAACATAGAGCTTAGTTTTCAGCTGGATCCCAATCTGGGGCTGGTCAAAATGGACCCGACCCAGGCCCAGCAAATTCTGTTGAATCTTGTTCTCAACGCGCGGGATGCGATGCCCCACGGTGGCAAGCTTGCGGTTGAGACGGCATCTTGCGGAATTGAGGTTCTTAGCGAAGGCCGCGACCATGACGCGATGCTTCCATGCGTATTGTTCGTGGTTTCTGACAATGGCATCGGCATGGACGCGTCTACACGCGCCCAGATTTTCGACGCCTTCTTCACCACCAAGGCTGCCGGAAAGGGCACCGGCCTGGGATTGGCGACGGTGTATGAGATCGTCACCAGCAACGGCGGAGTGATTCATGTAGATAGCGCACCCGGACGCGGCACACGCATGTGTGTACTACTCCCGGTGGCGCGCCATACTGCAGATGATTCAGGGGTTTGAAAACGAGATTGGTATCGATTCGACTCCGAGAAAGAGCCAAAGAAAACGAGGGGGATTTCCAAAAACGAGGAATAAAACACCATGACGTCAGCAGCTGTGAGTCCGATCAACACTCCGCAAATTGAGCCCGCCAACTTTCTCAACCTTCTGATTGTGGATGATGAACGATCCATCCGCGAGGCCTGCCGCGAGGTAGCGCAACAGCTCGGCTTTATGGCCTATGTGGCCGACTCGGCCGAGCACGCCTTCCGTCTGCTGGAGACACAGGCCTTCGACGTGGTGCTGCTCGACCTGCGCCTGCCAGGCGCGGGTGCGCGGAATCGTAGGGCCTGCGCCGGAAATGGAGAAGCTCTATCGCATCATTGCCAAGGCGGCCAACAGCATCCATCCGGTCTTGATTCTGGGCGAGAGCGGCACGGGCAAGGAGATGGTCGCGCGGTCGATTCACTATTCCGGGCCATTTCGTGACATGCCGTTTATTCCGGTCGATTGCGGATCACTGGTGCCCACGCTCATTGAGAGCGAACTTTTTGGCTACGTCAAGGGAGCCTTCACCGGCGCGAATCAGGCAAAGGACGGTCTGTTGTCGATGGCGGAGGGTGGAACCATCTTTCTCGACGAGGTGGGCGAGTTGCCAGTCGATCTGCAGGCGAAGATGACTTGGCAGCGCATAGATCGAGGGACTGAGGGCAGAAACGGATCCATATTCTCAAGCCCTCCGCGACTTCTAGTTAACTCGTCTGCAAATTCCTGCACTCGCCGCTTCACTGTAACTATTTCTTTTGTCCCGCCCCGGTTAGCACTAGAATAATCGGGCAGCGTTTCACGGGACGCCGCGTGTATGGCCGCGTCCCGCAGGTTCTGGGGAGGTTCTGTGCACGTCCTGGTCACGGGCGACACGCTCTCAGGGGCGTGGACCTATACGCGCGAGCTGGTCACTGGCCTGGTCACGCGCGGCGTACGCGTCACACTGATCACGTTCGGGGACATCCCTTTGCCGGAGCACACCGCGTGGATGGACCATCTGCACGGGCTGGAATACTGCCCCACCGCATTTCGCCTGGAGTGGATGCACGAGGCCGAGGAGGATTTGGCCGAATCTTCGGCTTTTCTGGCCGGCCTGGTTCGGGAGCTCAAGCCAGACGTTCTCCATCTCAACCAGTTCTGCTACGGCGATCTGGCGGTCGACGTGCCGCGAATCATTATGGCGCACGGAGATTTGATCTCCTGGACGCAAGCTGTGAAGGATCGCGGACAGGCTGCGCGGTCGATAGGCTGGTATCGGCAGACGGTTCTGCGCGGAATTGCTCGTGCCGACGCGGTAGTGGCGCCCTCGGCGTGGATGCTCGACCGGATTCACGCCTGCTATGGACGGCCGCGCCGCGGAGAAGTGATCTATCCCGGGCGGAATCCCATCTTCTTCAATCCCTACGTTAGTAAGGACGACTGCGTGCTCACCGTGGGACGCCTCGTGGATGCAGGGCGGCAGGTGTCGCTGCTGACGCAGCAGGAGCATCCGATTCCGGTGTGCATCGTGGGAGCAGAGCAGACGGTGCCAGTGCCGCGCATTCCTATTCGCGCCGACGTCAAGATTGCAACCGATCAGACGTCGGTAGCGATTCGCGGGCCGCAGACCGAAGCCCAGCTTCGCGCTCTCTACAGCCGCGCGGCGATTTATGCGGCCACGTCGCGCTACGAACCGCTGGGGATGCCAGCGCTGGAGGCGGCGTTTTCGCGCTGCGCGATTGTGGCCAATGACATTCCGAGCTTTCGCGAAATCTGGGGCGACGCCGTTCTCTATTTCCGCACAAACGATGCCGTCAGTTTGGCCGAAAGTATCCGGCAGTTGAGCCAGGATCGTTCCTTGCGGCGAGCCTATGCGGAACTCGCTTACACGCGGGCGCGCGAGCGCTTCACCACCAAGCGCATGATCGAAGAATATCTCCAGCTGTATCGCAGGCTGATCGGCGCGAAGGCGCTGGCCGCGTAGTTTCCTTCCACCGGCTTCCAGGCTCTGGGCGTTCCACAAAGACAGACACTCTCGGTTAGTGGTATCTTCGTATGCTTACTAGAAACCCGTAAGGTTGGAGGAACGCATGGCTCAAGTGAA
>JASHOT010000087.1 GCA_030040965.1 Candidatus Sulfotelmatobacter sp. | reverse complement strand
GCTGCCACTCGATAAAAGAGCCCGGCGGCCAAAGCCGACGATTACACCACAGCAGTTCAACAATCTGATTCAACTAGTGAGTGAGCCCTATGCCACGATGCTCTACGTTGCCATCTGGACAGGCTTACGCGTTAGTGAAGTCATCGGCCTAAAGTGGCGGTGCATTCATGATGATGCCATCACGGTCGAAGAGCGTTACTGTCGTGGTGACTGGAGCAAACCGAAAACAAAGGCGAGTGCAGCCACGATTGGCGTTTCGCCAGAAGTTATCGCGCGCATCATTCGTCTGAAGTCTCTCACTGTCGAAGTCAAAGCGGGGCTCGCGACTCGCAAATACAAAGTTGTGAAATCTTCTGGACCAGATGATTTGGTTTTTCAGAGCGTGAAATCTGGAACGGAAATGAACGATCAAAACATACTCAAACGGCACATCCAGCCAGCAGCGCGGAAGCTTGGACTGTCGTTCGTAACGTGGCGTTGCCTGCGAACATCTCATGCAACTTGGCTCGTGCAATCTGGTGCAGATCCAAAGAGTGTGCAAGGGCAGATGCGCCACAGCCGAGTGTCAACCACGCTGGACATCTATGCACAAACGGTGCCAGCCACGCAGCGGGAAGCTTTACAGCATCTCAGTGCGTTTGCATCACGGTCCATGACGGTCCAAAACAACTAAGTTTTTCGATGACAAAAAGCAACCAAAACGGATTGCAAGTGATTGAAAAGGTTGGTGGACCTGACCGGGATCGAACCGGTGACCTCATCGTTGCGAACGATGCGCTCTCCCAGCTGAGCTACAGGCCCTTGTGTAGCGGAAGGTAACTGGTTCATTTTAACAGCGATTCGCGATGACGACCACCATCACTCATCCTCTGCATCCTCTGCCACGTGCAAGATGCGTCTTTTGGCACCACCTCTCGCAACAATTCCCTTGACCAAAAGCCCCGGGCTGCGTCTAACTACACTAAAGGGTAGCGTGCAGTCTGGGGTCCGCCAATGTTTTCGCAACTGCATCCCGCAAACGCACGGCGCCAGCGCTGGCTTCTGGCAGCATCCGTTGGACTGCACTGCGCTTTGCTGGCGTGGATCTTACGGTCTGCCGATGCCATGAAACTGCAACCGCATACAATCTTGGCCGGTGAAAACGGAACCTCCGTCACCCGTCTGTATTGGTCGAGCAGTCATCCCGATAACAGCACGCGCAGCTCCTCCGATAGGGCCACCGAACACTATCGTCACGAACGCATGGGACACGACACGTTGACGTGGAAACCTCCGGCTGAACTCGCCAAGCTCGCGCCGCAGAATCCTCTTTCCCGCGCCGACGCACAGGATCAGGCGAAGGCGCAAACTCTCTCCGCATTGGGTCACGGCGCGCAGGCCGGCACCCGCTACGGATCGCTCTACCGCGGCGACTACTATGGCGATGATATTCGCCCCGCGATTCCCAGTGCTACTTCCGATCCGGTCGTCTATCCCTGGCAGCTGCCCGACAGTGCAGGAAACGAAGTCATCGAAGTGACTATCGACGAGCGCGGCGAAATTGTCGATAAGAAGGTGCTCGCCAGTCTCGGGCCCGAGATCGACAACAAATGTCTGGCGGCGCTCGAGAACTGGCACTTCCATCCCGCCACGCGAAACGGCTCTCCCATACCATCCAAGCAGGATGCTGTTTTTCCCTTCAAAGCGCGCGGTTGATCCGCACTTAAAATTACGAGCAGATGTTGCATCACGATGAATTTTTTTACAAACGCGAGAACTTACGAAATCCGCGTGTGTTCAGAGAGAGCGAGAGACGAAAAATCTCTCCAATTCGCAAGCGTTTCATGAGCGGCGCTCATTACCGTCAATGCTGGCTATTTGGCCAATAGCCACCTTTCTATCTTTGTCGAAGAGACACCGAAAAACAGGGAGATGAATATGAAGAATCGCATTCGGCTGATATTCGCGCTCGCTCTTGCTTGCGCCGCCATGAGCACGGCTGCGCTCGCCTCCGACAACGGTTACCTGTATCTGGTCCAGGGAGTTCCCGGGCTGGATTACTCCTCCACAACTGATCCCCAATTTCCCGTGGATGTACTGATCAACGACGAAGTCTGCTACGTGCACGGCCTCGCCTTCGGAACCATCGACGGCCCACTCACGCTCGTGCCCGGCAGCTACGATGTGAAGATCAGCGTGGCTAATTCGCTCGCTCCTTGCAGTGAAACTCCCATCGTGGACAGCACAGTGACGGTGCCGAGCGCAGAGAATGTCTCGGCGGTGTTCGCGCTGAACTCGAGCGGAACACCAACATTGGAAACGTTTTCCAACGACTTCGAGGCAGTCGCAGCTGATAACGCTCGCGTCCTGTTCGACCTGGCCGCGGACTCACCCGCAGCTCAGGTGATTCTTAAGAACACAACCACCAACAAGTCGTATACCTACTCGGCGACTGCGCGAGCACAGCTGAGGACCACAGTTCCCGCAGGCAGTTACACGGTTTCTGTGAGCGAAGGTTCGACCACCCTGGTCTCCTCTTATCCGCTGACTCTCAATTCGCAATCCGTCACGTTGATCTTCGCGACCGGCGAAGCCAGCAATAACACCGTGACGTTGCAGACCAAGACCATCAGGAACGTAATCTAGCCACGATAGAAAAGAATTTAGGCCGTCTGCAGACGGCCTTTTTTCCATTGTCCTTACGTACGCTTCCATGAGCTTGCAGCGACACGAAAGTCACCTAGACCACGGGGACTGACCGGCTTACGCTGTACTTGCTCTGATAGGCAGTAAGGGTGATCATGTCGCACGGTTCCGCTGGTCCTCGACTCATGATTCTCAAAACCGCTGCGGTCTCCGCAGTTTTACTGGTTTTGATTGCGGGGACGTGGGAGATCCGACATTCAAGAATAGAGAACGTTGCCACGACTGTCGCGCCGAAACCATCGGCCGCGCTCGCAGTCTCTCAAACGACAGGTGCTGCCTCCACTCAAGCGCCAGTTTCTGAATCGCAGCCTGGCATGTCCCCCGGTCCCGAAGTCATCGCGGCAAGTCCTTCCGAGCCCGAAGCCACTGATGACGAGGGAATGGCCCTGGCTTCAGTCGTCGACTCCCAGTTAGCCGACTTCCACGAAGGGATCATGCTCGGCCGATGGGTCGGCACCCGCGACCAGTCCGAGAATTGGCAGACGTCGGATGACAAGGCCTATGTCGCCTGCCGTACCTACACGAATACCGAAGCGCTTCCTTCCGGGTTGCAGGTTACGCGCACGCTCTATTTCTATCCGCCCGACGCCCCCACACCCGCAGTCCTCCCGACAGAGAGCGGACAGCGTCTCATCGATCAGACCTGTCGACTGGCCGAAGTGCAGGTTCGCACTCCCGCTACCGTCTATCGCAACGGACATTTTCTTGAGCAGTTCCTGCTGCAGCACCTCGACGAAAAATACGAAACAAGGATGAGCTTGAAAAGAAGGCCCTACCAGTTCGGAAAAGAAGCCGCTGCATGGAAAGTCGGCTCGATGGAGATCATTACCGCCTACCATTCGCAGGCGCGAGACAATAACGGTGCCAGCATGGCCGCTGTTGAAGTTTTGGCTCGCCTTCCCGCCGCTTACGAAGAAGAAGAAAAGCCAGACCACGGGATGAAGATGTACCGCTATCGTTCGATCGAGGACGATCAGTTCCATCGGGCGATTGCCACAGCCGCTTTAGATAAGGCGCTCACGGATCGCGTGACCCGGCTCTTCGAAGCCTTCTTGACGGTCGGTGTCACGCCGGATGAGCCGGAGCAGACCTCTAATCAAGGGCCGCAGGAAGCAGTACTGCCGGTATTGTCCGAGTGGCTAGGAGTGTGTCCGAGTATTCAACGCTGGGGGCTGATTTAGATTGAAACTCACAGGTTCGATATGCCAAGTTTCAGAGTATGGGAAGAACCTACCGCGCCTATCTGCCAGAGCAAGATTTTCTGTTACCACCGAGCCTGGGCGAGTGGCTGCCGGAAGACCACATAGCGTATTTCGTCTCCGATGTGGTGGAGCAACTGGATCTGACTGCCATTGAGTCGGTATACGAGGAAGAAGAGCGCGGTCAACCACCGTACCATCCGCGGATGATGACCAAGATCTTGATTTATGGGTACTGCGTGGGAGTGTTTTCCTCGCGGCGGATCCAGAAGAAACTGAACGAGGATATCGGGTTTCGGGTGTTGGCAGCGGGGAACCAACCGGATTTCCGAACGATCTCGGACTTTCGGAAGCAGCATCTGGCGGCGCTGCAAGGGTTCTTTGATCAAGTGTTGCAGATCGCGTTGCAGGCCGGGACGATGAAGCTGGGACGGGTGGTGCTGGATGGGAGCAAAGTGAAAGCCAACGCGAGCAAACACAAGGCGATGAGTTACGGGCGGATGAAGGAAGAAGAAAAGCGTTTAAAAGAAGAGGTGAAGCGGTTATTGGAGCAGGCCGAGGCCACGGATGCAGAAGAGGATACGCGCTACGGACCAGATCAGACCGGCGAGGAACTGCCGGCGGAGTTGAGGAGACGAGAGACGCGACTGAGACGGATCCAGGAAGCGAAGCGGGTCTTGGAAGAGCGCGCGAAACAGGAAGCCAAGAGTAAGGGCAAGCCGGAGGAGAAGGCCAAGCCCAAAGCCAAGATGCAGTATAACTTCACCGATCCGGAGTCGCGCATCATGCCCGGGGCAGACGGATTTGTGCAAGCCTACAACACGCAGATTGCGGTAGAACCCTATTTCCAGTGGATCGTGGGGCAGAAGGTGACTCAGGCCACGAATGACAAGCAACAACTGGTGCCCATCGTAAAAGCCGTCGAGGAGCAAGCGGGACAGAAGCCGCAGACAGTCCTGACCGACAGTGGGTATTGCTCGGAAGCCAATCTGAAGTATCTGGAGAAGAGAAAGATCGCAGGTTTCATCGCCACCGACAAGGAGTCTTATCGTGACCGCCAGCAGCTGGGGCCACGGGGACCGCTACCACAGGGAGCGACCCGGGTGGACCGCATGCGCCGGAAACTGCAGACCAAGGTGGGAGCGGCCATCTACTCCAAGCGTAAAACGATCGTGGAACCAGTGTTTGGACAGATCAAACAAGCGCGCGGCTTCCGACAATTTCTCTTGCGTGGTTTGCAGAAGGTGCAAGGCGAGTGGGCTCTGGTTTGTCTGACGCACAACCTTCTGAAGTTATATCGGCTCTGCTATGGATCGAGCTAGAAACGACCAAGAAAGGCCACTCCGAAAGGTGAGGGCTGGACTCGGGAAGCCCTTCTCCCGGCATGGCTCCCAGCTTCATGAGGCGAACTCTGACGGGCTGTGTTCACAATTCGGTGCTCGCCTACTGAAGCAGATTTCAAAAAGCAATTCTCGGACGGACTCCTAGTCATTATGGACCTCGAAACGAGAATTTTGTTCTCGTTGGATTCGTTAGGCAGCGACCTTGAGACCAACTGCGGATAAAAGAGTGTCCAGATCGTCGGTGACCGTTTGATAGAGTCGGTCAAGTTGACAACGTTTGTCCGGGGCGAGTTTGCGATCGCCGGCAAAAGGCTGGAGGAGACCGGCGGTGAGCGGAGCATAGATGCGCTCGAATAGCTTAAGGAAGAGGACGCAGATGGAATAGCCCCTGTGGGCGAG
>JASHOT010000086.1 GCA_030040965.1 Candidatus Sulfotelmatobacter sp. | reverse complement strand
CTGCAGCAGTTCTTTGATTTTCTTGGGGGATTTTGTATGAGCCGGCCAGAATCGGTCGCCCGCACGCCAGTTCCGCACGCTTAACGGTCCGCGCACGGATTCGGCATCGAGCAATTGCTCGGAATTATATCCTGCTTGCTCAGTAGCCGGAATTTCGCGCGCTTCTATGGTTGTGCCCGCTTCGTCGATCGTCACCTCGCCGGGCAGGGAGAGATCGCATTCGTAATCCTGCGGCTCGGAGGAGCTGCGCAAATCCGGCGTAAGAAAAACAATCTCCTCGGCGCTGCACGAAACCTTCCAGCCGCGGGGAAGCGAAAGCACCTTCGATTGTCCTTCTTCTTCGACGGCAAAGCGCAGAACCGCTTCGATATGCTTGAACTCGAGCGGGATCCCAGCCTGTTCGCCGATCGCCTTGACCACCCTGCGCTGCACCGCAATCGGCTCGCCTGAAAACCACAGGCGATCGACCGCGGCATTCATCACCAGCCACGGGGCGGCGTCGATCTTCGAGCGCAAGTTTGCGTCGTGACCGGTCGGGTGCCCCACTTCTGCCCGGTTTTGGGAGAAGTGGGGGTTTTGGCTTTGGCTCGTTCTTACCGCTGATTCAATCTGAACCAATCCATTTGGCTGAGGCGACATTCGCGCCCACTCCGGCTGCGACCAATGCACCGCCGTGCCCATCCAGCCGGCGATTTCGTTTTCCCAATAATCTTCTTCTCCGCGCGCGATCTCGGCCAACTCGGCCAGATTCTCCGCGACAGACGGATTGAATTCATTTTCGAGCAGAGGCACCAGCAGCTTTCGAACACGATTGCGCGTGAATGATGCGTCGGCGTTGGTCGAGTCCTCGCGCCATTCTTGCCGCAGATCTAAGAGATATGCCTTGAGCTCGCGCCGACGAATCGCGAGCAGCGGGCGAATAATTTCGCCGCAGACTTCGCCTTCATCATTTTCGACCGCAATCCGCGGATAGATCGCGCCGATCCCGGCCGTGCCCGATCCGCGAATCATGCGCATGAGAACGGTCTCCGCCTGATCGTCGAGCGTGTGCCCGGTTGCGATTTTGTTCAATCCGTGGTTGCCCCGCCCTTGTCGCGTTGTTGGCGACAGGGTGGGAGCATGGCTATCCCCCTCTGCTGGACGCTCCTCGCCAATCAGATCCCGAAGGAATCCATAGCGCAAATCCCGCGCCGCAGTCTCCACGCTGACATGTTCCTCTGTGGCCACACGCGCTACGTCGTCGCCATCACTGTGGAATTCGAGATCATGCGCGCCTGCCAGATTTGCAGCAAATTGCTCGTCAGCATCCGACTCCACCCCGCGCAGCTTGTGATTGAAATGGACGATGGAAACGACAATCCCCAACTTTCCTCGCAACTCCAGTATCAGCCGCAGCAGCGCCACCGAATCAATCCCGCCGGAAACAGCCACGCCGACGCGGTCCCCGGCCTTCATCAGTTCCTGCCGACGAATGTGGGAGAGCACGCGCTGCGCGAGGGAATGCACGGACACATGGTAGCGCAATGCTCATGTAGGGACAGCCGCCCTCGGCTGTCCAGTCGAGCGAAGCTCGACAGGCTGCTGTTGCGTTGGAACCGCTCGGGTTGCGTGAGAGTATATGGCCAGACGGTAACGCCCACTCGCGATGGAGAAGAATACTCTACTGGGGACCCAACTTCCGTGTTTAGGCTGATCAAGCTGGTGGAGTCGAGAACATGGCCGAATGGAGAGCGAACGACGGTGAGATCGAAAACACGCTTCGCAAATTTGGGCTCAACGAGGCTCAACGAACAGCCAGATCATCACTGATGTTGTCTGCTAAGAGCTGCCGTAGAGCTTGGGCCCGACCGGACAGCCGAGGGCGGCTGTCCCTACATAGATCTCTACAGCGTCGCGCTCTTGTCCGCAATCAGCTTTCCGATCTTCTCCACGAACTCCGCTGCGGGCATGTCTTCGGTCTTCTCTTTGCCTCGCGTGCGGACGTTTACCTTGCCCGCCTCGGCCTCTTTATCTCCCACGACGAGCAGGAACGGCACTTTCTGCAGCGCGTGCTCGCGAATCTTGGCGTTCATCTTTTCGTTGCGCGCGTCGACTTCCACGCGCACGCCAATCGCCTTGAGTTGAGCCGCAACTTTGTTCGCGTACTCGGTGTGACGTTCCGCGATCGGGATCATCACCGCCTGCACCGGCGACAGCCACACCGGGAACGCTCCCGCGTAGTGCTCGATCAGCACGCCGAAGAAGCGCTCCACCGACCCATACAAAGCACGATGCACCATAACCGGCTGCTTGCGCGTGCCGTCTTCAGCCACATATTCCAGGTTGAAGCGGGCCGGCAGGTTGAAGTCGAACTGCACGGTCGAAAGCTGCCATAGTCGCCCGATGGCATCCACCAGCTTGATGTCGATCTTCGGCCCGTAGAACGCGGCTTCGCCGGGAATCGTCTTGTATTCGATCTTTTTTTCTTTCAGCACTTTTTCGAGCGATTGCGTGGCGTGGTTCCACTGCGCTTCGCTGCCGACGAAATTCTTCTTGTCCTCCGGATTCCACGTTGAAAGCTCGGTCTGGAATTTGTCGAATCCGAAATCCTTCAGCACGTCGAGCGCAAACTCCAGGCAGTCGGCGATTTCTCTTTCAATCTGCTCCGGCGTGCAGAAAATGTGCGCGTCGTCCTGAGTAAAACCCCGAACCCGCAGCAAGCCATGCATGACTCCGGAGCGCTCATAGCGATACACCGTGCCCAGTTCGCCCAGCCGTACGGGCAAATCGCGATAGGACTTCAGCGAGTCGCGATAAATCAGGATGTGGCCGGGGCAGTTCATCGGCTTCAGGCGATACTCGGCGTCGTCGAGTTCCATCGCGTCGAACATGTTCTGCGAGTAGTAGCCCTCGTGGCCTGAGGTGTAGAACAGCTGCCGCCGTGCCACATGCGGCGTGTAGACCAGCGAATATCCGCGCTTGATGTACTGCTCGCGCATCCAGTCTTCCATCTCTTTGCGGATGATGCCGCCCTTGGGATGCCAGAAAATCAGGCCGGGCCCGGCCAGCTCCTGGATCGAAAACAAGTCGAGCTGCTGGCCCAGCACGCGGTGATCGCGCTTTTTCGTCTCTTCGATGTGTTTCAGATAATCGTCAAGATCTTTCTTTGAGAAGAACGAAGTCCCGTAAATGCGCTGCAGCTGCGGATTCTTTTCATCTCCGAGCCAGTACGCCCCGGCGATGTTGAGCAGCTTGAACGCCTTGATCTTTCCGGTCGACGGAATGTGCGGCCCACGGCAGAAGTCGAGAAATTTGCCAGTGCGATAGATCGAAATCTTTTCATCGGGCTTGGTGAACTGCTCGATGAAGTGGCACTTCATGAAATCGCCTTCTTTTTTGAACTCGGCCAGCCCCTCATCGCGCGGGCGAAATTCGCGCGCGTACGGAATGTTCTGCTGCACCAGCTCCTGCATCTTCTTTTCGATTTTTTCGAGATCCTCGGAGGTGAATGGAGTCGGCCGATAGAAGTCGTAGAAGAATCCACTCTCGGTCGCAGGCCCATGGCCGAGCTTGGTTTCGGGAAAAAGTTCGAGCACGGCTGCGGCCAGCAAATGCGCCGAAGAGTGGCGATAGATGTCCAGCGCTTCCGGATCTTTTTCGGTGATGATGCGCAGATCGGTATCTTTTTCCAGTGGCCGCGCAAGATCGATGAGAGTGGGGCGGGCGCCCTCGCCCGCCGGATCGCCGCCGTTCGAAGCCAGCGGAGTCGCCTTCGCCGCCAGAGCCGCATCGGCCAGCCGCGGACTGATGTCCCTGGCAACCTGAAGCGCGGTCGTACCCTTCGGATATTCCTTTTCGTTCCCATCCGGGAGCTTGATATGAATACTGTCTGCCATAGCTCAACACCTGCCTTAACGCTGGATTCTTCAGTTTAGAGAACGGCCGCA
>JASHOT010000009.1 GCA_030040965.1 Candidatus Sulfotelmatobacter sp. | reverse complement strand
TTTGCGATTTCCACCCCACACCTCATTGCAAACCAGAGCCTCGGGCGTTTCCTCCAACTTCAACATTAGACTTTCCTGTTTATCCATCGAGTTGCCTTAGGCGGAAAGGAACTGTTTGACCTGAACAAATGTGTCGTCGGGATTCTCTTCCGGAAAGAAGTGGCCGCCTTTCATCGCGTTTCCGTGCGCTTGCGGAGCCCATTGCCGCCAAATACCCAGCGGACCGCCGTCTTTTCCGTAGAAAGTGTCGAGCGGCCCACCCTCGGCCCAGAGATGCAGCATCGGGCATTCGATTCTGTTCGAAACTTCTTTGTCCGCGCGGTCGTGTTCGACGTCGATCGTCGCCGCGGCCCGATATTCTTCACAAATTCCATGAACACGGGCCGGATCACGATAAGTGGAGACGTATTCATCGAGAATCTCTGGACCGAAGGAACCTTGTCCGAACGGATTATGAAAGACGGCTTCTGGAGCGCCGAGCAGATAGCTCTCGGGCAGCGGATTTTTCTGCGACAGCAAGATCCAGGGCCAGTACGTTTGTGCGAAGCGGGCATCGGAGCGGTTCCAGGCTTCGTAGATTGGAATCACATCGAACACAGCCAAACGCTCAATATTCTTTGGATGGTCCAGGGCCATGCGGTAGCTGACGCGCCCTCCCCGATCGTGACCGATCAACGTGAAACTCGGGAAGCCAAGTTTGTTCATCACGTCCACCAACTCCTTTGCCATGGCCCGCTTCGAATAAGGGAAGTGGTCGTCGGTAGAAGCGGGTATTCCGCTCCGGCCGTACGCTCGCAGGTCGGCGCAGATCACGGTATGAGTTTCGGCAAGCTTCGGCGTAAGGAATCGCCACATCAGGCTTGTGCGTGGAAATCCGTGGACCAACAGAATGGCTGGGCCCTTTCCGTAGCGGCGCACGAAGATTGTGTTTCCCGAAACTTCAACAAGAGAACTCCCGAAAGTAGCCTGACCGGCCATATTCCCTCCAGAGTCAGTTACGGTCTGTGCTCGCGCCGGTTGGGCGAAACCATTCTCCAGCAATACACCGAAAGATGTGATAGCGAGGCCCCCAAGGAAACTTCGGCGATCCACTAATTCCTCCATGGAGCTTTATCGCGATAGGCTCTCGCGCGCCGCTTCCAGAATCACGTCGATGACAACCTTCGGATCGGCGTACATCGGGGTGTGGTCCACGGGATGGGGTCGGATTCTCGCGCCCATCCGGTCGGCCATAAAGCGCTGCGTCTTCGGGTTGATCATCCGGTCTTCTTCCGCGACGAGATACCACGTCGGTTTGGTTTTCCATGCCGGCTTGGGAGCCGGCTCTTGTATGCACTGGACGGCAATGGGGCGTTGTACCGCAGCCGCAATGCTCGCCTGATCAGCAGAAGCTTTGTGCGCAAGCGCCCGGCGGAATGCATCTTCCGGCATCCAGACAAAATTATGTGAATCGGGAACCATCTTAGGCTGCTCCGGGCTCGCTTCATCGTGGTAGAAAACTTTCGCGACAGTTTCGCCTTCGTCGGGCGCAAGCGCCGCGATATAGACCAAAGACTTAACCCGATCTTCCTGCGTCGTGGCGATCACAGCACCGGAATAAGCGTGCCCGACCAGAACGACCCGTCCAGTTGTTCGTTCGAGCGCCCGGTTCAACGCGGCAGCATCGTCACTCAACGAAGTCATCGGGATCGGCGCGCACATCACATGAAGGCCATGGCGTTGCAAGGGAACAACGACGTTTCCCCAACACGAGCCATCGGCCCATGCCGCGTGCACGAGAACCATGGTCGAGTCTTGGGGAAATTCAGTCGTTTTAGAAGACGACTTCGAAGCCTGCTCATCACGGGCCGTGTTTTCGGCGGGTGCGGATTCAGCAAAAGAGCCCTTGAATGCGACACCTAGTGATGCAGTGGTGAAGGCGCCAAGAAATCTACGTCGTTCCATTATCTTCTTTCTCAAATCCAGTTACGGTTGCCCAGCCGTGAAGTCGGAGGCGATTACGCTGATTAAGAGCTGACAAGAAAATCTTTCATCGCGGCGGCAATTTCCACGACGTGCGTCTCGAGAGCGAAATGTCCGGTGTCAAGAAATTGGACCCTCGCGTCGGGCAAGTCTTTGCGAAAGGCCTCTGCTCCGACAGGAATGAAAAAAGGATCGTTCTTGCCCCAGATCGCCAGCAACGGCGGGTTCGACTTTCGAAAGTATTCCTGGAACTTTGGATAAAGCTTCAAGTTCGACGCGTAATCCAGGAAAAGATCGAGTTGAATCTCCTTATTTCCCGGCCGCTCGAGCAGCGCCGTATCCAATGTGTAGGTCTCCGGCGGAACACTCTCCGGATTCGCTACACCGTGCGTGTACTGCCAGCGTGTTCCACCCGCGGTCAGGATACTTTGGCGGAGTATGGCCCGGTTTTCTTGCGTGGGTTCAGCCCAATATTTTCGGATCGGACCCCAGGCGTCGCCAAGTCCTTCTTCGTAGGCATTTCCATTTTGTGAAACGATCGCTGTGACGCGCTCAGGGTGCATCATTGCCAGGCGGAAGCCAGTCGGCGCACCATAGTCGAACACATAGATTGCGTAACGGTGGAGTTTCAGCGCCTGCGTGAATGCGTCGATCGTGGAGGCCAGCCGATCGAAGGAATACGAATAGTTCCGTTCAGGCGCCACGTCGGTGAATCCAAAACCCGGAAGATCTGGCGCGATCACATGGTAATCGTCGGCGAGGCGTGGAATCAGTTCACGGAACATGAATGATGAAGTTGGAAATCCGTGCAGTAAGAGGATGACGGGTGCGTTCACGTCTCCGGCAGCACGATAAAACACCTGCACACCGTCAGCTTCAATCCGGTGGACAGAGGTTGCAGGCACGCCGACATGGGCATCCTCTTCATTCG
The DNA here is from genome assembly GCA_030040965.1 of Candidatus Sulfotelmatobacter sp. GTDB lineage: Bacteria > Acidobacteriota > Terriglobia > Terriglobales > Acidobacteriaceae > Sulfotelmatobacter. The sequence continues at coordinate 4,357 of JASHOT010000009.1, read as the reverse complement.
ATACTGCTCGTTTCAACGTCCGTGACGTCGCGCCGCTCATAACCATCTCCTCAATTCTTTGCTCTGACATCTCTCTAGCGCTGACCTGGCTCAAAATTTGTCGAGCTTCGCTAGACCAAATACAACGTGAAATCGTGCGCAATAAATGACGACCGTGTCGTACCGGCTCAGGTCCGCCGAATCCGGCAGGTTGTAGTTTTGGTCTCCCTCATTTGCTTTCATCGAGCCGAGTTCGACACGGTTCAACTCGCTCTTCAAGAAAGTCTGTTTGAGGTTCTCGTCGGTGCTTTGAGCGAGCACTAGGTGGACGTCCGGGCCATTCGAGGTCGTAAAATTTGTGAGCCGCAGTTCGCGCTTGCCATCGGGCGCTTGATAAATCGAAGCACGTCCGCTGGTCGGGTGCGCCCGGCCAGTCAATAGTCCCGTATAGAGAGGTTGGGAATCAGCACTCCCAACCGGGGCGGGCTCGTTGACTTTCACGTTGATCCAAAGCTTTTCTGGACGAAAAGCCCACCACGCAGCCACGAGGACCGGCAGTCCGATGGCCATCAGGATCCACTTTCTATGTGAAAGCCAGGAAATCGCACGGCCACTCATGATTCACATCCTTCGAATGCTCAACTTGGCTTGTTGCCCGGCTGGTCACTTCATGGGCGATCCAGGCTATGAAACGCTAGAACTTCTCCAGCGGCGCCGCACCAAAATTAGCGTTAAAACGTTCGCAGTAGATCGAAACCGTTTGATACTTGGCGAGGTCGGTACCCGCGGGAATCTCGTAGTTCTGGTCGCCTTCGTTTCCCTTGAGATTTCCCAGCTCTATTCGCGGAGTGTTGTTTTTCAGGAAGTTTGCATCGTCGTCGGCGTCCTTCGCCGCGATCAAAATCACATGGACATCGGGCCCGTTTGAAGTCTTGAAGTTCGTGATACGAAGAACCAATTTTCCATCCGCTTCCTGGTAAACGGTGGCTCGTCCTGACGTCTTATGTACCTTGCCGTGGAAGGTTCCAGTCGCGAGGGTCTTGGCTGTGTTGTCGCTCTTTGAACTCTCCTGCGCACTTGCCGGGAGTTGCGCGCCGAACGCTATTGTCAGCAAAACAATCGCTGGTGCTAGTTTGATGCTGGAAGGCATCGCGTTGTCTCCTTTGCTCTTGCTACGTCTTGAGTAGCCGAGCCGGAATCCCTTGGGCAGATGAGGGGCCAAAGAGGCATGCTCGTGGAAACCGAACACGCGCAACGCAAATCGTTGTGGCAATTGAAATTTCAGAGAAGGGAGTCCAACGAATCCGCAGCGACGCTGTCAAATCTCCGACGGATATCCGACGATGACGGATTTTCGACGCTCGCACTGAGTGGTATTCGATGGCGATAGCAGGATCTTAGTCGCCCGCCAAGCGGCGTTGCGTTTCCTCAAGACCGGATGCAGGCCGATGAATACGAAGCTTTTTCATCCTGTAGATTAACGATGTCCGCTTCATTCCCAAGCGCGCAGCCGCGCCACTGATCACCCAGTCGCTTGCTTCGAGCGCGCCCAGGATTTGGTCCCGCTCGACTTCGGCGAGGCTGTTGATCGGCGCAAGACGCTCTTTGTTGAATGGAAATGGTTCTAGTTCAGACGCTGGCGCGCGGAGCACCGACTGCGGCGATAGAATCACGGCACGTTCTATAAAGTTCTGCAATTCACGGACATTCCCAGGCCATTGATATCGTACCAACGCATCCATCGTCTCCGGCGGGATCACATCAATGCGCTTGTTCATGCGTTGAGCGTAAAGCGCTGTGAAGTGCCGCACCAGTCTCGGAATATCATCCGTACGTTGGCGAAGGGCCGGGACTTGAATCGGAAATACCTTCAGACGATAGTAAAGGTCTTCGCGAAACGTCCCAAGTTTAACCATGGCGGGCAGATCGCGATGCGTCGCCGCGATCAGGCGGACATCAACCTTATGTGTGCGGTTGCTGCCGAGCCTCTCAAATTCCTGCTCCTGAAGAACGCGCAGCAGCTTCGCCTGAAGTTCGAGAGGGATGTCGCCAACCTCGTCCAGAAAAAGCGTACCTTTGTCGGCGAGTTCGAACCGTCCGGTTTTTTGGGCGATGGCGCCGGTAAATGCTCCCCTCTCATGGCCAAAAAGTTCACTCTCCAACAGACCAAGAGGAATAGCGGCACAGTTCAATTTTACAAATGCCCTTTCACTGCGACTGCTCAACTTATGGATCGCCCTCGCAACAAGTTCTTTTCCTGTACCCGTCTCTCCCGAAATCAGCACACTGGAATCGGTAGGCGCTACGACAGACACCATGCTCAACGTGGTCTTCAACGCCGGGCTCTCTCCGACAACTTCTCCCAGCTGTGAGCGAATCTCCTCCTCAAGGTAGAGCCGCTGTTTCGTTTCTTTATCTCGATCCTTCGTCGCCTTTTCGTACTCCAATGTGTTCTCGACTGCGATCGCGACCTGACGGGCCACCTGCTCGAGCAATAAGACATCATCGTTCCGAAAAACACTCTCCGCACGCCGGCAGAGCATCAAAACTCCGAGCACATGATCACGGCCGATGAGCGGAAGGTAACAACCTGTCCTGAGACCTTCATTGATCACGTCCTGATAAATCAGCTGGCCGTCCGGATTTCCATAAATTTCAGGATCTTCGCGCACCCGTTCGAAGCTATCGATCCGGATGCTCTTGCCCTTCCGCAATACCTGCCCTGAGATCGAGCTATTCATCGGCACCAACGACCCCTCGCGGTAGGGTCCTCTCGCGTCAGGATTGTGAAGGATATTGACGCTCAAGGCGCGGTGTTCGAGGTCGGGCAGCAACAAGGCGGACACATCACACTGCATGACCTTGAACAGATTCGCCGAAAGCGCCTGCACCATTTGCCGCAGGTCTAACCGGGATGTCACACTGCTTGTGATTTCCAGAAGCAATCGCAGGCGATCGCGCTCGCGCTGCAGCGCTTGTTCGTTCATGTGGCGCTCAATTGCAATGCCGGTGATGTGACTGGCGTCTTCGATCAACTGCAGATCTTTCGCCGAGGGGCTGCGTGGCTCACAATAATTTATGGAAAATGTACCGAGCACCTTGCCTTCGCTGGTAAACAACGGTCGCGACCAAACGGAACGAATTCCGTAAGGCAACAGGCGATCACGATAGATGTCCCATGCAGGGTCGGTCCGAATGTCGGTTACGTAGACCGGTTCTCTTCGATAGACCGCAGTCCCGCAAGACCCTCCTTGCGGGCCAATCAGCATGCGTCCAACGTGATCGGTGAAACCGGGAAGACTGGGAGCTGCGGCGCAATAAAGGTCTTTCCCATCCTCACCGGGGAGCCAGATCGTACAGGACAAGCCGTTGGCTTGGGATTCCACCAACCCCGCGATATTCGTCAGGACTTCGGAAAGGGGAGAACCGGCAAAAATCAATTTCTCCAGGTTGAGAACAGATGCGATCGAGAACAGTCCTGACTCACGGTCCGGCGCCCCGTCTCGTGATAGGGCCTTTGTCGGAAACTCCATCGCTCTCTCCATGAATTTTCCTGTCCTCATTAGATTCGACTCGCCGAGTCTGGGTGCCGCACCGCAAGATTTTGGGATGACGGAGCTCAACCCGTCCATATCATACGAGATTCGACGCATTGAGCACGCCGAGTGCGAATCTAGCCACCTGCTCCGATCCCTTCCTGTCTGACTTGACCCTGGCCATCGATACATCATGCCTTGAATTGTCAATTTGAGGTCGCCATCATTTCAACTTCGCATACTCTGCTTGGGCTTGTTTGAAGACCGGAATGTCGGGGTCGGCGTCTTTCCAGAGGGTGAGGAAATCCTGATACGCCGCCTTGGCCTTGGCGGTGTCGCCCTGCATGGCATAGGCTCTGCCGATTTGGAGATGCGCCAATGCGCCGATGGGTTCGTTGAGCACAATTCCGCGATGGTCGAGGATTTTCTGAAATTCGGCGGCTGCTTCGTTGCCCTGATGCGCTGCTAGATGGGCTTCGCCGCGCACATATATGGGATACAAGGCGGTCCAACCGTAAGTACTGAATGTCGTCTGTCCTAGCTCATACGGTGCAGCAGCCCTGAGAGTCTCAATAGCCTCAGAAACATTTCCTCGGCTCACCGCAAGCTTTGCCCGGAGGGTTGGGAGGTAGTTCAACTGCACGATTGTGTCCTCCGGGAACCTCTTGCCCAAATCGTCGGTCAGCGTTCGCACTTGCCCATCGTCCCCCGCATACGCTAAGGCAAGCGCAGAGCCGTACTGCACATCGTGGTCTGTCGAGCGCCCCATTGCCGCCGTGGCAAGCTGTCGTGCTTTCTCTGCGTTGCCAAACAACGCTTCTCGCAGACCAGACAGGGCAGTA
>JASHOT010000085.1 GCA_030040965.1 Candidatus Sulfotelmatobacter sp. | reverse complement strand
GATGGCTGGACCTATCAGGTGATCGGAGTCGGAAAGAAGAAAGGCAAGACTCTCGGGCAGAGCGCAGACAACTATGTGATGATCCCCATCACCGTATATTTGAAGCAATACGGGTCGCATAAAACGAGCATTCAGATATGGGGAAAGGCGGCATCGACTGGCGCCCCGCTCAATGAAGCGATCGATGAGGCGCGCGTGGCGCTGCGCGCTCACCGGCACGACCGGCCGGGACAGGACGACAGCTTCGAGATCGAAACCAACGCCAGCCTGCTGGGAATCTGGTCGGGGCTGAGCAATACATTTTTCATGGCGACGATTGGCATTGCGGCCGTATCGCTGGTCGTGGGCGGCATCGTGATCATGAACATCATGCTGGTATCGGTAACCGAGCGGACGCGCGAAATTGGAATCCGTAAGGCGCTGGGCGCGCGACGCGACGATGTGTTGCTGCAATTCCTTATCGAGTCGCTGATTCTAGCCTTGATCGGCGGGGCGATCGGCGTGCTGTCGGGCGTGGGATTTGCAGAGGTCGTGACCGCATTGATCGGCATGCCTTCGTCAATCAAGTTGTGGGCTGTGGCTGCTGGGCTGTTCGTCGCGGCGAGCGTGGGAGTGTTTTTCGGAGTCTATCCCGCGCGCAAGGCAGCGCGGCTCGATCCGATTGTGGCGCTGAGATTTGAGATGTAGGAGATTCAGCCATTAAGCGATTTAGTCATCGAGCCGTTTGATCGATTTTTCAATGACTCAATCACTCAATGGCTAAATGACTCAATTCCTATGGTTCGCAAAGACGAATTCGCCGAGATCGCGCAGATGGCGACGGACACGATCCGAGGCAACAAACTGCGCTCCGCGTTGACCGTGCTTGGGATTGTGATCGGCGTCGGCGTGGTGATTGGCGTGTCATCGATCGGGCGTGGGCTTGACGATAACGTGCGCGACCTCGTCGCCAGCATCGGATCGAATGTGATTTTTGTGTTTCACCTGGACTTCTTCACCTTTGGCCGCATGACCGACGAAATGCGCATGCGGAAGGAGCTAACCTATGATGATGCGCTCGCCATGCAGGATCTGCCGCATATCAAAGCGGTCAATGCGGGCTTGCGCATCTTCCGCCCCGAACTCGGCATAGGCACCTACTCGGTGAAATATCGGGACAAGAAAGCCCGCCACACAATCATTGAAGGCGACATGGCCTCGGCCAAAGATGTCTTCGACCTACCCATGGCCAGCGGGCGCTGGTTCAGCGATTTTGACGACGAGCACCACGCCTCCGTCGTTATCATTGGCTATGCAACGCAACACGAATTATTCGGCGATCAAGATCCACTCGGCAAAGAGATCAACATCGAGGGCCGCCTGTTCGCAGTCATCGGTACGGTACAGAAAATAAAGTCGGTATTTGGGGGCGGCAATGATCCGAATGACAATCGCGTCTTCCTTCCGCTGAAAACCTTCAAAACCCTGCATCCGGAAATGAAGCAACACATCATCAGCGTCAAAGCCACGTCGCATGACGACATGCCCAAGGCCATGGACGAGATTCGCGAATTGCTGCGCAGGCGACGGAAGGTTGCGTTCGATAAGCCCGACAATTTCGCGATCATGACTTCCGACTCGATTTCCGATGTATGGACTCAGCTGACGGGCGCGCTCTTTGTGGGCATGTTCGCGATTTCCAGTGTCGGGCTGATCGTCGGCGGCGTGGGTGTGATGAACATCATGCTGGTGAGCGTGACGGAGCGCACGCGCGAAATCGGCGTGCGCAAAGCCATCGGCGCGCGCAAGCGCGATATCCTGCTGCAGTTCACGCTGGAGGCGATCATCCTGACCGCCATCGGCGGCGTTATCGGAGTATTGTTTGGGGCGATTGTTGTCGGCGCCATACCGATGGTATGGCCCTCGCTGCCGGCGCGCATGTCGATGTTCTGGGTGACGTTCGGATTCTGCTCGGCCGCCGGCGTCGGGCTGGTGTTCGGCATTTATCCCGCATGGAAAGCGGCGAATCTCGATCCGATTGAATCGCTGCGGTACGAATAAGGTAGCTTTCAGCCCACGGCAGTCAATTGTCAGCCAAGTCGGAATGGCGCCGAACGGTGTCGCTCGCGCATGATTCACTTCGCTTTTAGAGCCCTTCAAATCGTTGCGGTTCTCGGATGCGTTTCCAGTTCTCTTTACTACCTGCTCTGCGTGTGGAGTGCAGGTGCGTTTCTGCGTGAGAGAGTAGCCGACGGGATTGCGCGGCACGAAAACATGCCGCCCGTATCCATTCTCAAGCCACTCAAGGGAGTTGACCCTGAGATTTACCGGAGTTTTCGCAGCCACTGCCTCCAGGATTATGCCGACTACGAAATTATTTTCGGTGTGAGTGATCCGAACGATCCGGCGGTCGCGAGCGTTCGGCAATTGCAACGGGAATTTCCGGATCGCGCCATCCGGCTGGTGACATGCGAGAAAATCCTGGGCACAAATATAAAGGTGAGCAATCTGGCGCAGATGCTAGGGTCGGTGCGCTACGCGCATCTGATCGTCAATGACAGCGACATCGAGGTTGAGCGCGATTATCTGCGGCGCGTGATGGCGCCACTGGCGGATCGTCGAGTGGGTATGGTGACCTGTCTGTATCGCGGAGTTGCTGCGCCGACGCTTGGGTCGCGGCTCGAGTCCCTGGGCATCAGCACAGATTTTTGTGCCGGAGTTCTAGCTGCAAGGCAACTCGAGGGCGGACTGCACTTCGCTTTAGGCTCGACGCTCGCATTTCGCCGCGCGGATCTTGAACGTGCCGGCGGATTTGAGTCGATCGTGGATTATTTGGCCGACGATTACGAACTCGGCCGTCGCATCGGCGATCTCGGCCTCGAGGTACGGCTTTTTGATCTCGTGGTCGAAACGCATTGTCCGGCTTACAGCCTGCGCGGATTTCTCTCTCACCAGTTGCGCTGGGCGCGCGGCGTGCGCGATGCACGTTTCGGCGGCTATCTCGGGTTGTTCGCCACTTTCGGGTTGATGTGGGGCCTTCTCAATCTGATTGCGGCGCGGGGCGCCGAGTGGGCATGGGCCGTTTTCGGCATCGTCGCGTTTCTTCGCTTTGCTGTTGCCCTGACGGTCGGACGGATCGTGCTGCAGGATCGCCAAGTGATGAAGCATTTATGGCTCATCCCCGTGCGGGATCTGATCGCGGTTCTTGTGTGGATTGCCAGCCTTGCGGGGAATACCGTGACGTGGCGAGGCGATCGCTTCCAATTGAAGAATGGGCGGCTGATTCGCATTTCGCCTCATTCGGATCACCCATGAAGAAGCTGCTTTGAAAATGGCGGATGAGATCAACAACTCGATCTTAGGCGTGAGCTGCCATATCGCGTTTGCGTGGCAGATCGAGCAGTGAGCGAATTTTGGCGGCGAGTTGTTTCAGGGTATAAGGCTTCTGCAGAAAGTTGTTTTCCAGGTCAATCACATTGTGGTCGAGCACGCTTTTCCGGCATAGCCGGAGACGAAGAGCAGCGAGGTTTCGGGCCGGAGGTTGGCAAGTTCCGTTGCCAGTTGGCCGCCGCTCATGTTGGGCATGACCACATCGGTAACCACAAGATGGATTGGCGAACTGTAATTTCTCGCGACTTCGAGTGCATCGAGTCCTTCCTTGGCATCGAGCACGTTGTAGCCCTGCTGGCGCAGAAATTCACCCGCCGCCCGTCGTACCGCAGGTTCGTCTTCCACGAGGAGAATAGTTTCTGATCCGCGAGAGACGGGCTCAACCGTTGATGCCTCGGCTTCATCCGCGCGCTGGGCCGTTGTCACGCAGGGTAAGTAAACTTTGAATACGGTGCCGTGCTCGAGTTCGCTGTAAGCCCAGATGAATCCTTTGTTCTGCTTCACGATGCCATATACCGTGGCGAGGCCGAGCCCTGTGCCTTCTCCTGGACCCTTGGTGGTAAAAAAAGGTTCAAAAATGTGTCCGAGGTGCTCCCGCGGAATCCCCGGCCCGTCGTCGCTGACGGCGATCAGGGCGTAGCGGCCGAGTGGAATCATCGCATTCTTGCTGCCGACGTACAGTGCGTCCAGAATTACGTCAGAGGTTTCGACGTGCAGATGTCCGCCTTGGGGCATTGCGTCGCGCGCGTTCGCGGCCAGGTTCATCAGGATCTGCTCCACTTGCCCGGGGTCGATGCGCACCGATCCTAATCCTTTGCCGGGCTCGAAAGTGAAGTGGATGTCTTCCCCGATGAGGCGTGGCAGCGGCATGGCGATGTTGCCGATCACCTGGTTCAGATCAGCCCCGCGCAGGGCCTGCGGCTGCTTGCGGCTGAAAGCCAGCAACTGGCGCGTCAATTCCGCGGCGCGCCGGGCAGCCGAAAGAATTTCTTTTAGCTTCGATTCCAGCGGGCTTTCTTGTGCCACCGCATCGAGCGCCAGCTCCGAATAACTCGTGATGATGGTGAGCAGGTTCGTGGGCAACTCCCCCGGCAAGCCGGCCGATGGCGTCCATCTTTTGCGCCTGCACGAGTTCGGCTTCCAGGCGAACACGATCGGTAAGGTCGCGCCCGTTGGAAATGAAGTGTGTGATGCGGCCCTGCGCGTCGCGCACCGGGCTGATGTCCTCTTCCACATAATAGAACTCGCCGTTTTTCTTGCGGTTTACCAGAATGCCGCGAAAAACGTTGCCGCCGAGTATCGTCTTCCACATCGCCTGATAAAACTCCGGACCTTGCTCGCCCGAGCGCAAAATGCGCGGCGTCTGACCACAAGCTTCGGCAGTCGTATAGCCGGTTAGAGCCTCGAAGGCGGGATTCACATATTCGATGGCCCCGCTGCGGTTGGTCACCATGACGGTGTCAGGTGATTGTTCGACGGCGCGAGAGAGCTTGCGAAGCGATTCTTCGGCGGCCTGCTGCTCTTGCTGCATCGAATGCAAAGTCAGCGTGTTGTGGATGGTTCGAATGAGGGTGGCTCCATCCAGTTGCGAACGGGTCAGGTAATTCCACATGCCGCCCTCAATGACCTCGGCCACGTTTTTTTCGTTCGCGTCCTCGGTCAGCAGAATGAACGGAAGGGAAACGCCGGCGTGCAGAAAGTCGCCCAGCATCCGAACCGCATCCGCATCACCGGCCTCGTGTTCGAACAGCACCAGCCGGTAAGGATTCTGCTCGAGCATTGCCCTGGCTTCCTCCACGGAATGGGCATGATCGAGTTCGACGGGCAGCACTTTGCGATTGCGCTCCAGAATCTCGCAAATCAGAAAGAAGTCTTCTTCCTTTGCGCCCACCAGCAGTACGCGCAATACGGCCGAGGCCAATTCGGGTTTGGCAGAAGTCACCACAAAAGCACCGTCACTTGTTCCTATCGGAATCGCGGAGGATTATCGGCGCAAAGCGGTGAGACTTCGGATATGAGCAGGTGAAGCCAGCTCCCATATCGGAAACCGTGTCTGATCTGGAACAACGGTTCCTGATGCACCAGCCGAGTTCGATCTGGAATTCGATCTGCAGTTCGATCTGGGACGGCAAGCCATCTCCGATCCGGCAATAGTGGTCGGAAATTCCACGGAAAGCTGGATTAAAGGACATTAAGACTTCCACGATCAGGCCTGAGATTCCGTCCGCGTAAGATGCGATCCTGGCTTGCCCTGATCCTCTGTCAGTTCGTCCCTCTCTACCGTGTTCCTGTCACTGACGTGTCCCCGGTGTTAACCAAATGACGCGTGTTCCGTCTAACCTAAGCATGATGCGGGCAGACTCTATCCGCCAGCAAGCTCAGAATCGCGGAACACCGCGCCCGCATTTTACGTATAGACAAGTGAGCAGGTTCGCGCCATAGGCATTTCCACACTGGGAAGCCTGAGCGCGTTTACATTTTGGGGGATGTTATGGAGAACGGGCAGAAGGGAAATGGCTCGACCAAAGCTGTGGCAAGGTATGACGTTGAACATGTGCAGGAAGTGATTCGCCAGGCGCACGAAGAATTGCGCCAGTTGCTGCAACAGCGCGCTGAGGTCATGAAGCGCATCGGCACCGTCAAGCAGACGATCGCCGGGTTGGCGAATCTTTTCGGCGACAGCGTCTTGAATGAGGAACTCCTCGAGTTGGTCGACCGCAAAAGCAACGGCCGCCAGCCGGGATTCACCAAAGCCTGCCGCATGATTCTGATGGAGGCTGGGCATCCCATGAGCGCGCGCGACATCTGCGATTACTTCCAGCAGAAGATGCCCGCGATGCTGGCCCGCCACAAAGATCCTATGGCGTCTGTCACGACCGTGTTGAACCGGCTGGTCGAGTACGGCGAAGCTCAGGCTGTGCTTTCCAATACTGGTCGCAGGGCATGGCGCTGGGTAGCCGATCCGGCCACAACACTGCCGATTCCCGCCGCCAACCTGGCGCATGCGGGATAAAAGCGAATGTCGATTATTCGCGCGACCGTCCCATGATGCGACGGTCTGCTGATCAAATCTTCGAGCTAGTGGGCCTTCCACTTTCCGTCGGGTCCCCAGTAGCTCTGTTTTGATGAGACCGGCTGCGATGAAACCATCTCCGGCGGCAGCAGCATTCCCTTTTCCAGATGCCGGGTTACGTGCGAGTAAGAAGCCGCGTGCGGATCGTGTGTAACCATCACGATCGTCTTGTGAAAGTCTTCATTCAAGCGCTTCAAAATCTCCAGAACATCCGTGGCTGACTGGCTATCTAGATCGCCTGTCGGTTCGTCCGCAAGCAGCAAAGTGGGATCGCTGACGATGGCGCGTGCTATGGCGACTCGTTGCTCCTGTCCACCGGAAAGCTGCTTGGGTAAATGGCCCACGCGGTCTTCCAGACCAACCAGCTTGAGCGCCGTCATGACGTGGTCGCGGCGCTGCTGCGCGGTTAGTTTTGTAAGCAGCAGCGGCAACTCGACGTTTTCAAACGCCGTCAGCACCGGAATCAGATTGAACGTCTGGAAGACGTAGCCGATATGCTCGTTGCGCCAGCGCGCCACCTGCGCGTCGCTGAGCCGGAAAATATTCTGCCCCTCCACCAGCAGTTCGCCGGCAGTTGGACGGTCGATCGCCGCAATCATGTTCAGCAGCGTGGTTTTGCCCGAGCCGGAGGGGCCCATCAACGCGAGAAATTCGCCCTTGGCGATATCGATCGAGACATCGTCAAGCGCGTGCACCTCGAAGGCGTCACGCTTGAAAACTTTGCTGACTCCGCGCGCCTGCACGACTTTTGTCCCGGTGGCAACGTTCGGTTGTGCGAGTGTACTCATGATTGCCCTTCCTGAATTTTTAATTTAAGACTGTCCCTTGATGCGGATCTTGTCGCCGTCTTTCAACGTGGCCGGCGCGTTGACGATCACATTCTCGCCTCCCACCAGTCCATCGACCAGCGCGCCATCGCTGCGCTGGCTCGAAATATGAATCTCGCGGCCTACGGCCCTGCCATTGAACGCGAGGTAGACAATCTTTTTTCCGTCGCGGTCGTGCATGGCCGTTGATGGCACAAATACGCCGGATGGCCCTTTGTCGCCCTTGGGCGCTTCGTTCGCGAGAAATTTTACCGTCGCGTTCATTTCGGGGCGCAACTGAATCTCCGGATATTTATTGGGATTCAGCACCTGCACCTTCACCTGCACGGTTGCCTTCTGCCGGTTTGCTTCAGGAGAAATTTGCGCGATCTGGCCGTCGTATTGCTTGTCGGGATATGTATCCGTCGTGACGATCGCCTTCTGCGCCGGCCCCAGTCTTGCGAAATCAGCCTGTGCGATGTCGAGTTCCACCTGCAAATCGTTCAGATCGGCAAGCGAAACGACCGAGCCCTGCGGGCCACCGGCTGATCCGCTGGCGAACTGCGCAGTGATTAACTCGCCTTTTTCGGCGGTGCGGTCGAGAATGGTACCGGTTACAGGAGCGCGAATGATCGTAGCATCGAGCTGCGACTTGGCGTAATCCAGCTGGCCCTGCGCCTGCGCCAGCGCGCCCTGTGCTCGCGCGATTTCTTCCGGACGTGGACCGATGTGCGCCAGCTCAAACGCCTTCTGCAAAGAATTCGCGCGCTCCTGATCGGCTTCGAATTTCGCGGTTGCATCGTCAAGTTGCTGTTTGGAATCGACACCGGCCGCAGCGAGTTCTTTGGTGCGATCAAGCGTCGCCTTGTCGTTGGCGAGCGTCGCGCGAGCTTCGTCCAAATTGTGCTGCGCCTGCTGAATCTCTTCCGGGCGCGACCCGTGCTGCAGTTCTTCGAGGTAAGCGCGGGCATTGTCCACCGCGCCGAGGGCCTGTTCGTAGGAGGCGCGAAATTCCTGATCTTCCAGCCGCACCAGCACCTGGCCTTCTTTCACCTTGTCGCCCTTCTCCACCCCGATCCACAGCAACCGTCCGGTGACTTTCGAATTCACGTTGATCGTGTGGTGCGCCACGATGTATCCGGTCGCGGAGAGCACCGTCGCCCCAGCCGGATCGTTGCTGCTCTGCGCCGATGCGCGAACTACCTCGACCTCGGGAACGTCGGAAGAAAACAGGCGATAGAGGAGTGTGCCGAGTCCGAGCACAACCACGAGCGCGATTCCGACCAGGATAAAGCGGCGCGCCCACGCCGGAGGCTCTCCCCCGGTCTGGCCGCGCTGGGAGCGGTCAATGCGCAGGCTCGAAAGATCGTCGTGTTTCGTATCAATTGACATATGAATGTCTATGCTTCACTGTTTCCCTAGCCACGCAGGGCCGTCAAAATATTCTGCCGCGCCGCATGCCATGCCGGCGCCAGCCCACCGATGACTCCCATGACAATGGCAAATATGATCGCAGACAGCGCGACCTTTGGCGTAATGCGCAGCGCGAACACCACCTCACTGAACGTGACCTGATTCGACGTGCCGGTCTGCATGCCGTTGAACGGCAGCATCAAGAGAATTCCCAGCGCAGCCCCCATGAGCGCGAGCAGGATCGACTCCAGCATGAACGAAGTCAGGATCGCTGGCCGCGAAAATCCAATCACGCGCAGAGTCGCAATCTCCCGACCGCGATACGCCACCGCGGCGTACATGGTGTTCATGGCGGCGAAAATCGAGCCGACTGCCATGATGATGCCGACGACATATCCGATCACTTTAATCGGTGTGCCCGAACTCGTTTGCTTAGCGTAGTAATCGGTCTCAAGCATGCCATCGAGTTTCAGCCGCTGATCGTCGCTCACCCGGTGCACCAGTGCGTCGGCGGCAATCGGATCGGTCGCGCGCAAATAGGCCGACGCATATCCACCCTGGCGGTCGAAGTCGGAGGCCATCTGATTCACGTCGCCCCACACTTCAGATTCGTACGCGGATCCTCCGGCGTCGAAAACTCCCACCACTTTCCACTGTCCCTTGCCGAACTCCATGCTGTCGCCGATGTTGGCATGCGTGAAGCGCTGTTGTATCGACTTGCTCACCACCACTTCGCGCTGGCCGGTCTGGAACCACCGCCCCTCCACCAGTTTCACGCTGGGGTGTCGGCTGGCGCCGGGAAGCGTGCGCATTTCGAGGCCGTCGGGCATCATGCCGCGCACGGTGACGTTGACCTCGCCGGTGCCGTCTTTGCGCGGCAAGACGATGACAACCACCCACTCGCCTGAGGTCATTGGCTCACCATGGCTGTCTTTCGCGATGCCGGGCAGCGTCTTCAGCGTCGGATAAAGCGATGCGTCGAATCCGCCGGACAGTTCCGCCTCTGATCCCTTGCGCAGTACCAGCACGTCGAGCGGACTGCCGCTCGAAACGAAAGCCCTGTCGAGCCCAGCCACCAGCGCCATCAAAAAAATTGCAGTCGTCACCGTCAGTGCGATGCCGAGCGCGGTCATGATGGTCAGGCCCTTGCGCAGCTTCAAATTGCGAACGTTATAGCTGATCGGTATTGCCATAGATTCATTCTCTTAACTTGCCGTTGCGTCATCCCGTAGGTCCGTGCTCTCACCAGCGGACCGAGGGATCTCGCGTGTAGCGCCGTTGCACTCCGCGCCAGATCCCTTGCGCTGCGGAAAAACGCAGCCCTTCAGGACGACGCAACGAGATGTTCGTTACCCGATATGCCTCAATCCCTCCACAATATTCATGCGCGACGCGCGGTAGGCCGGCAGATATCCACTTACAACACCGAGCACAATGGCTACCAACAGCGCCAATAGCGCTGTTGGAGGCTTAACGTGCATGTCGAGCGGAATGCCCAGCCCGATGAAGCGATGCGTCATCCCTGCGATCACCGGAATGGCCACCAGGACGCCGAGCGCTCCTCCGACCAGCGAGATTGCCACCGATTCGCTGACAAAAATTGAGAGCACGCGCTGGCGCGTGAAGCCCAGAGTCTTAAGCACTGCGACCTCGCGCGTGCGGCTGCGTACCGACATCGCCATCGTGTTGGCCGAAACCAGCATGATGGCGAACATGACCGCGCCGCAGATGCCGAGAATGAAAGCCTTCACATTGCCGAGAGAGGCGACAAATCCCAGTTGAAACGCCTTCTCGCTCTCCGTTTTCGTCGGCAGAGGCGAATTGCGAAACCTGTCATCGATCTGCTTCGAGGCGGACGCGACGTGATCGGGCGTATCGATCTGCGCCGAGTACCAACCCGCCTGCCCCTTCATCCAGGGCACAGCTTCCTCCAGATATTTGGTGTTGAAGTAGAGCGCGTTCTGCGGCGGATCGCGGTGATAAATGGCGCGAATGGTCAGATCGAGATCGACCGGGAAAATCGTGCCCTGGATATGAACGCGGTCGCCGATTTTCCATCCATATTTATTGGCCAGGGTGACATCGACCAGCGCGCCAGCGCGATCCTGCTGCCAGGCTTTGATCTGATCCGGCGGCGTGATCTTGTCGGATGCGACTTTCAAATACTCGTCAGGATCGGTCGCCAGCCGCGCGAAAAAATGCTCCGGCCGATTGTCGATGTAGCGACCCTCGAACCACGTAAGCGGCGCAACGGCGGTTACGCCGGAAACGTTGCGGATCTTGTCACGATAATACGCCGGCAGGAAAAACGCGAGCGAGACGCGATCGCGAATGATCAGCCGCCGCGAGGCCTCAGGCGCAACCTGGTCGACGTAGAACGAGCGCCAGATGCAGATCATCATGGTGAGCAAAAGCAGCGAGAAGCCGATGCTGATCATGGTCAACAGGCTGCGCCGCTTGTTGCGGAACGTGTTACGCACGATGAAACTGCCAAGCGTCATAACGATGTTTCTTTCTGCTTTCAACACAGTCGAGCTTTGCTCGACCAGACAGCCGAGGGCGGCTGTCCCCATAAAACTCAACCAATATGCCGCAGACCGTCCACTATGTTCACCTGCGATGCGTGATATGACGGCAATGCCGCGGCGATCAGGCCGACGAGGCCGGAAATCAGCAGCGCGGACAAAAAGATTGCCGGCGTCATCTTCAGCGGGAAGAACGTCATTTGCGGCGAGTGGGCAAAGACGAAGACCAACAATCTCCCGAGAATCGAGCCGATCACTCCGCCGATCAGCGAGAGTGCAACGGCTTCGCTGACGAACAATCCCAGCACTCCACGCCGCGTAAATCCGAGCGTTTTAAGCACCGCAACTTCGCGGGTGCGTTCGCGGATCGACATGGCAATCGTATTGGCCGAGACCAGCAGCGTGGCAAAGAGAACTGCGCCGCAAATGCTCAGGATGAACGCTTTTACGTTACCCATCATGGCCACGAATTCCAGACCAAATGCCTTCTCGCTCTCGGTTTTCGTAGGCTGCGGGGAGTTGCGAAACATATCGTCTACGGCAGCCGCGATCTTGCTGACGTCTGAAGGATTGTCGGCCAGAATTCCGAATGTGCCCGCTTGCCCTTTGAAAAACGAGACCGCTTCTTCCACATACTTGGTGTTGAAATAGAGCGATTTGGGATCCGGATCGCCGTGGTAAATTCCGCGAATATTGAGCTCCAGGTTCACCGGGTAAATATCTCCCTGAATCACAATGCGATCGCCCAGCTTCCATCCATATTTCTGGGCCAGGGAATCCGATACGATCGCGCCCTGGCGATCGCGTTGCCACGCCTGTAGTTGATCATCGGGCATCTTGAGATCGCGGTATACCTTAAAGAATTCGTCGGGATCGGTGCCGAAGCGGGCGAAAAAATTCTCTGGCTTCTGATCCTTGTAGATTCCTCCAAACCACGAACTCGGCACAACGGCGACGACGCCGGGAACCGCGCGAATTTTTTCCCGGTAGAAGATAGGGAGCGTAAACGTCAACGACACCCGGTGCCGAACGACCAGCCTTTCCGATGATTCCGCGCTGCCATCCTCGAGCGCGAAGGCGTGCCAGAGAGTCATCATGAAGGTGAGCAGAAGCAAAGAAAAAGCGATACTCAGCACGGTCAGCACACTGCGGCGCTTGTTGCGAAAGGCGTTCTTGCTCACGAACCGGGTCAAAGTCATGGAAGAACTCCAGGGAGAACCGGGAGGCGGGCGCAGACGTGGGGCACGTCCCGGCAGTCAAAGGATAATAGACGAAGAGGCTTGCCGGCGACAACCACGGTGGATTGAATTTTTTCCGCTTTCAACGTCCGGCCTCGCTCCGATGTTCGGCTGTTATGTTCTGCCGTCTTCTTTCTTTATGTCCATCCAGGTCTATCTGTTGCCATGATGTCGCGTGCAATATCTCTTTGCCAGTGGAGATCGTCATCGCATCTGCATGACAAATGTCACGAACCGGACTCATTCATAAGAACCGCGAAGCTGGGGCGAAGGTTACGAGGCCCACCAGGGGCAGGGACGATCCGGTGCCAAACCGTCGCGAAGCTTAAGAATCCTTGGTCCAACTTACCTTGGTAACTCGAAGTCGAACACATCCAGCGATATGCTACTCGTGCCTTATCCCCGGTCTCCAGCCGGCCGAGACTTGCCGCGAACGGCGAGGTCTCGCAAGGGAATGGAGCAAACGAAGCAATGTCAACGAAAATTGGGCCGTTTGAAATTCTCAGTGAGTTGTCGAAATCGCCAACCGGCACAGTGTACAAGGCGAATGATCCGGAAACCGGGCAGACGATTGCCCTGAAGGCGATTCAGTTGAGCGTGTTCGGAGATGCGGCGACAACGCTGGAAAAGGCCCTGCTCGCCGAAGCGGAAAAGACGAAGACTCTCAGCAATCCCAACATCACCAACGTTTACGGCGCGGGCGAGATTGATGGCCAGTTTTGTGCGGCCATGGAGTACGTGCAGGGCAACAGCATCGCGACGATGCTGGCGCGCAAGGAAGGGTTTTCCATCTGGGATCTGCTCGACATCGGCCGCCAGCTGTGCAGCGGGCTCGATCACGCCGCCTCCCTGGATATTGTTCACCACAGCCTGGAGCCGGGCAAGATCATGTGCGGCTGGGATGGCACGGTCAAGATATTGTCTTATGGTATTTCGGGCGTTGGCGACTTCGCGCATCAGGTGAGCGAGGGACTCCCCGCGAGTCTTCACTACATGTCGCCTGAGCAGGTGCAGGGCCAGCCCATGGATGCGCGCTCGAATCTGTTCAGCCTGGGCGCGATGTTCTACGAGATGGTGACCGAGCGCAAGGCCTTCGATCGCGATGACATCGAGTCGCTGCGGCAGGGCATTGTGGAGAGCACTCCGGTGCCTCCGGCGCACGTGAATCCGAAGGTCCATCCGCTGCTCAGCGATCTCATCATGAAGGCGCTGGCGAAGAATCCTGCGGATCGCTATCAGCGTGGCCGGGAACTGCTCGACGATCTCGAGAAATGCAAGGAATCGAAGCCAGTCGCGGCGAAGGCGGCGCCCAAAGGCACCATGGCGCCCGCCAAGGTGAACGCCGCGGCGCAGGCGAAATTCATCGCTCCGGCTGGAGCCAAGCCGAGCGCCGCTGCGGCGCGGCCGGCCGCACCGGCAACTCCCGCGAAGCCTACGGCTCCTGTGGCGCAAGCCCAGGCAAAAACGGCTCCGGCAAAGGCATCGACGCTTGCTGCTCCCAAGGCCGCAGCCGCGGCCGCTGGTGTGGGCAGCGCTCCCAAACCGTCACCCGCGCCGGCACAGGCCGCTCAACAAGTTAACGAAGAGGCCGAACTCGATCTTTCGAACCAGTTCATCTCCGCGAGCGTGAAGGCCACGATTGCGGCATCCGAACCGCCTAGCAGCGAAATGTCGGCGGCCGTGGCGGACGAGCCCGAAATCGAAACCTTCGAGCCCCAGTCCGACGATAGCGGTCCGAAGATTGCCGTCGATCCCATGATGGCCGAGGGTGCGAAGAGTTCGGGTGGTGGAACCAGCTTCTCGGAAATTGCCGAATTGCCGCCGCTCAAGGAAGTCTACATTGCGCCGCCTCCGCCACCGCCATCGACGCTTGATCTCACGACCGTCGAGCCTCCTAAGGCGACGATGTTCGACGGCAAACTGAAGGCGAAAGCGGAAGATAAGCCGAAGGTTCAACCGCGCGAAGTTGCCGAAAAGGCCATCAAAGAAATCAAGAACGTTCCGCCCAAGCTGATGTTCTATTCGCTGGCGGGTGCGGCGGCTCTGATTTTAGCCATCGGCATCGGCGTGACCATATATATTCACAGCCTCAGTAGCGACGACGATGCCGGCGCTGCCAAGCCCGTAGCCACAACCGAGGCGACCCCGGCGCCTGAGGTCAGCCAGCCTGCGGCTGTTCCTGCCCCCAGGAATACCGCTCCTGCGGCGGCTGAACAATCAAGCCAACCCGCAGCCGAGCCTGAGGAAACTTCTGAGCCCGAAACGACCACACGCCAACCCGTAACGAGTGCGAGGTCGCGCGCTGCGCACAAGAAATCCGCCCCGGCCGCGCCTGCCATCGTGCCCGGCCAGATGGCGGTCGATTCCACGCCGCAAGGGGCGCAGGTGCAAGTGGATGGCCGAAGCGATCCCAGCTGGGTGACACCATTTGCGCTTACCAATCTGCAGCCCGGCGCACATAGCATCACCGTCAGCAAGTCGGGATATTCCACCGACTCGCGCACTATTCAGGTGATCGGCGGCAGCCGCGCTTCTACGATCGTTCATCTCGCGCAATTGATGGCGACCCTGGTAGTGAAGAGCGATCCCGCCGGCGCAGACATTTTTGTGGATGGGCGCAGCGTTGGCGCCAGGACGCCCGCGCAAGTCAGCGTGGATAAAGGGCAGCACGTGGTCCTGGTCCGCAAAGACGGTTACCTGGATGAGACCATGAACGGGCAATTCATTCTCGGCCAGACATTTAACTTCGCGCCCACGCTGCGGCCTCTGGGCAACGCGGATAGCATCAAGGCGGTCGGCAAGATGTCGAAGCTGTTTGGCGGCAAGGGTGCGCAGGCGGGTCAGGCTCTTGTGAGCATTCACACCAATCCCAAGGGCGCGCAGGTGGCGATCAACCAGCACATCATGGAAAAGAGTTCTCCGCTCGATGTCGCGCTCGATCCCGGCAACTACGTGATCGATATCACCTTGACCGGGTACGCTTCAATTCACAAGGTCATTAATGTGGATAAAGGCGGCAAGGTGGTAGTGGACGAGACCATGCAGCGGCAATAGCGAGCCGCAAGTCGTGAGCTCCGACTCTGAGCCCTGAGCCTGAGTCCTGAGCCCTGGATTGCTCCCGCCCGTCGTTACCAACAAAGCTGTGGAAAACCCGGCCGCTTTTTACCTCCTGCAGACTTCAATTCACATTCTTTTCATATTTCTGCAAACGAGCAGAAATGTGAGGCGGCTATCGTGGCCTGAGTCCCGGACCAGGCAGAATCCGAGCGCGTATTCGTGTGCGCGGCGGTTGTGGGGACTGGCCGGCCTATGACACAGGAGGTAGTAATGACGGAAAAGCTGACACTAGAAGCCCCCAGGAAAGCGATGGCTGCGCTGCTTGCGCTGACGATTGCTCTGGGACCGACCGCCATACCGGCATTTGCCGCTCCCGGTAATAATCAGAAGGTTCCGGCCAGGACCGCGACGCCTATCAAACACCTGGTTGTGATCTTCGAAGAAAACGTCTCCTTCGACCATTATTTCGGAACATATCCGAATGCGCTCAACCCTGCCGGTGAACCGAAATTCTTCGCTCTGCCGGGAACGCCGACGGTGAACGGGCTCAGCGGTGCGCTGCTTACGAATAACCCCAACCTGAATCCCGCGAACACCACGGGCGCTTCCAATCCCTTCCGCCTGGATCGTTCGCAGGCTTACACGCAAGATCAGGATCACGACTACACGCCGGAGCAGCAGGCATTCGACGGCGGCTTGATGGATTTGTTCCCCCTCAACACTGGTACGGCCGGACCTCCACCCTCGGGAACCGGCGTGACGCAGACCAACGGCCTGGTCATGGGCTATTTCGACGGCAACACCGTCACCGGAATGTGGAATTACGCGCAGCACTTCGCCCTGAGCGACAATTTTCATGGCTCGACGTTTGGCCCCTCGACGCCGGGCGTGATCAACCTGATTTCCGGCCAGACCAACGGCGTGATCAACACGCTGAATGGAACCGGCGATGAAGTGTCGGGTGGTCCCGATGGATCGCTGACCATGATTGGCGACGCCGATCCCACCGGCGACGTTTGTGCTTCACCGACGCGCGCGCAGGGAAACATGACGAGCCTGACGATTCTCGACCTGCTCAAGAACGCAGGTGTCAGCTATGGAACGTTCATGGGCGGTTTCGATCTTTCCATCGTGAACTCGAATGGAACGACGGGATGCAACCGGAGCACGACCTCGGCGATTTCAGGCGTGACCGAGAGCGACTACATTCCACATCACTCGCTGTCGTCGTATTGGCCCAGCGTGGCCAACCCGCAGCACACGCGCCCAGCCAACATGGCGGAAATCGGCCATGATGGTCCGGCCAACCACGATTACGACGTTCTGGATTTCTACGCCGCCGCGAAAGCCGGCAATCTGCCCGCGGTCAGCTTCCTGAAGGCTCCTGGCTATCAGGACGCGCACCCGGGATACTCCGACCCGTTGGATGAGCAGACATTCGTGGTGACCACGATCAACTTGCTTGAGAGCTTGCCCACGTGGGAGAGCACGGCCGTGGTGATCACTTATGACGACTCCGACGGCTGGTACGATCACGTGATCGGACCGATTGTGAATCAATCGGTTGGTCCGGCGGACGCTCTGACGGGACCAGGAGCCTGCGGCACGGCTCTTACGTCGCTGCCGGGCGTGAACGGATCGGCAAATCCGCATGCTCTGGGCCGCTGCGGTTACGGTCCGAGGTTCCCGCTGCTGGTGATTTCGCCATGGTCGCGGTCGAATTTCGTGGACGGCACGGTGACGGACCAGAGCTCCATCGCCCATTTCATTGAAGACAACTGGCTGAATGGGCAACGCATTGGCCAGGGCTCCTTCGATGGCATCGCCAACTCGATCGTCCAGATGTTCGATTTCAGGCAGCGTCCCAACCCGCCGCTGTTCTTGAATCCGAATACGGGCGAAATCCAGTATTGATGTAACGGTTTCGTCTGAAATCTGCGGGCATGCGAGAGTCATCAGTCGCATGCCCGCTTCTCGCTTTATGACGGCAATTTTGAGAACATGGGGCGTTTCCTACGGCCAAGTAGGTTCTATGAGGAGGAAAGTCGCACTTGCGCCTGACGCGTCGACAGTTTCTTTACGGTAGCGGTGCCTTGGCGGCGTCAGCCGCGATGCATCAGGCTGGATCGCACGGGCCTGCCCCGAAATTCCGCACGCAACTGAACACAGGCAGTCTTGCCCAATTCGTTGATCCGCTGCCGATTCCTGCAATCGCAAAGCCGATCGCAACCCGTCCGAGTCCGACCGATGCTTCCCTCCAACTTCCCTATTACCGGATTGCAATGCGGCAGTTTGAGAGCAACGTTCATCGCGATATGAAACCGACGCGCATGTGGGGCTTTGGAGCGGTGTCAGAAAAAGCGTCGCGGGCGGCGATCAGTTCGCCCGGGCCGACGTTTGAAACACGCAGCGGCCAGGGATTGCTGGTGGAGTGGGCGAACGAATTGCCGGAAGCGCATTTTCTTCCCATCGACCACAACATTCATGGAGCAGAGGTCGATAAGCCGGAGGTGCGCACGGTTGTGCACCTGCACGGGGCGAAGGTTCCTCCGGAAAGCGACGGGTATCCGGAGCACTGGTTTGTGCCGGGCAAGTCGGCGATTTGCCATTATCCCAATCGGCAGGACGCGGCCATGCTGTGGTATCACGACCACGCACTGGGCATTAATCGGCTGAATGTCTTTGCCGGATTGCTGGGTGTCTTCATCGTCCGCGACGAAGGCGAGGACGCGCTCGACTTACCCAAGGGCAAGTATGAAATTCCGTTGCTCCTTTACGATCGGATTTTCGATCTCGAGTGCCAGTTGAACTATCCCGTCTCGGGCGACGCCAAAAAACCGTGGGTGCCCGAGGTATTTGGCGACGCCATCTTGGTGAATGGCAAGTTATTCCCGTATCTAGAAGTGGAACCGCGGAAGTACCGCTTTCGCGTGCTGAATGGGGCAAACGGAAGATTCTTCCATCTGGCGCTGCCGAATGGCATTGTGGTTCATCAGATTGGGACGGATCAGGGATTGCTTTCTGCTCCCCTGCGGGCGGATCGCATTTCTCTGGCCCCAGGCGAACGGGCCGATGTAATCGTCGATTTCTCGGGACAGGCGGGAAACAATCTCGTGCTGAAAAATGATTTTGCGCTCCCGGTGATGCAGTTCCGCGTGGCGCGAAGCGGATCGCAAGACACAAGCACGGTGCCGCAGACGCTGCGTCCGGTGCCAAAGATCGCGGAGTCTGCCGCGATCCAGACGCGCATGCTGAGCCTGGTAGAGATCGATGACCTGGTGCAAAGGCCGGTCACGATGTTGCTCAACAACGTCCACTGGAATATGCCGGTCACGGAGAATCCGGTTCTCGATTCAACCGAAATTTGGGGATTGGTCAATACCACCGACGATGCCCATCCCATTCACCTGCACCTGGTGCGGTTTCAGATTCTCGATCGCCGAAGTTTCGACGTGGCTGCGTATTGGACGACCGGGCAGATCAAGTACACCGGACCGGCGATTCCACCGCAAGCGAGCGAAGCGGGCTGGAAAGATACGGTGCGCGCCGATCCGGCCATGGTGACGAGGATTGTTACGCGATTCGAGGGATTTACGGGCAGATACGTGTGGCATTGCCACATTCTGGAGCACGAAGACAACGAGATGATGCGCCCGTTCGATGTAGTCCCAGTTCGCTAAGACAAGAGATGTGGTTGTGCCAGCGGGAAGCTAAGTTCGGGGCCTTGGCTTAGTTGGGTGCTTTGAAGTTGAGCGTAATCGTGGTCTGAATCTCGACGGGCTCACCGTCGAGCAGATAAGGCTTGTACTTCCACTGCCTGACGGCATCCAGTGCAGCCTTGGCCAGCCGCGCATCGCCGCTGAGGACCTTCAGGCCGGTAATGTCGCCAGTTTTTGAGATGGTTGCCTGTAGTTGCACTGCGCCTTCAACGTGCATCGTCAAAGCGATCTGAGGATAGATCGGCTGAACTTTCTTGACCACCAATCCTTGCGACACTCCCTGGGAAACATGAATGCTCTGCAGTACGGGAGTGGGTGCGTTTTCGGTGCCGCTGAGAAGATTCGGGGGCGGCGCGCCGGCGCCGGCTGTTGCGATTCCAGCCATGCTGGGAGCCTGGGCATCGGGAGCGGCTTCAGCCTTGGGCTTCGATACGGGCACCTTGCCGCCCTTTACCACCAGCGGAGCCGTTTCTGGAGCCGCTGCGGGACTGTCCTCGGAAGGGGCAGCAGCAACCGCGGGTTTCGCAGCCGGTTTTGTCGCATGAGCGGACGGCGATTTCTTGAGTGGCGCCGGGGGTGGAATATCTGCGTCAGGATTCGAGCCGGCGTTGTCAGTGGAACTTGAAGCAGATTCCTTGGTCGCGGGAACCTGTGCCACAGGTTGCGCGGCGGCTGGACTGTTCGCGGCTACGGGCGATGTGGTTGCTAGCGGCGCGCTTGCCGGTGTGGCTGACGAAGTTTGCGGCGACGGGGCCGGTGCCGAAGGACGCGCAACGGGAACGGAAGTGACTCGGGGTGCGGGAGCGGCGTATTGGTTGCTGTTCTGGTAATACGACCAGCCGCCGTAAGCCGCGGCAGCCACTGCCACGATTGCTGCCACGACCAGCAGAATCTTCTTGCTGCCGCTGGCTGCCTCTGAAGCCGTGGCATTCCCACCGAAAGTGAATGTGGTGGGAGCTGGGTCAGAGTGAGAGTGATCGACCAGACCGGCGGCATGTTCTAAAGCCGGTGTGTGGGCATCAGCTCCAGATTTCGACGCGATGTTCACATCGCTGATTTTGGCGACTTCGCGGGCCGGGGCGGGAGCGCTGGCCGCTCCAGAGGCGACCATCGACGAGACGCTCGGGGAAATACTCGGTGGCGCAGGTTTAGGCGCAAGCTTCGATTGCGTGGCTGGCGCCGGGATGGATGGCGGCAGCTTCGTGGCTCGAGAAACCGTCGCTGGAATTCTCGGCGCGGCTGGAACGGGGGCCGCGGCTTTCGGAGCGGGAACATTTTCGTCTACATTGATCTCAAGGGGATCGTCGTCATCGGCGGCCTGACTGGCAGCGTGATTCACCGCTGGAGTTGTATTTGCGGCCGCGGCATGCGTAGGCCACGCGGGGCTTGCCTTCGGCGGTAATCCGGTTTTTGGAGCCGGTGCTGCAGGTTTTGCAGGTGCAGGTTTCGCAGAATCTGGTTTGGCGGCGACGGGCTTGACCGGTGAGGCGGGAACTGCAGGCGGCGGGGCAGTTGCCGAAGCCGCTCCCGGCTTCACCGGTTCGCCTTTGCGCAGCAATCCACGCGCAACGCGCAACGTTCCCTTCGCCTGTTCAATGTTAATGGGTTTGGTCAGGACCAGATTGGCTCCAATGCGAAACGCCTTGGCCACTCCGGCCTGACCCTCCACGACAGCGACCGCAAGCGACGTCTGGTTGGACGCCGAATTGCGCGCGCTTTTGAATAACAGTGCGGCGTTCTGCTCGTTATCGCAGTCCACCACGACAGCGTCGAAGTGCGTGCCCATCAACTTCTTAACGGCCGCGAAGGTTTCCACGCAGGCCTCCACGGTGAACTCCAGCTCGCTCAGGACTTGCGTCACTGTGCGGGCGGTTTTGTCATCGGGGCAGAAGAGAAGAGCTTGATAACCCATAACTAAGGCCATCGTAGGTACAGGCGTAAGCAGCGGCAAGTTACCGGAGTAATTCGACAGTAGTCGTCAGTTGGCAGCTGTCAGTTCTCAGTTAAAACCGGGAGTTGGGGACTACAATGCCTCCGATGCGCGGGCGAATTCCGTTATGGCTGAAGGTTGCCTGGACCCTCCTGCTGATCGTCTGGGCGCCGCTCTTTTGGCATCAGTATGGCGCCCAGAATTTCCTGTTCTTTTGCGATATCGGCAACGTGCTGATCGGAATTGGCGTGTGGCTGGAGAGCGCGCTGGTTTTTTCGTGGGCTGCGTGCGGGCTGCTGATCTTTCAATCTCTCTTCATCATTGATCTTGCGGGCACGTTACTGGCGGGGCGGCATTTCATCGGCGGAACGGAGTACATGTTCGATCCGCACTTGTCGCTTGCCGTGCGGCTTCTCAGCCTGTTTCATGTGGTGACACCGCCGCTCGTCCTGTGGGCGATCTGGCGCCTCGGTTATGACCGTCGGGGGTGGAAGCTGCAAACTCTGACCGCCTGGATCGTGATACCCATCAATTATTTTTGGCGGCCGCAGTTCGATGTCAACTTTGCCCGTGGCCTGTTTTTCCGCGAGCAACACGTGGTGCCGGGGTGGGCTTATCTCGTGACTTACCTAATCGTTGTGCCCCTCTGCGTGTATTTTCCGACGCACTTGTTCTTGGATTGGCTCTCCCGGCGCTGGAAAAAAGAAGACTGAAGGATTCTTCAAGACTTACTCTCACGAGTGGAGAATTTGCGATCAGGATCCGCTCGATCCCTTTGCAGTTTTCTCATGTGAAGGCAGTTTGCTGTCGCGGGAATCGGAATTCTTTTCTGTTGATTTCTCGGTTTCTGTCTTTTCGGCTTTCGCTTTCAGGCGTTCACTCGTCAAATACACCGCTTGCGGGTGCGCCAGTTCACTTCCGGAGGCCTCTACGATGTCCATTATCTGCAGCAGCAGGTCCTCACGCACAGCCGCGAACTCGTTGAAATCGCGGGTCAGGATGTAACAGACGGATTCGGCGGTGTGCTGACCGCCGGAAATGTCGATCAGTCGCACGCGCACGGTCGCGGATTCGACCTTGGGATGATTCTGAAGCAGGCGGCGAACCTCGCTAAGCACAACCCGCAACTGGCTGGCTTTGGTTTCGGGATGCAGGTTGAGCTTCGTCTTGAAAAGAATCTTGTCACGCCGGCTCAGGTTTTCGACGTTGATCGTCGCTACAGTTCCGTTGGGAATCGCGACCAGGGTGCGTTCTTCGGTTCGAATGCGTGTGGAGCGCAGGCCGATATCCTCGACCGTGCCGGTGCGGTCGCCGAAAGTGCACACATCGCCGACGCGAATGACTTCATCGCCGAGAACTGAGATTCCACCGAAGAGATTGGCGATCGTCTGTTGCGCGCCGAAGCC
>JASHOT010000084.1 GCA_030040965.1 Candidatus Sulfotelmatobacter sp. | reverse complement strand
TCTTCCGCCCGCCGCAGCGCTTCTTGCACGTTATCGCAGATATTTTCCTCGCCGATCACTTCTTCGAACTCCGCCTGATGGATCAGCTTCGAAGGTTGCTCGCGCGCCCCGCACAAAATCAGGGTCCGTTTGTTCGCCTGCAACTGCTTGGCGACTTCTTCGATCGCGAACAGCCCGGTCGCATCCAGCGCCGTCATGTTGCGAAGGCGGAGAATCACAACCGGCGGCAGCGTGTGCAGGCTTTCCGTGACCGCCAAAATCTTGTCGGTCGCTCCGAACAGAAACGGCCCGTGAATACGGAAGATGGTCGCATAGTACGGGATGTCTTTATCCTGCAGAATGTGTACGCGCCCATCTTCCACGTAATCATCCGTGACCTGAGAAACCGTGGTCGTCGAAGCCACCCGGCTGATAAACAGGAGCGCAGCCAGAATCATGCCGGCTTCGACCGCAACCGTGAGATCGGCAAACACGGTGAGCGCGAAGGTGACGAGCCAAATGCTGATGTCGGTCTTGGTCAGCTTGAGCAGTTGTGGAATCTCGCGCCACTCGCCCATGTTGTAGCTGACCACCATAAGAATGCCCGCCAGCGCAGCCATGGGCACATAACTTACCAGCGGCGCAGCAAACAGCAGAATGCATAGGAGGGTGAGAGAATGAATCATCCCGGCCACCGGTGACTGGGCTCCGGAACGAATGTTCGTTGCCGTACGAGCGATCGCACCCGTGGCCGGCAGGCCTCCGAACATTGGCGAAAAAACATTGGCCACGCCCTGTGCCACCAGTTCCACGTTCGGATTGTGCCGGTCGTTGCTCATGCGGTCGGAAACCACTGCCGACATCAAAGACTCGATCGCGCCCAGCAAGGCCACGGTAAATGCCGGGCCCAGCAGACCGTGAATCAGATCGGAGCGGAATTTCGGAATCTGCAAATGCGGCAGCCCGCCCGGAATTCCACCGAATTTCGTCCCAATCGTCTCCACCGGCAGCTTGAAAAAACAGATGGCACAGGTCGCCAACAGTAGCGCAATGATCGGCCCCGGAATTCGCGGCGAGAGGCTACGGCAAATGATCAGCACCAGCAGCGTGAACGCCGCCAGTGCGGTCGCTTCGAACGAGAGCGTGTGAAAGTTTGTCGCGAGCGCCTCCATGCGCAGCCAGAAAACGCCGGGAACTTTGTCGATGTGCAGCCCGAAGAAATCTTTCACCTGCGTGCTGGCGATCAGCACCGCAATCCCGTTGGTGAATCCGATCACCACCGGCCGCGGAATAAACTTCACCGCTGCGCCCAGCCCGGTCAGCCCCATGATGATCAGCAGCACGCCCGCCATCACTGTGCACATGAAGAGTCCATCCACTCCGTGCATGGCGATGATGCCTGCTACCACCACCACAAAGGCGCCTGTAGGTCCGCCGATCTGCGTCTTCGATCCGCCCAGCGCCGAAATCAGAAATCCGGTCACGATCGCGCAGTAAATGCCTGCCTGCGGCGTCAGACCTGATGCAATGGCAAAGGCCATGGCCAGCGGCAACGCCACCAGTCCCACTGTGATGCCCGCGATCAGATCGAGTAGAAATTTGTGCTGGTCATAGTCGCGAAGACAGAGGGCAGACTTCGGAAGCCAATTTTCGTTCAGGAAAGCACGCGCCATTTTTACATTATCGCGCCGGAACCCGGAATCGGGTAGTTACTGAGGAACGCTCCGTATTCGGGAGGGCAACGGCTTTAGTCGTGTCGACCGGTTGCAAAGTCGAACGGGCTTTGGCCCCTGCGGGACTACGACGACTCTGTAGAATCGACCGATGGTGCTGCTTCGCACACTCGGCTGGCTGGTCTCGGTCGTCTATTCGACCATTCCTTTGTTCTGGCTGATGGTGCATCCGCGGGCGCATGTGTGGAGAGAGAAAGCTTTGCGCGAAAAAGACGGCTCGCCGTTTCGCGTGCTCGTGCCGGCATGGATGGTGATGTGGTTCGGCGTGGGCGCGATCACCGAACCCTGGCACCGCGTAGCGTTATATTCCACGTGGTGGAGCTGGGGTCCTGCGGCGCTGCTGTTCGCGCTCGGGATCTATCTCTACGTCCGTTCCGGAGCGCACTTCAGCTGGGCGCAACTCGGAGGCCTGCCCGAGATTCGACCGAGGAACGACCGCACCGGCCATCGCGATGACCGTCTGGTCAGGACCGGCATTCGCGCGCGAGTGCGACATCCGGTGTATCTGGGACACTTGTGCGAGATGGTGGCGTGGAGCGTCGGCACGGGATTGATCGTCTGCTGGGCGCTGACGGCATTCGCGGTGGCAACGGGCGCGGTGATGATCCGGATGGAGGATGCGGAACTGGAGCGGAGGTTCGGAGAGGAGTATAGGCGTTATCGGTTATCGGTACCTGCCGTGTTGCCTCACATGTAAGGATGAATGACCTCACCAAAGGGAACACGGAGGAACCACGCAGGTCAGCCGTTATAATCCGACTTGGCTGAAAGCTGACAGCTGATCGCTCACCCGTGAGATTTGAACTTTTCATCGCCCGACGCTACCTGCGCGCCAAACGAAGGCAGGCCTTCATCGGCATCATTACCGGCATCTCCATCGCCGGCGTGGCCGCTGGCGTGGCCTCGCTCGTCATCGCCCTCGCCATCAACAACGGCTTTCGCCAAGACCTGCAGCAGCGCCTGCTCGGATCCACCTCGCACATCAGCCTGCTGCGCGTGGCCGATGACGGCATCCAAAACTGGCCTTCGCTGATGCAGCGACTGGAGAAAGAGCCGCATGTTGTCGCGGCCGCCCCGGCAATTTTCGAACAAGTTTTGATCTCACGCGGGCCGCGAGCGCGCGGCGCCGTGTTGAAGGGCATGATCCCGAAGTATGAGCGGAGGGTGGGAGATCTGCTGAGTTCGGTAAAAGAGGGATCAGCGGAAGCACTTGAAGAAAGTGTGGCGCCGCCGCCCTCGGCCGCGAAAACGGAATCCGAGGCTGCCGCCCGGCCAAAATCAGCGGGCGAGGGCGCCCGCTCCACACAAGACTCACCCGATTCTCTCGCTGCCGTCAGCGCGCGCGTCGCCCAAATGCCGCCTATCGTTTTGGGCAAAGACATGGCCAATAGTCTGGGCGCGAGCGTGGGTTCGGTTGTGCTCGTCGTGAGCCCGCAAGGCGAGCTGACTCCGTTCGGCATGGTGCCGAAATACACGCGCTTTCGCGTCGCCGGAATTTTCAGCTCGGGATTTTTCGACTACGACTCGGGATGGGCCTTCGTCCGCCTCGCCGACGCGCAGCAGTTGTTCGGCCTGGGAGATCTAATCTCGGTGATCGAATTCAAAATCGACGACATCTATAAAGCAGGCGAAGTCTCGCGCGAGCTGGAAGAAGCCGCTGGCAAAGGCTTCATGGCCACCAACTGGATGGAGCAGAATAAAGAGCTCTTCCACGCGCTGAATCAGGAGCGGCTGCTCACCTCCATCATCATCGGACTGATTGTCGTCGTCGCCGCGCTCAACATCCTGATCTCGCTCATCATGATGGTCATGGAAAAAACGAAAGATATCGCTGTTCTCATGTCGATGGGCACGCGGCGAGCGCAGGTGCGCAACGTCTTCATCGCACAGGGAGTTCTGATCGGAGTCATCGGGACCGTGATCGGCCTGGTGCTCGGCTATGCTCTCTCGTACGCTGGTGGTCATTATCACTTCATCCATCTCTCGCCCGAAGTCTATTCGATTGACTACATTCCGTTTGCGCCGCGCATGATCGACGGCGTTTTCATAGCGCTGGCGGCGATTGGGATTTCGTTTATTGCCACGCTCTATCCCTCGTGGTCGGCGGCGCGAATCCTTCCCGCGGAGGCGTTGCGCTATGAATGAGGAACAGCTTTTTCTGTCACGCGGAGCCGCTTTTCCGCACTATTCGGAGGGAGTCGGGCTTGGGGAAAGAGCGACAACTCGGGTGACTTCAATCACATGAGAGAGATTACCGGCGGCGTACATTTTTATGGAGACTGCTTCCGCAATGGCAAAAGTGGGCCATTGCGCGATGCTGCCAACGCGGGCAGATACTATAGGAGCTGTAATCGCGGGGCCGGGGAAATGTAGCCGCGGCAGCCAACGGAACGAAACCGACGTGCCATGCATCTAAAAGGGCAAGAATCGATACTTCGGGTCGAAGGCCTGAAGAAAGTGTTCCGGTCCGGCGAATCGGACCTGGTGCTCTTTGAGAATTTATCGTTTGCGGTGAATCCGGGAGAGATGCTGGCCATCGTGGGCGAATCGGGAGCCGGCAAGAGCACGCTGCTGCACATTCTCAGTGCGCTTGATCGCGCTTCCGCTGGTGACGTATACTGCGCCCACTTGCACCTGAATTCTCTGTCGCACGATCAGGCCGCGGACTTTCGCAATCGGGAGACCGGCTTTGTTTGGCAGTTTCACTACCTGCTGCCGGAATTTACGGCGGCGGAAAACGTTGCTATGCCGCTGCTGGTTCGGGGGCAGACATGGCAGCAGGGCGAGCCGGAAGCTTTACGCTGGCTGCGCGAAGTGGGACTGGAACAGCGCGCGCACCATCGTTCCGGCGAACTTTCCGGCGGAGAGCAACAGCGGGTGGCTTTGGCGCGGGCGCTCATTACCGGTCCAAAGCTGTTGCTGGCGGATGAGCCAACGGGCGACCTCGACGGGCAGACGGCGGAGTCGGTATTCGCCTTGATTGCGCGATTACATCGCGAGCACCAGCTCACTTCCCTCATCGCAACTCACAACCTGCAGTTCGCGCGGCGCTGTCATCGCGTCTTGCGATTGCAGCGCGGCTGGGTGGAGGAAGTTTTGCCGGAGTCGCTGCCGGCATGAGGAAAGGCGCGATTAGTCAGAGAAAGTGCAGGTGAGTACAAAAACAGCCAGGCGAAAACGCAGATCGAGGTTTCTTCGGTAACGTGATCAAAGGTTTACAGAATCGTTTCTGTACTTGGGAATCGAGGCCTTTTGATTGCATAATGTAAAGATAATGTTAAAGATAAGGATGTACCGATAGAGATCAGAGATTAAGGTCAGGGAAACGGGTTCAGTTCTGGTAGGTCGGGCAGGAAAGTTCTTTTCGGCCAGGAAGGTCAGGGGGAAGGGCATTATGTTCGAACGGTATACGGAGAAAGCCAGGCGCGTCATCTTTTTCGCCCGCTACGAAGCCAGCCAGTTCGGCTCGCCTTACATTGAGACCGAGCATCTCCTGTTGGGACTCCTGCGCGAAGACAAAGCCCTGACCAATCGTTTTCTGCGCTCCCACGCCTCGGTCGAATCCATCCGCAAACAGATCGAAGGACA
>JASHOT010000083.1 GCA_030040965.1 Candidatus Sulfotelmatobacter sp. | reverse complement strand
TGCCCGATTGTCGCCGTGCGCAGACATTCAGTCGGCAGCAGCGGATTCCTCTTTCTCGTACGTTGCTGCGAGGCGATTAAAGCAAGAACGAAACTCCGCTGGCTCCCCTAAGCTTTCTAGCATCGTTCCCTCGGCTAGAAGAGTTTTTCGGTAGACCTGCTGGTCAATCAGGGGAGCCAAAGATCTATGGATATCGTCCTTCGACAATTCTGCAAAGTTCCACGTCCTTGCGAGAGAATTGAAATGGTCAAGTGCCTGGTCGGCGAGTGCCAACTCATGCCTGAGCTTTTCAACGGAGTCGGAGAACAGGATCGGATGCCCACCGAATCGCTCTTCAGAAAGCCGACAAATAGTCCCTTGAAGAAGCAAAATCCGTTCGACAAAAGCCAACGTCACTTTGCGGAGTGCCTCCTCGCACTTTGAAGAGGGTGCACGACCCCAACCGGCGATCATGGAAGCGCACAGAAATGCATATTCCCGGTCGGATTCGTATGCCTGACGTTGGACCGAACCATTGGCCTCAACGACGAGCATGTAAAGGCACTCTGCTTCGCGCCGTGCCTGGAGAATGGCTCCATCCACTACCGTCTCTGGTTCACCTTTGAGGCTCTCTTCGACTACGTTGATGATGGATTTGGCAATTGCTGCTCGGGGATGAGGACACTGAAAAGCTATTTCTTCATAGGTGCGACTCAAAGATTTCTTGATCCACAAAAGCACGATCTGCGGTGGCGTAAGCCTGAGTTCAATCCTCCTCAGGCGTCGTCGCTGTTTGTCCATGAGTGGCCTCGTCCGACCCGTGAAACTCAAAGAGCTGAGATCCCCCTGAGCCTTTTCCCAAGATGGATTCCAGATTAGCGAGCCGTTCTTCCAGAGGGCCTTGTTCCAGAGCTCGCAGCAGAACGCTTGCCAGATATCCCATGGCATTGGCCACCCGAGGATCAATCTGGCCACGGCGAAGTTGGTTGATGGAGTTGCCCAAGAGAGCGGAAACGTCTTTCGTGGTTCCAAGCGGATGGTCTGGGGTTTCAATTGGCAGAACAGCGGCGGCTCGTGTGCGGCTCAGTCCGCCGGCGCGACGAGCCCGAAGGCCGTCTTTTGCTCGTGCTGGGTCATGGAAGACGCAAAGCCCGTTCGTAGGCTGAGCGTTCGCGCGACAGCGGGTGCTATCTTTTCGCCGAAACTGACACTTGGCCATAGACCTCACTACCTAGGTAGAGGGGGTACCCTTTGGACTTTTGACCAATAATCCACAATGTCCGTTCAATGTCCAATTATTGTTCCGCTCGCTTCCGTTGCGGTCTTTTGGGTGCCACCCGAGTCCCGCAAATGATTGAAAAGATTGAGGTAGGCTAGGTTCGAATCCTATAGCGCCCACCAAGTCAATTATTTTCAATAGCTTACGGTCGCGCGGTTCCGTTCGGTGATCCGATAGCAAAATACTGCCTTCAGCACCTGCCGCTGGCCGCAGTCAATTCCGCGTCAAACTTGGAACGGTTCCAAATACTCGGTCGTTGACAAGAGACTAATACTCTCTCTGAATCGCTCTAAAAATCAGTTGCCACCAAGCAGTCGCATTCTTAACGGTGGGGCGCGTGTACCGCGCATATGAAGGAGTCGTTGAGTACAAATTGATCAAGAAAACATCCTTGAAAACGATGGTCGGCGTGAGCTTTTCATGCTACATTGAAGTTGTGAAGCGCCAGCTTCAATTTCGATCGTCATTACGACTCCTCAGTCGATCCCGACTGAGTTACTGAACCTCTATCCAATTTCAAGTTAGCTAACCCAGGCCCGTGGCGGAACTGGCATACGCAGCTGCCTCAAGAGCAGCCCTGTTGTGGGTTCGACTCCCACCGGGCCTACCAGAATTCTATTGTTCTTTGACAATTTGACGGAGAGTGGGCCGGACGGTAAGGCACTTGTCTGCTAAACAAAGGTTCTCGCAAGAGGCTAGCGGGTTCGACTCCCGCACTCTCCGCCATCGCGGAAGGTACTGCTGAATGGTCGGCAACTGGTCCTGAAAACCAGGGCGTCGTGATGAGCGACGGGCGTTCGATTCGTCTACCTTCCGCCAAGTTTGCACAGGTGCGTGAGCCCGGCCGAAACGGACCGGCTGTAACCCGGTCTCCCCGAGTGGGACGCGGAGGTTCAAATCCTCCCCTGTGCACCATGTGCCAGCGTGCGCGAATTGGAATAGCGGCCTGTCTTAGAAACAGGTGTTTGAGAGTTCGAATCTCTCCGCTGGCACCAGACTTCTTGATCCGCCGAGACTATTGTGGCCTAGCCGGTGAATATGCGCCGAACTCTGGGGAAGTCGCTAGACTCGAGAAAGACGAGTTCAAATAAGTATTCTGTTACCAGCATGAGAATCATTACTTACAGTGATCTGCATCTTGAATTTGGCTCGGGGTGGATATTGCCGCCAACTATCAACGGAGATCTGATGATCCTTGCAGGCGACATCCTTACGCTTAGAGATTACGACCCGCTCGATCGGCTCTTACACAGATGGAAAAAAACTGTCCTTTACGTGATGGGAAATCACGAATATTACACGCAGCGGCCTACGAACGAAGAGGACAATAGATTCAAGGCGTGGCTCGAACACAAACATCCTCATGTGAAACTGCTGCTTGATGAAGAGGTCAGCATTGGGGGCGTCAATTTCTTCGGCGGCACGATGTGGACAGATTTCAATCGCGCCGACTTGCACGCAATGGAGACCGCCAGTTCTCAAATCAACGATTACCGCCTCATCTATAACCCTGACGGCACGCCCTTTACCCCGGCAGATTCGATTGTGCGGCACAAAGACTTCGTCTCGAAATTGCTAAGGTGGTTTGGCAAAGATCTGAGCGGTCCACGCGTGGTTATCAGCCACAACGCACCGCTCATCAATCCCGATTCCAAGTACAAGGACGGCCCCCTCACTCCGGCGTTCAACTCTCTGGACATGGTGGAAATCATTGAGACCCACCAGCCGGCCCTCTGGGTGTATGGCCATACACATGAGTGCGACGATCAGACGATCGGCTCGACCCGGATCATCTCAAATCAACTCGGATATCCCGACAGCCTTGGCGGTTTTGAATGCAAGGACTTTGATGAAGCGGGCCTCACCGTCGAGGTAGGGGGTTAGCGCCGAGCGCGCAAATAAATTGCTTTGCGAAGGCAACAACAAGCCGTGCATTCTGCCTAAAACCTACAGTCGCGGATCTACCGGCTCGCTCTCTAGGGCGAGCACTCCGAACACACATTCGTGAACTCGGCGCAATGGTTCTTCGTGAACGAAGCGTTCCAGCGCCTCCAATCCCAAAGCAAACTCCCGAAGCGCTAGCGACCGCTTTGCGCCAAGGCCTCTGCTCTTTAGCCGCAGCAAGTTCTCGGGAAGCGTGTATTCCGGACCATAGATGATCCGCAGGTACTCTTGTCCACGGACCTTAACGGCAGGTTGTACCAATCCCTTCCGGCTCTTCGCTACAAACTCCAACGGCTTTACAACCATGCCTTCACCGCCGCTTGCCGTCAGTTCCTCCCACCATTTGATCCCTCGCTCCTGTTCGGCCTTGTCGGTGAGATCCACGACTTGAAATGGTGTCGCGAGCAGCAAATCAGGATCGGCATGACAGATTCGCCCCAGCGTCTCCATGTGCCACAGGTGATCATTCGCGGTGTGAACAGCACCTTCGCTGGCAAGCAAGTGGAAGGGCGCCAGTTTCAGGTCGGCCAATGAATGCACAGTCCAGCAGTATCGCTGGTATGCCTCGACGTAGAGATTAGCGGCTTCATTGCGCTGTTGGTATTGTTCCGCTAGCAAAGCAACTTCCGGATTCTCCGCGGCCGCTTTCAAAGCCGTGATTGCAGCGGGCAACGAAACTCGTGCCGCTGCCCCGGTTGGAGCATATTGCTGGCGCAACAACTCTTGTGCCTTGGCTGACCACGGCATCAATTCGCAGTCCAGGCAGACCCAGTCAGTTTTCAGCTCGTCCCAAATGCCTGCCGCTTCTACAGCCTTGCGGACTTTCTCCAGAAACTCGAACTCCAGAGGCGCGTCATTGAAGAACCGCCGTCCCGTCCGTGTGTAGCAGACTCCAACGTCGCCTTCGATAATTCCAAAGCGTTTGCGCGCAGCATCGACGTCACGGCAGACAACGACAACCGCCCGCGATCCCATGTGCTTCTGTTGGCAGACCACCTTGTGTACGCCCTCGTGCAGGTAGTAGGCGAAGGCTTCTTCAGGATGTTCGAGCAGTCCATGGCGTTTGCTCGTTTCGCATGGCGACATCGTGGGAGGCAGATAGATGAGCCACTTTGGATTTACCGCAAATCGGCTCATGACTTCCAGCGCTGTGATCGCATTCTCTTCTCGAATGGTGATGCTGCGCTGCAAGCGCGTTTGGATAATCCGCTTGCCGACGACGTCCTCAATATCGAGTAAATCGTCCAATTGTTGCTGTGTGGTCAGAGCCGGCGCCTTCTCCTCCGGGGCCAAGAACGGCTTGGCCGACTGGTAATAGGTTCGGAGAGCAGAAACCGCCGTCAGCTCGCGTTCGGGATAACGAAGGGAAGTCAGCTTCCCACCGAACACGCATCCGGTATCTATGTTGATCGTGCGGTTCAGCCATTCCGGCTCGGCAACGGGCGTGTGCCCATAAACCACCATCGCCTTGCCACGATACTCTGCCGCCCAGTTGTAACGTACCGGGAGTCCGTACTCATCAGTCTCTCCTGTAGTTTCTCCGTACAGCGCAAAGTCACGCACCTTGCCAGAGCCGCGTCCCTGCATCTCCTCCTTCATGCCGGCGTGCGCGACGACGAGTTTGCCGTCGTCGAAAACGTAGTGGCTCACCAGGTCGTCGAGAAACTTGATGACCGTCTGCTTGAATTCAGGGGTCTCCTTATCAAACTGTTCAACGGAATCGGCCAATCCGTGCGTCAACTGCACATCGCGTCCCTTCAGTTTCCGCATCAGCTTCATGTCATGGTTTCCGGGAACGCAGAACGCCGTTCCGTCCTCAACCATTTTCATGACGAGGCGGAGGACCTCGGGAATCCTGGGTCCGCGGTCAACCAGGTCACCGACGAAGATTGCCCTTCTTCCATCTGGCGGGGTCACCGTCAGTCCATCTTCGATCTGATAGCCCAGCTGACTGAGCAGTGCGGTCAACTCCTCGTAGCAACCGTGCACGTCCCCAATGATGTCGAAAGGCCCATGCTCATGTTTCAAGTTGTTCCAGAGCGGCTGCCGCGTGATCGAGACCGACGAGACTTCTTCAGGCGACGACAGCACAAATACGTGACGAAAACCTTCACGCTCTAGCCCTCGAATTGAACGCCGCAGCTGTTGCGACTGATTTCTCACGACATGAGGGCCAAACTGCCGATCGGGGCGATTCTGGTTGCGTTCTTGGCAGAGCTTCTCAGGCAGGTTCAGAACGATTGCTACTGGGAGAGTGTGAAACTCGCGAGCCAGCGCCACCAGCGGCTTGCGTGCTTCAGGTTGTACGTTCGTCGCGTCGACTACTGACAGCCGGCCGGCTGTCAGCCTCTTGCGAGCGATGTAGTGCAAAACATCGAATGCATCATTCGTGGCCTCTTGGGAATTCTCATCGTCCGACACGAGGCCACGACAGAAGTCTGAAGAGAGAACTTCCGTGGATTTGAAGTGTGCGCGAGCAAAACTCGACTTGCCACAGCCGGAAGGGCCAATGAGCACGACCAGCGAAAGGTCTGGAATCGTAATGTTCACGAGCTGAAGACCCCCATCTGTGTGGGCGCACCGAGCTGAGGGTCTTCTTCACCTATTGGCAGGAATCGAACCGAGTATCCAAACCGGCCTGAGATTTGGCTTGCCCATTGCTGGAATTGTTCCCGCGTCCACTCGAACCGGTGATCTTTATGGCGAAACTGTCCCGCTGGCAGAGTCTCGAACTTCACGTTGTACTCGCGATTGGGAGTAGTCACGACGATGGTTTTCGGGCGAGCCGCTTCGAAAAGAACGCGCTCAAATGCCGCCAGCCGCGGGGCATCCAGGTGCTCGATGACTTCCACGACCGTGGCGGCGTCGTAGCCAGCAAGGCGCTTGTCGCGGTACATCAGTGATCCGTGCATTAGTTTCAAACGTTCCTTCTGCTTCGTTGGCATCCGGTCGAGTTTCAGTCGCTGGCTGGCAATCTCCAGGCTTCGGTAGGAAACATCCATCCCGACGATCTCCGTCAGAGACCTTTCTTCAAGTAGAGATCGCAGCAACTTGCCTTCGCCGCAGCCGAGATCGAGAACCCGTTTTGCTCCTGTGGATCGCAGCACTGCAACCACAGCTCCCATGCGCTGTTCCCAGAGCCGCATAGGTTCTTCCATTCTCGTCTCTTCTTCGGTATGGGCTTGCTCAGTTGCGTCGGGATCGGGATTGTCCTCTTCAGTCAGCCTGGCCAAAGCTTCCCGTGCAAGCTGCCTCTGTCGCGGGAGATACCTCTTCACGATTGCTTCCTTATGCGGGTGCAAGGCCAGCCATCCTTCTCCCTTGCGCAACAACTTTTCAACTTCGTCCTTTCCGATCCAATAGTGCTTTTCGGCGTCGAGTACGGGTACCAACACATAAAGATGATTGAGCAAGTCCTGGAGACGAACCATCCCGGAAAGGATGACCGAGTAGTAGGGGCCTTCGCCCCACTCCGGAAATTTCTCATCCAGCGGATGGCGCTCGGTGGTGACCGTGTATCCCAGAGGCTCGAACAGTTCGTGAATCAGAGCTTCACCGGGCCGACATCCAATGACGGTGAGCTTTGCAGTCAGCGGTATCGCCTGATCGGCCAGTTCCTGTCTTCCTTTGCTGCGCCCAGACATAGCTGTCCCAAAAGCGCGGCCCATAGCGACGCTAAGGAAAGAAGAGAGCACGTAGGGTCGGTCATTCACGTACTGATCGAGCGTGCCGCCCTCGTGCTGACCTCTCTTTCCGCGAACCAGTCCAACCGGGTCGACATCCAGTAGCAAGGCGACCGTACATCGGTTCGAACTCGCTTCCGGATAGAAGACATGTGCTTTCCCAAACGACAACTCGAACGAGTGCAACTTTGCCGGATTCTTGTGAAGCAAGTAGCCCAAGTCCGTCGCTGGTTGGTGCGTCGTTGTGATCGTCAGAAGCATGGTCGGATTATACGAATCTCCATTACGACTTCACGCGCAAATCCGGGCCAGAAACAATGGTCCGGGTGGCAGGAGTTGAACCTGCGTGGACATGTGCCCAAGACATGTGGGTGGCCGCTACCCTACACCCGGATCTGAAGAGAGGGCCTTGCAGCCCTCCCTTGTTTAGCCCTTCACGCAGACCACCTGGCGCAACGTGTGTACCACGTCGACCAAGTCGCGCTGCGCTTCCATTACGGCATCGATGGACTTGTAAGCCATCGGTGTTTCGTCGATGACGTCCGCGTCCTTACGGCATTCGACGCCGGCAGTTGCCTTGGCGTGATCGTCCAGCGTGAAGCGGCGCTTCGCTTCCGCGCGCGACATGGCGCGTCCGGCTCCATGGCTACAGCTCATGAAGCTCTCCGGATTGCCCTTGCCACGCACGATGTACGAACGCGCGCCCATGCTGCCCGGGATAATGCCCATGTCTCCCTCACGAGCGCGCACTGCGCCCTTGCGGGTGATGAGCACGTTCTCGCCGTAGTGGTGTTCCCAGGTCACGTAGTTGTGATGGCAGCTCACGACCGCAACATTCGCTTCGAACGCCGGAACTTCTCCCGACGCCTGCACCGCCCCGATCATGTTCTGCATCATCAGCTCGCGGTTGGCCAGCGCGTAATCCTGCGCCCAGTGCACTGCGCGGACATAGTCCTCGAAGTGCTCCGTGCCCTGCGGCAGGTAGGCGAGGTCCTGGTCCGGCAGGTTGATCATCCACTGACGCATGTCGTTCTTCGCCAGCTCAATGAAAAACGTGCCAAAGCGATTGCCCACGCCACGCGATCCCGAGTGCAACAGGAACCAGACGTTCTCGCTTTCATCGAGACAGACTTCGATGAAGTGGTTCCCGGTGCCGAGCGTCCCCAGATGATTCACGCGCTGCTTGTGATCGATCTTGGGATACTTGTCGACAATCGCCGTGTACGTCGGCTCCATCTTGTCCCACACGTCCAGGTGATGTGCCGGAGCATTCGCCCACGCACCGCGATCGT
The DNA here is from genome assembly GCA_030040965.1 of Candidatus Sulfotelmatobacter sp. GTDB lineage: Bacteria > Acidobacteriota > Terriglobia > Terriglobales > Acidobacteriaceae > Sulfotelmatobacter. The sequence goes on along the minus strand of JASHOT010000083.1, from coordinate 1,402 downwards.
TCTTGCCACCGTTGTCGGTACGTCCGTGCGGCACTGCCTTCTCAATTGCCGTACGAATTCCGTGCAGATTGTCAGGCAGATGATTGGCGTGCAGAGAAGTCTGCACCGCCATCATGCCGCAACCGATGTCCACACCAACCGCCGCGGGAATAATTGCCCCACGAGTCGGAATTACGCTGCCGATAGTCGCACCCATGCCCCAATGGACGTCGGGCATCGCCGCCACCCACTTGTAGATGAAGGGCAACTGCGCGACGTTCAGAAGCTGCTGGCGTGCGGCATCTTCAAGCTGGACACCCTTCGTCCATGCCTTGATGGGTGCTCCATTTTCAGGCTTCAACACGTTGTAAGTTGTCTCTGTCATCGTCTTTCCTTTCTTGCTTCACAAATTTGGTCGGGGAGGAGAGATTCGAACTCCCGATCTCGTGCGCCCGAGGCACGTGCCTTCAACCAAGCTAGGCCACTCCCCGATCTTGGTGGCTCGTCACGGAATTGAACCGTGTCCACTGGCTTTTCAGACCAGCACTCTTCCGTCGAGTTCACGAGCCAAACTTTGGTGGACGGTGCGAGAGTTGAACTCGCATTTCACGGGTGCAGGCCGTGGGTAATCCCGTTATACGAACCGCCCATTTGGGGCGAGATGAGAGAATCGAACTCTCGTGACTGGAGCCACAATCCAGTGCCTAAGCCATTCGGCCAATCCCGCCATAAAACATCTGGAGCTGGTCGAGTGAATCGAACACTCATCGGAGAGGTACAAGCTCTCTGCACTGCCACTGTGCTAGACCAGCAAACTGTGGAGCTGGCACGCAGCCTCGAACTGCGGTCGGGCGCTTACCATGCGCCTGCTCCTCCCGTTGAGCTATGCCAGCGGAGCTGGCGCGGCGATTCGAACGCCGATCACGGACTTACGAGGCCCGCGCTCTTCCTACTGAGCTACACCAGCACAAACTCTGGAGGTGGCGGGGAGAATTGCACTCCCGATGATCTGCTTTGCAGGCAGATGCCTTGCTGTCTTGGCTACGCCACCTCACAACCTTGGAGCGGAAGGCGGGACTCGAACCCGCGCTCTCGACGTTGGCAACGTCGCGTCTTAGCCACTAGACGACTTCCGCCCTCACAAAATCATGGAGCGAGCAGCGTGAGTCGAACTCGCGTCATCAGCTTGGAAGGCTGAGGCACCAGCCGCTATACCATGCTCGCGTTGGCGGGAGATGAAGGACTCGAACCCTCGTACCTGGATTTGGAGACCAGTGTCCTAGCCGCTGGACGAATCTCCCGCAAACTTATGGCGGAGCTAACGGGAGTTGAACCCGTCCCTGCTGAGAGACAATCAGCCATCCTGCCGATAGACCATAGCTCCGGCTCCCTCCCGTGGAGTCGAACCACGATTTCCGCATTC
>JASHOT010000008.1 GCA_030040965.1 Candidatus Sulfotelmatobacter sp. | reverse complement strand
TGGCTTCCCACACGACCGTGTTAATCTCATCATCCCTCCGTGGAAATTTCGCAATCACGAGTTGGCCATCCTTTTCTAAAATGGAAGCCTTCGGTCGCGCCCCGCCGAGTGATGACCCCGGTGCAACCAGCAGCCTCAGATCCTCCGCCGTATCCTTGTCTTCGATAACGTGCTCCGCGGCCGAGAGCAGCTTCGGCAGTTCAACGAGTGGCGGGATGCGTTTGACGCCCGGTTCCCGCAGAAACGGCGCTCCTTCCTTTTCGGCGAACCGTAACGCTCCTTGGCGCGCTTCATCATCCACTAATAAAAGGAAGTCGATTTCCTGGAGCGAGCGGGGCGCCGTTCCGGCACTCTCAGCACGCCTGCGCTCGGCTCGGCGCATGAGCGCCCGCCCCCAGCGGTCCGGAGCGGAATCGCCGATGGCTCCGAACATTGGCGTTTCGGCTGGCGTATGGAAGGCACCCGGTCCCACCTGCAAAGCAGGCTCAAGCGAAAAGCGCAACGGATTCTCGAGCCAGGTCTTTTCGTATTCGAAACTCGCGCTCTCTTTACCCTTACGGACATGGGCCCACAACCGCCCCACAAGGTGGGGTTTGCCGTTCAGATCCACGTAAACAAGAGTTTCCCGGTCCATCATTTATGGTCAGGCGATACTTGTTTCCTGGCGCCACGAATACGCTTCGGCAAATTCTCTTCTTCGAGCTGCAGCCCTATTGGATCATTCGTCGCGTCGACCAGATCGGCGAGCCGATCGGCCAGGCCCAACACAAAGAGGACCGTGGCATAGCTTCCAATCGCGACTTTGGGGTCGCCCTTTTCGATCCTGATCAGGGTGGGCGCGCTGATCGAAGCGCGTTGCGTTACGATGAACATGGGAAGCCGCCGGCGGCGGCGGGCGTCCTTTATGTCATGCCCAAGCTTGCGCAGGGCGCGGGTGACGGGTATGGGTAAGGTTAGCAAGACGCGTGGCTCTCCTCTCAATATGCTAAATTATAAGATAGCTTATGTCGTTTAGGATAAATTATAAGATAGTTAATATTTGAAAGAAAGGTCCAGGAATTTGAGTAAACTCCGGATTTTTCGTCAACTACAAACGCGAATGGCGGCCGTTCCCAGAACGCCTTCCTGGGCTGCGAGGTGAAGCCTTGAAGGCTGTGCTCCGGCACAACTAGCCGTTCGCAGCCGCCGCTTTCGTCGCTACGTCCTCTAACATGTGGTCCAGGTCGGCGCGACTCAGGATTTTGCCCTTTAGGACTACTGCATCGATCTTCTTCGAGTTGCGGATGTCTTCGAGTGGATTCGCGGTGAGCAGGGTGAGATTTGCAGTTTTGCCCTCTTCCACTGTTCCGCTGCGCGGCAGTTCACCGAGGAATCGTGCTGGGTTTCTGGTAGCTGCTTGCAGTGCTTCCGTCGGCGAAAGCCCGCTCTCGACCAATAACTTAAGCTCCTCGTGGAGCGTCCAACCGGGGAACCTGTAGCTGTTCGTCGCACCGGAATCTGATCCCGCGAGAAGCCCGACGCCGCGCGTCTGCATGAGCTTGATCAGAGTCGCGGTCTTCTCATCCGCCAGTTTGAGCTGCTCTAACTGGTCGTCTCGGAACGGATGCCGTAGACCCGTTTTCGGATCCCATGTCTTCCATATCCCGGGAAATATGTATTTGCGATCCGGGTGCTGCTCATAGTCGACCCGCCCCAGCGACTCGTTCCCCTTCATCGCCGCCAGAGTTGGCGTTACCCACACGTCGTGCTGGACCAGTTCCCCGGTCAGTTCCCGCGCCCAATCCTCATCGAAGGTCTGCGCGTAGTCGTACATAAGCTCCACCCAGCTCATCGGGGTCTTGGATTCGCGGCGCGCCACAACTTCATCATCGATCTGCTTTTCGCTTCGCGAGCAGCCTCCGAGCACGAAGAGCGACGCATGTTCGATGAACCGTATGCCCCCATTAATGGCATCGCGGGTGGTCATGGTCATGAACGGCAGATGGCCCCCAACGCTCAATCCCTGCTTGCGGGCCTCGTCTACGATTGCGGCAAAAACGTCCGGCGGGAAATCTCTGGAGTAGATCTTGACGAAGTCCGCACCCATGGACTTCACCTTGTCGACCGCTGCCCGGGCCGATGCCACATCGGTGATAGGGATTGATCCCGGCCAGTCTGGCTTCGGACCATCGAGCTTGGGTCCAGACGAGAGGATTCTAGGGCCGAGTCGCGTCCCATTCGCGATTTCCGCACGCCAGCGAAACACAGTTTCTGGGATGTCTCCGCCCATTTCGCGAACCCCAGTAATTCCGTAAGCGAGGAAAATCGAAAGCCACGCCTCATTGTCCGGGATCAAATCGGCGCCGCCACGAAAATGAGCGTGCATGTCCCAGAGGCCGGGAATCATGTATTTTCCGCTTGCATCTATGACCGTGGCGTTCTTTGACAGTTTTACTTCCCTGAATTTCCCGATGGTCTCAATGCGATCGCCGACCACCACCACGGTGCGGCCCGGCAATGCCGGCGCGCCCGTCGCATCGATGACGGTCACATTGGTGAAGGCGAGCGGGTCAGTCTGCGCCGCGAGCAGGTCCAGCAGCAAGGAAGGGGCGAAATTGGCCGAGACAGTAGCTGTCCCCAGCGTTAGAGACTTCCGCAAGAGGTCGCGACGGCTCAGCAACATACGCCCTCCTTGGAACTCCCGGGTATTATCGCCGAAACATTCAAAGTTGTAACCCCGCAGACAGAATCAGCGCGGGGCGATGCCGTCAATGCGCAATCGGGATTTCTCACGAATCGGTCGTTCGGGACACGGATTGGGCTCGCTCGTTGACTTGCCTTAATCGCCAGTCCTACCATTTCACCCCAATGATCGGGCAGACCATCTCGCACTACCGCGTTGTTGAGAAGCTGGGCGGCGGCGGGATGGGTGTGGTCTACAAGGCTGAGGACACCGAGCTTGGTCGATTCGTAGCACTGAAATTCCTTCCTGAAGATGTTGCCCATGACGCGCAGGCGCTCGAACGATTCCGCCGAGAGGCGCGAGCCGCTTCTGCCTTGAACCACCCCAGTATCTGCACCATCTACGAGATTGGCAGGCACGAAGAGCAGCCCTTCATCGTCATGGAATATCTCGATGGGCTGACACTGAAACATCGCATCGGCGGCAAGCCGATGGAGATCGAGACGGTGCTGTCGTTAGGCATCGAGATCGCAGACGCGCTCGACGCGGCACACTCTGCTGGCATCGTCCATCGAGACATTAAGCCCGCAAACATTTTCATAACTAAGCGCGGACACGCGAAGATTCTGGACTTCGGACTGGCGAAAGTTGTGCCTGTCCTCGGCAACTTCGGAGACGCTGGCACGACCGCCGCATTGACGATGACACGGGAAGAACACCTGACGAGTCCCGGTCAAGCAGTAGGAACCATTGCATATATGTCTCCAGAACAAGTCCGAGCGAAGGAACTGGATGCACGGACAGACCTCTTCTCGTTCGGTTCGGTTCTCTACGAAATGGTTACTGGGATGTTGCCGTTTCGTGGAGAGAGTTCGGGAGTCATTTTCAAAGCCATTTTGGACGGGATGCCCACGCCAGCCGTGCGGCTGAATCCCGATTTACCGGAAGATTTAGAACGGATCATCAACAAGTGTCTGGAGAAGGACAGAAACCTGCGCTATCAGCACGCTTCTGAAATTCGCACAGACCTGCAACGCCTGAAGCGGGACACCGAGTCCGGTCGTGCACCATACCCGGCCACCACGCCTTCGAGCTCCGCAGCCGAGTCAGCGCCGTCGTCGACGGCGCCTATTTCAAGGAGCTCCGCCGTGGCGGCAGCGGCTCGTGAGCACAAACTGGGGGGCGGAATCATCAGTTTGGTTGCGATTCTGCTGGCTGCCGCAGCGGCCTATGGGATCTACGCGTTCGTCTCCCGCAACCGCCCCGTTCCTTTTCAAAATTCTTCGGTCCACAAGATTACGGACACTGGCAAGGCCAAGCTGGTGGCAATCTCTCCGGATGGCAAGTATGTTTCGGATGTCGAAGAAGAGAACGGCCAGCAGAGTCTCTGGTTGCGCAACGTTCCCGCTGCTGCAAAGTTGCAGTATCAGTTGGCCAAAAGCAGCACGCAAATCATACCTGCGGGGCCGTTTCGCTACACCGCTGTACAGTTTTCTCCGGACGGCAGCTATCTTTATTTCGCTCGCCGCGAGGCAGGCCAGGCACAGCGCTCCCTCTATCGGGCGCCGGTGCTGGGTGGCACTCCGCAAAGGCTAGTCAGTGGTGTGGACAGTAATTTCTCTTTTTCTCCCGACGGTCGCAGCGTCGCTTATACAGCGACCAATAACTCAGAACTCGGCAAGTTCCGACTGGTGATTCACACTCTCGAAACCGGCGAGGAGAAGACCCTCGCCACCGGCCCGATGAATCAATTCCTCGGTGACCCCGCCTGGTCGCCCGATGGAAAAGTGATCGTCGGTGTAGTTTTTCAGCCAACGACAAAGGCCCTTACGGGCCTGATGGCGGTAAACGCGCTCACGGGCAAACTAAGTCTTCTTTCCGGCGCCCTGGGCTATCTGTCTCGGCCAGTATGGCTGGCGGACGGTCGCGGTCTGCTCGCCCTGTTGCGCGACAAGGAAACCAACTTCGGCCATAACCGGATCGTAGAGATTTCATATCCGGACGGAGCGTCCGTGGCCGTGACCCACGATATCGCAGATTATTCGGACCTGGGTCTCTCCGCTGACGGACACATACTGGCGAGCATTTCTGGACAAACCCGCTACGACCTTTTCATGAGGTCATCAACCTTGGTCAGCGGCGAGACGGAGCAGCTTACCTCCGGCGCCTTTTGTTGTGGGGAATCAGTTTACTCGAGCGGCTTTTCCTGGACGCCCAACGGGCAAATGATTGTCAGCCCGGATTACAGCCTGAATCTCTTCGATCCGGAATCGCGTGACAAGACGCCCTTAACTTCTCTGGAACAAAACGTTCTTGCCATGCAACCTTCCGCCTGCGCGAACGGTCGTTACGTGGTGTTCACCTACGCCAGCGACAGCGGTGGGCCCTCGTCGACGATTTGGCGCATGGATTCGGGTGGAGGCAATCTGAGGCAGTTGAGTGATGGCAAGCTTGATCAGTACGGGTTGTGTTCGCCCGACGGCCAATGGGTTTATTACCTGGATATGCGCAATCGTAAGCTGATGAAAGTGCCTTTGGAGGGAGGCAAAACCGAGCGAGTCACGGAGCTCCCGGCACTCGCCAGATTGGATATCTCTCCCGACGGTAAGTTCGTGGCAATGCCGACCTACGCTTCACCTGGCGACGCTAAAATCGTGCTGGCATTGGTGCCTGTCGGCTCGCCGCACGATACAAAATTTCTTGCCCTGCAGCAGCCGCTCCATTTGGCTCGGCCTCGTTTTACCCACGACGGCAAAGCCGTCGTCTATCCCTTCCTCGACAAAGAGGCAGACAATCTCTGGCTGCAACCACTGGATGGTTCTCCGGGAAAACAAATCACCAACTTCAAATCAGAATTCATCGGTGACCTTCAGTGGTCATTTGACGGCAGCAAGCTGGGCCTACTGCGCGGCCACACCGAAGCCGATGTCGTCCTCCTCCGCGACTCTGAGAAGTAGCGCAGGCGCACCGCTGCGCAGCCTCTGCCGAACTGGCGGATGGCGTCTGGATCGAAATGGTGCAGAAGTAGACTCTGAGCGGGAGTGGAACATTGTCAGGTATCGCAAAGCCGGAGTTGAACACATATCTTTATCACGCGTTGGTTATCGCTCAAAATCCGGGTCAGGCCGCGTACTTCGTTAAGAGTTCCGCAAACGATTGGGGCCGAATCCAGGCCTCAATACCTAAGGAGGAAAGCGAAAGCGGCTTATTGCCCCATCGGGTTTAGTAATGGAAGGGTCGCTCTTCCTGACTGGTCCAGAAGTAGGCCAGAATGATGGCGCTGGCGACGGCCGCATATGCACACCAGACCGAGGTAAACGCATACCGCTTGACTGCCATCACAATCAGCAAGATCGCCAAATTGGCTGCCCCGAAAGCCACCATCATCCGGATCCGCGAGAAAAACAGCGAGCCACAGGTGACAATGACATAGAGCAACGCGATGATTGTATTGTTGGTCGCTTGATTCATGTATACGATGCTGTTTTTCTCAACGTAGAGCTGCAGAGGAAATGCGGTGAGCGCCCACAAAATGTAAAGGGTAACCGCTCCGCCTAACACAACGAAAGGCAGCATCCGCCGCCGGCTTTTGGCGTTCGGCTCGAACAACAACACGCTGAGCGGCGCCAGCAAAGGCAATAGTCCCTGGGCATAAAGCATGAACGCCGCGCCCATGTTGTGGGCTACTGAGGGCGAAAGGATGCCATCCAAACCCAGCCACACAAATCCCTCAGTGAACTGGTGAATGGCGAACAGCAGAGGCATTGCCGCAAACAGCAGTTCGCGCCGGTGCTTCACTTTCGCTAGAGTGGCCACGCCGGCGGCGCCGAGAGCCGCGCTGCCCGCAAAATTCACTGTCGCCGAAAAACACACGGCTAAACCTTTCCGCCGCTAGGGATCGCACTTTTTCGCATGACCACAATAACGAAAGTAAGTCTACATCACGTTCTTACGCTGCAGTTTTGACTTTGCGCGGGGAAGGACCCGGCATCTTCCGCCAGGCGACCACAGCGCTCGCTATCGCGAGGACGGTGCAGAGCACCGCAATCAACCGGAAGCTGAAGACGAATGCCTCTGCAATCCTGGAACGAACCGCCAATGTGGTTTGCTTATCCGTGCCAGGCGGTGCATCGAGGTTGCCGAGCATTGCCAGATGCGATTCCAGGTGGTGAATAGTGTCGGCGTCCAAATTCAGAGTGGCCAGCGACTGGCGCAAGGAGTGAGCGAAAGCTGCCACCATGACCGCGCCCAGGACCGCCACTGCCAACACTCCTGCAACTCGGGCCACGGCATTGTTTATTCCAGATGCAGCCCCGGCCCGCTCCTGCCCGACGGAGTTCATGACGACGGTGGTCAGAGGCGCGACCGTGATGGCCATCCCAAGGCCCAAGACAACGAAAGCCGGAAAGAAGGCGATCCAATATCGGGCCCGCACATCTGGCACAGCAAAAAGCAGGAAGCCAACCGCGGCAATCAGCGGTCCTACGATGAGCGGCAGCTTTGCACCGTAGCGATTTATGAGCCCTCCTGACCAGCGGGATAGCAGGAACATCAGCACAATCATGGGCAGCGCGGCCGCACCGGTCGATGTTGCCGAGTATTTCTGAATCTGGATCAAGTTCAACGGAAAGACAAAGAAGAAGATCCCCAATGCGGCATAGAGAAATAGCGTTAAAAGATTCGCGCCGGTGAAGGTTGGGATCCGAAACAGCTGCAGCGGAACCATAGGCAACCGTACCTTCTTTTCGACAAGGATGAAAGAAACCAGTGACCCCACACCGAAGATCAACGTCGCGATGACACGAACGTGTTTCCAGCCGAGGATCGGCGATGCGAGGAAGCCGTATATCAACGCCGCCAAGCCAACTGTCGCAATCGCCGCACCCAACCAATCAACGCTTCCTGAACCAGAATTGCGGGACTCGGGCACGTGCCATAAAGAGATGACTAGAGCAAGAGCGGCGAGAGGGACATTGATGAAGAATATCCAATGCCAGGAAACGTGTTCGATTAACCATCCTCCAAGGACCGGTCCTAGAGCGGTCGTGATGGTTGTAAAGCCGGCCCAGGTACCGATTGCTTTGCCACGGGATTCTTCATCGAAACACGAACTGATAATGGCCAGGCTGCCCGGCACAAGGGCGGCCGCAGCAATCCCTTGAACCGAGCGCCAGAGCAAGAGTGCTTTGACACTCAAAGAAAACCCACAACCAACAGAAGCGAATGCGAAACCAACTACCCCCAACAAAAACATCGCCCGACGGCCAACTGAATCTCCAAGGGCACCGCCGACCAGGATTAGGGCGGAAAGAAACAGCCCGTAGGATTCAATGACCCACTGCACATCCACCACAGTCGCCTGAAGCGACGATTGAAGCGCAGGCAGAGCCACATTGACGATCGTGCCATCGATAAACGCCATGCTTGAGCCGAGAATCGTGGCCGCAAGAACCCATGGGCGCGACTTTGTCGTACATGCTGCCGATGGCGGGCCGGACCGGGCTAGCACTTCTGCGCCTGGGTCCTTCATCCCGATTCCGATGCTTACGGATCAAGAATGGATTCCATCAGTGTCTGCGGGTTCCTTGTCCCGGTTCGGTGGGATTTAAGCACGGCGAACGTAGAGCTCAGCTGATTAGTTCCATTATGTACCTCGAAACGAGAATTCTGTTCTCGTTGGATTGTTTAAGCAGCGGTCTTGAGGCCGACTTCGCATAAAAGCCAATGGTGGAACTGGTCGGCAATCTCGGTGAGGGTCCGACGGATTACCCGTTTTCCATTCCGATAGGTATTGAAGAAGCCGATTACCCGTTCGGGTTGTTGGAAGGGTTGA
>JASHOT010000082.1 GCA_030040965.1 Candidatus Sulfotelmatobacter sp. | reverse complement strand
CGTGGCGCGATGGAAGCATCGCAACACCTTGACGGTTTCAGCCATCGACTCCGGAGTCAGAAATCCTGAATGGAAAACGCCCTCGCCCAGCCTCGTTACCTCGCGATCTTCGTGAAGAGAGCGCAGGCGCCCGCGTTGCAGGCGCGCAATCTTGAGACGGACTGAGTTGGAGCCAATGTCAACGGCTGCGAAGGTCGGCATGGTACGGGTAGCAGGAGCAACACAGTTTACATGCAGGCGCGAGAATCGTCATTCCGGCGAATCGCCGACGCGAGATGCGACGGTGAAGCCGGCGAACAAGTGGGATGCTCTTCCTGTGATCAAGTCGATTGCTACTTTCTTGAACTCTCTCATTTAAGGCAATACCATCCGAAGTTTTTAACATTTTTGTAACAACTCTCTGCTACGGTGAAATGGAATGGCTCATCCTGCCTTTCCACGGCCTAATATGCCCGGTCCGCAACCCGTTGAAGAGACGCAAGTTATGTCCCAACCGGCAGGCCAGCCGAGCCCTTTATTGCGGAGTTCGAGCGGCGAAATTCCCGACTTCGCCTTCAAGGTGGCGATGGTGGCTTGCGGTCTGGCCATTCTCGGCATTCTTTTTCTCATCGTTTACGAACTGATGTCCCATTCCACTCTGTCGTGGCATGCCTTTGGCTTGAAATTTTTTTCCGGCAGCGATTGGGATCCGGTAAATGAGCAATTCGGCGCGTGGCCGTTTGTGTATGGAACTCTGGTTTCGTCATTTGTGGCGCTTGTGATCGCCGTTCCTCTGGCAGTAGGAGTCGCCGTCTTCACCACGGAAATGTGTCCGAAGGCAGCGCGTGGTCCGCTCTCATTTTTCGTGGAACTGTTGGCCGCCATTCCAAGCGTGATTTACGGGCTGTGGGCGATTTTCGTGCTCGTGCCCATCATGAGCGGATATCTCGAGCCTTTCCTGCGCAAGACTCTCGGTTGGACCGGGCTGTTCGAAGGTCCTGCATACGGGATTGGCATGCTCACGGCCGGCATCGTCCTTGCCATCATGATCGTGCCCATCATTTCGTCGATCACTCGCGAAGTGCTGATGGTCGTGCCGCAGCACCAGCGCGAGGGCGTGCTTGCCCTCGGTGCTACGCGCTGGGAGATGATTCGGATGGGTGTGCTTCGCAATGCCCGCGCCGGAATTGTCGGCGCCATCATTCTTGGACTCGGTCGTGCGTTGGGCGAAACGATGGCAGTCACCATGGTGATTGGCAACAACCCGCTGATCTCCAAATCTCTGTTTGCGCCGGGATACACCATGGCCAGTGTGCTCGCCAACGAATTCAGCGAAGCGACCGGCGACCGGTATCTTTCGGCATTGGTGGAAATTGGTCTGGCCCTGTTCCTGGTCACGATCATCGTGAACGCGCTGGCGCAATTGCTGGTGTGGACGGTAACGCGCGGGCAGCCTGCGAGGGGACATGCCTGAAACTGCTCTCGCCTCGGTTCACCATCCTGTGCTGAACGTCAGCCTGCGCCGTCGTCTTACCGACCACGTCATGACGGGACTGGCTGTGCTGACCGTCATTCTGGTGCTGGCGCCACTGGTCGCCATCTTTGGCTATCTCGTTTACAAGGGCATAGGCTCGCTTAATTGGGATTTTCTGACGCAGACGCCGAAACCGGAAGGTGAGCCCGGTGGGGGTATGGCCAACGCCATCGTCGGCTCCGGACTGATTCTGGGTATCGCCAGCGCCCTGGGGATTCCGCTCGGCATTGGCGCCGGGGTTTACCTCGCTGAATACGGTCGCAATCGCCTGGGACAACTCGTCCGTTTCACCGCCGATGTATTGAATGGCGTTCCCTCGATCGTCATCGGCATTGTGGCGTGGGCAATCCTGGTTCGTGGACGTGGCTTCTCGGCTTGGGCGGGCGGTGTTGCGCTGGCCATCATGATGGTGCCGACGATCACGCGAGCGACGGAGGAAATGCTGTTGCTGGTGCCGCAGGCGCTGCGCGAAGCGGCCTACGGATTAGGTGTGCCGCGCTGGCGAACCACACTTTCCATTACCTTGCGCACAGCGACTTCGGGCGTGATCACCGGCGTGATGCTGGCGTTCGCACGCGTGGCCGGAGAAACCGCGCCTCTGCTGTTCACCGCGCTCGGCAATCAGTTTTGGAGCCTGCGCTTGAATCAGCCGACGGCGGCTCTGCCGCTGCAGATTTACCAATACGCAACCTCTGCCTATACGGATCAGCATCGGCAGGCCTGGGCGGGAGCGCTGGTGCTCATCGTTCTCATTGTTTCCGCGGTCGCAGCCGTACGCTACGTCGTTCGTCGTGGTACGTTTGGAGCGGCATAATCTATGGGTGTTGGAATCCAGGTCGAAAACCTGAATGCCTGGTATGGCAAGGGCCAGGCGTTGTACGACATCAATTTGAAAGTGGCCGCCAACCACGCCACGGCTTTGATCGGCCCATCCGGCTGCGGAAAATCCACCTTCATTCGCTGTCTCAATCGGATGCATGAAACTATCCCTGACGCGCGTATCACGGGAAAGGTTCACATTGGAGAGATTGACGCCTACAACGGCACATCCCCGACGCAACTCCGTCGCCGCGTGGGCATGGTATTCCAGAAGGCAAATCCGTTTCCCACCATGTCGATTTACGACAACGTCGCATCCGGCTTGAAGCTGAACGGATTCCGCGACCGCCGCAAGCTGGAGGAAATCGTTCAGCACTCTCTCGAAGTCTCCGCGCTGTGGGATGAAGTCAAAGATCAGATACACAAGAAATCAGGCGCCAGTCTTTCCGGCGGCCAGCAACAGCGGCTGTGCATTGCTCGGGCGCTGGCGGTCGAGCCGGAAGTTCTGCTCATGGATGAGCCCTGCTCGGCCCTCGATCCGATTTCGACGGGCAAGATCGAGGAGTTGATCTTCCAGTTGAAAGAGCGTTATACCATCGTAATAGTCACGCACAACATGCAGCAGGCAGCGCGCGTGGCGGAATTCACCGGCTTCTTTTTGCTCGGCAAGCTGATCGAATTCGACAAGACGGAAAAGATTTTCACCAAACCGTCAGACAAGAAAACGGAAGACTACATCACCGGCAGGTTTGGATGAGAAACTATAAGCGAGCGAACAAGCTGACAAGGCTTAGTTCAAGCTAGGAAGGAAAGGCTCGGACGATGCGCACCCGCTTTCAGCAAGGACTTGACGATCTGCGGCAACGATTGCTTCGCATGGGAGGACTGGCGGAGCAGGCGGTGGACCGCGCTCGTCAGGCCTACGTTGAACGCGACCTTGTGCGCTGCCAGATGGTGCTCGAAGGCGAAAGCCTTATCAATACCGCTGAGCGCGAAATCGATGAGGCCGCATTTGATTTGCTGGCCATGCAGCAGCCGATGGCGGTCGATCTGCGGTTTATCCTCGCCGTGACCAAGATCAACGCCGATCTGGAGCGCGTCGGCGACCAGGCCGTCAACATTGCCGAACGCGTCATGGACATGGTGGAGCTGCCCACCGCCGACCTTCCGGTCGATATCGCCCGCATGGGTGCCGCCGTAAGCGCCATGGTTCGCCGTGCGTTAGAGTCATTTATTGAAGGAAAAGTTGAGCTTGCCCAGGCCGTCCTTGAAATGGATAGCGTGATCGATCGCATGCGCGACGACGCCTTCATCCAGCTCGTCAAGACCATGAACGACCGCCCGGAGATTGTGCAGCAGGCGCTCGACGCGCTGCTGGTCGCACGAAATCTGGAGCGCGTCGCCGACCACGCTACCAACATCGCTGAAGACGTCATCTTCTGGGTGCAAGGATCGGACGTTCGCCACAACGTTCACCCGGAAGAACCCGGAAGCCAGGAGTCAGAGAGACCCAGTTCTCGCGCCTCAGGCATCTAGCGTCGCAGTTTTGACCATCCGCATTCCGTTGCATTACGCTCTAAATCTCTTCTAGTTCTGACGCATAGTCTTGCGGAGGCGCCGTGATTCGTTTTCTCCTTAACGCGAAACTCTACACTGCGAAACTCCAGCGATTCCAGCTTCCGAATGCATTGTCATTCCGAGCGCAGCGAGGAATCTGCCCAAGTCTCATGTCATTCCGACGTCTCGCAAAGCGAGGCGGAGGAACCTGCTTTTCATTTTTGCTCGCAGTTTCAGTTCTTGCTTCTGCACAAGGGAGTGGTCCTGTGCCTCCGCTGCCCTGTATGGATGCTTGTCCGCCCATCATGCTGCCGACCAGCAAGATGCTGAGCGCCCCCAGCCCTGGCCGCATCGGCTCGACCAACAGTTTTCCCGGCACAATGGTTCTCAGTCCCGACGGGCGTTATGCCGCGATCCTCAATTACGGCTACGGCACGCAGGAGACGCTCGCCCATCAGTCGATCGCCGTGCTCGATCTGAACACGAATCAACTCGCCGATTTTCCCGACGCGCGCCTGAGCGACGAATCGCACCAGAGTTACTTCATTGGCCTCGCGTTCAGTTCCGATGGCAAACATCTTTATGCGTCGATGGGATCGATCACCGATCCCACGGGCGAGAAATCCGGCGACACCGGCAACGGGATTGCCGTCTACAGCTTCAAGGAAGGGAAGGTCGCGCCCGAGCGCTTCATTCCGATTGCGCCACAGCCGCTCGCAGCAGGAAAGAAACTCGCCCTCGGATTGCAGAAGACGAAGCCGGGCACGGCAATTCCGTATCCCGCAGGCATCGCGGTAATTGCCGCGGGCGGTCGCGACAAACTGCTCGTGGCGAATAATCTGTCCGACAACGCGGTTCTGCTTGACATGGCGACAGGGAAAGTCCTCCACAGTTTCGATCTGAGCACGAACGATCTAGTGCCATCGTCGTATCCCTACGAGTGCGTCGCGACGAAGGATGGAAAGCGGGCGTGGTGCAGCTTGTGGAACGCGTCGCAGGTCGCAGAGCTGGACTTGACGAGTGGCAAGGTTGCGCAGCGAATTGACCTAGGCAAACCGCGAAATCCGCTGGGGCCCGGTTC
>JASHOT010000081.1 GCA_030040965.1 Candidatus Sulfotelmatobacter sp. | reverse complement strand
TTCTTGATCTGGAAGATATCTACAATCTCGACCTGCATGCCGACCTGGTGGTACTCAGTGCGTGTGAGACCGGTCTCGGGAAGCAGATCAGCGGCGAAGGACTGGTGGGCCTGACGCGAGGTTTCATGTATGCGGGTGCAAGCCGGGTTGTTGCCAGCTTGTGGCCAGTGGACGACGCGGCGACTGCGGAACTGATGGGAGCCTTCTATAAAGGAATGCTCAAGGATGGTTTGCGGCCGGCGGCCGCGCTGCGCAGAGCTCAGCAACAATTGATGCAGCAGAAACGATGGCATGAGCCTTATTACTGGGCGGCATTCACCCTGCAGGGAGATTGGAACTAGCGGCTTCGGTCCCGGTGCGAAATGGGAACGCTGAATCCAATCTCGGACGGAGATGATGAACGAACCGAACTGCAGCGCCTGATCCGGCGATTGGACCCGGATCCTGAGAACGCGTGGCAGAAGTATCGTGACTTGCGTGAGCGACTCGTCAAGTTTTTTCAGTGGAACCAGTCTCAAGATCCCGAGGAATCCGCGGACGAGGTGCTGGACCGGGTCGGCCGCAAGCCGGACGAAGAAGAGATTCGAAACGTTGCCGAGTTCGTGATCGGCGTGGCACGAAACGTTCTGCGTGAAGGCTATAAGAAAAGTCAACGAGAGTCCCACATTGATGGCTGGGAGGGCGGGGGAGAATCGCTGGCTGAACCTCGTGATCGGGAGGAAGAAATCGTTTCCGGTCTTGACCATCACACCAGGCTGGAAGCGTTGCGCCGTTGCCTCGAAGATCTGAAACCCGAGGAACGCTCCCTGGCCATCGACTATTACAGCGCCGTGGAAGAGAAGCAGAAGGAACACCGGCGAAAACTCGCGGCAGCTGCAGGTGTCACCATGATTACCCTCCGCGTGCGGGCCAACCGCCTGCGCGACAGGCTGGAGAACTGCGTCGACAACGGTTTGCATGCCCGGCGCTCCCAGGCACGCCCACTAGACACTTAAGGGCTTGGGAGTTCGGTACGCGAGCGGTCTGCGCATGTAACGTTTCGCGGTGGCGAGCCAGTAATAGAGTAATGGTCCGATTGCGGCGTGTCGGTGTGCGGTTTGGCAAGTGAAGGCGATGACGAACAACGGTGGATTGATGAGACGTTATCTGCTCGGGACCGCGACCGAGGCCGAGCGGATTGCCGTGGAGAACGACTATCTGGCGAACGGGGAAGCCTTCCATCAACTGAAGGCGGCCGAAAACGACCTGATCGACTCCTATGCGCGGGGAGAATTAGCCATTGCGGAGAAAGAAGCTTTCGAGAAGCGATATCTTACCTCGCCCCCGGTATCCACTCGGACGTCCGCTCAAGGGCGATCCAGGGTGAAGTTTGCGTCCGTACTCCGGGAGATCACCAAGGAGGCGGCCCTGTCGCCGTCGCCAAAGGAAGCCGGCATTCTGGAGAAGTTGTTGGCCATGTTTCGAGCCGCGAGTGTTTCTCCCAAGTGGCGTCTGGCGGCAGCGTGCGCGATCGTCTTAGTGGGTGGACTGATTTCCCTAAAAGTGTTGAGCCATCGGGGGGGTGGTCCGTCGGAGGCGTCAAGACATCCTGATCGCCAGCAATCGAATCACCCCGGGCCCGCGGAACACGCGAACGAACCGGGAGCCGGAACAGAATCGGGTACGCCCCAGATTGTCGCCAGGAATGACGAGCCGGCGGCGCACGACTTTACCGCGCAGCTGGAACCGGATGCGGCGCGTGCGGTCGGAAGCGGCTTGCAGACCTTGGCGGCCCCGAGCCACACGGCATGGCTGAATCTGGGAGTGGTCGTCGACGAGGACGAAGCGCGGCCGCTGGCCGCGGTCGTCGAGACTCCCGAAGGGAATCAGGTTTTTCGCACCGACCGCGGTGAACTCACCACCTCGCAACGGGGCAGGGTCCTTCATGTTCGCGTTCCGGCCGCGCGAATACCCGCCGGCGACTATATTTTGGAGGTCAAAGCAAACGACGAAACCGTCGCCTCCTGCAGCTTCCGCCTCGCTTACAAGTAATCGCATTCATCATTGATTCTTGGTGGCGTCATCCTTGCTTTGAGCGCTAAATCCTGAATCCACAGACTGACGCCACTCATGCGCGCCTTCCGTAGCAGACGGCGGGCCTTTTTGTGTCCTCCCACTCGTAACGTTTCATTTTCTTGCACCAGTATGGCCTGAGAGCGTTCAAAAACTGCCAGTCTTCGGTTTGAGCTTAAGGAGAGATCCAATGCGCTTCGTTGACGTAATAAGAAAACTACTCGTAATTCTCGCCCTTTGCATGCTTCCGCCTTTTGTGATGGCCCAGGGCACTGACGATGACGAGCTGGAACGACAACTTCACGCTCAGCAACAGCGTGAGCAGGCGCGAGCGGCTGCAGTTTTGCGGCTGCAGAGGATGGGAGAGTCTCTAGAGCGAGATGCTATGCAACAGGGACCTGCTCTAACCACCGATCAAGTCATCGACGCGTTGCGGCGACTGGATAACCTCTCGCTGAAAGAAACGGTGTCTCAACTTTATACCGACCTCAATCGATGGGGAGCGCTGGAGTACAGCTTGCAGGGTCATAACGATACCGGCCAGATCGGGAAGGTCAGAATGAAGCGCCTCCTGACCATCTCGAATGTGGCAGATGATGGATGCAGCTTGTCCGGGTCTTTCTCGATCAGTAGTGGCGGCTCTCAACCCACAACATTGTCCTTCGTCTTGAACCTGAGGTCGGAAATGGCGGCGAGTCCCGAAGAGTACGAGCAACGGGAAAATCGCCTTTGGGAGCAGCAGGGGAACCTACGGGCAGGGGTGCAGGAGTATAGGATCATTTGGGAAAATCCGACGCTACCCATATACGTAATCGACCTGACCGACAAAGATGGCAGGAGTTACAAGCCCAATCTGTTCTTTCTTGACGAGAACAAGGCCGAAATGATCAGAGCCGAGTTTAACCACGCGGCCGCGCTGTGCACGATCCGCCAACGTTGACTCATGTTCGGCAAAAGATTTACCCCACACGCGAAAGCCCTAATCCCATAGCTGGCCCGCTCTCGTTGCGCGGCTTCCATGCGCAGAACGCGGGCTTTTCATTTTTTTCCCCGCCGCTAGTAACGTTTCCTTTTCCCGCACCAGTATGGCTTGAGAGCGTTCAACAAACCGGGCTCGACCCGGACTTTGAGGAGATATTGCCATGCGTTACTCTGCCGCGCCACGAAAACTGAACCTTCAATTCTGCTTGCATCTTGCGCTCATGGCCGTGATTAGCGCATCGATCGTATCAACTCCCGTCAAGGGCGCGGCACAGTCGCTGCAGCAAGTCCAGGAGCGGCTCCGGGAACAGATGGAACGGCAACAGGAAGCCCAGCGCGAACGCGAGCAAGAGCGCGAAGCGGAACAGGAACGCGAGCGGCAACAGGCCCAGCAAGAGCAAGAGCGACAGGCGGAGCAGGAACGCCAACAGCAAGAGCGGCAACAGGAGGCGGAGCGCGAACGCCAGCAGCAGGAACAGCAACAGGCCGAGCGCGAACGCCAGCAGCAAGAACAGCAACAACAGGCCGAGCGCGCACGCCAACTGCAAATCGAACAAGCCGAGGAACAGGCTAGGCGACTGAGGACCGACCCAGAGCCTCCAGTCCAGAGGCGGATTGAGCCCGTCCTCCCGGTAAATCCAGTTCGTGTCCCCATAATTACCGACCCTTTTTACCCCAGACCGCCTGTCCAGCCGTTGCCCCCGACGGTTTTCGTAACGCGCCCGCAGCCACCCATCACGGTCGTGGTTCCGACTGAGGTCAACACTTTGAACCCAGTCCAGGCGAATGTGGTGCTGCAGGAAATCCTGTCGACGGAGGCGGCGGAAGTGCAGGCGGCCACCAACGGAATCGATCAGATCATCCTTGCGCTCATTCAGAACAGCTCCAATGCGGATCTGGCCAAGGCGCTGCAGAACCGGATGAACCAACCGGACCTGATGCAGGAAACTCTGAATGATCAGCTGGCAGGTCTCTCAGCTATTTCGCTGGCCAACGCGAACCGCGCCTGCGCCTCGGCCTGCGCCAACAGTTCCGAGGTGCAGCGATTGTCCGCACAATGCAATGGCGGGTCGCAAGCCGCGTGCTACCAGGCTGCTGCCTCGCTGTGTCAGTGCAGCATTTCGAACGGAGGCTGCGGGGCTGACACGAACCAATTGCAAGCCTGTGTGCAACAGAACACTCAGTCAGCGAACTCAATGCGATCGTCGGGGACGCTTAACTTTTCGACTTCTCCGGGCAGCATGGGCGGGGCGCAATCGCCGAACGCCGGTGGCCAGAATCCCGGATCCAATTCGTCGGGTTGCTCATCGAGCTGGAGCGCTTGTCCAGCGGACTGATCACGGCGCAGTCGCTGAGATCTGCTTTCGGGAACCAATGGTTCGAGGTTAATGTCGACGGTTTTGAGAGGACTTTATGCGGAGCCGAAATTCACTGGTCGTGACAATACTTTACCTTGGGGCCTCGTGCTTGCCGATGATGCTCCGGGCGCAGACTATACGGAACCTGCCGTTGTCGCCGCTGTCGCCCCGGAACATGGCACAGTGCGAGCAACTGCAGTCGCAGTGGGACGCGCTGCGTCAACAGGTGCAGAGCGAGCATCAACGGTGCCTGGCGGCCCATGCCGGCGATCCCTCCAACCCGAACTCCGGATCCGGCCCAGGGTCGATGTGCAGCCGCTCGGGTTGCCAGAGTTTACATACGGAGCTGTACACCATCCTGGCGCCGCAGGAGCAGGCAACGGTTCAACAATGCCGGAACCGGGTCGCGCAATACCAGCAGCAACGCTCGCAAAATCCGAACCAGTCGGCGAGTGGGAACGCGTCCACGCCGTTGCAGGAGGAGTTAGACCAACTGCAGGCACTGGCGCGGCGGTTCCCGGCGCAACCCGGCCAGAACCCCCTGGCCGCTGAACTGCAAGCGCTGGAGCGGAAGGCGCAGACGCTTGCGTCCGATGGTTCCACCGCTCAAATACCGCCAGCCGCCCTCAACAGCTCCGACCCCGAGATTCAAGCGAAGGTGCAGCTGATCCAACGGCTTGATCAGGCGCGGGCGAGCATCCAATCGCTCCAAGCCGATCAGGCCAATGAGGCGTCGCAGGATTGGACAAACGCGGTGGGCGCCGCACTGCTATCCCCGTCCGAAATTCTCAAGGGAGCAGCCGACGCCACGGCGACGGCTATCGCCCTCGACGGGGGTCCCGCAGGCAAAGCCTTTGCGGCGGGCTATGGTGTGGTGACTAACCTCGCCGGTCAGATTTCTGGACGTCTTTCCGATGGTCAGGAAAGCGGAAGCGGGTCAGCCGCAGACGGGGACAATGTCGCCGAGCAGACAGAGCTGACAGCGAAGATGGCCGAAGGAACCTCCGCTTTGGGCGAGATCTTGAGCACTGATAAGAACGCTACCAGCATACAGGAAATTGCCGGCGATTCTTTGCAGGGCGTTGGCGACGCAGCCGCAGTGGGCATCAATGCGATGCAGTCCTACAACGCCCTGGGCGAGGGCAAGTACGTGGATGCGGCTGCGAGCGCCGCATCGGCCATTGGTGGCACGGCGAAGCTCGGGGGACAGGTGGGCGAAGCATTGGGAATGTCGGGTGCGACGGCGCTCACACAGTCGGGAGAATCCATCACCGCGGCCGCGGGCTTCGCGCAAGCCGGCAAGACGATTGTACAAGGCGCGTCGGACGCGTGGGACAGCATAGGCGCTCCCGGAGCGGTGGTGCAGCAATATTCCAGCGCCCTGTCGAATGAGACAGCCGTGGTTCAGAGTCTGACGGACAAGCGGAACGCGGCATATCTCGAGCTGCTGAATCTGCTGTACCCAGGATCGAGCGGCACCGTTCCGATTTCCGTGCCTGGCCCAACGCCTTCTGTGAATCCGGCGCCTCAGGTTCCAGAAGGAATCGTATTGCCGTGAACGCAATAAGGGCCGCCTCGACCGATTCTAAAGTTTGTTTGCGAAATGCAGAGATTCTAGGAGCGAAAGGAGTTTTGCCATGCAGAAGATTCTGATCCGTCATTTGAGTGGTTCCCGGGCAAACCAGTTGGACCAGTTCCCCGAGGAGACTGCAGAGATCATTGTTGGCCGCGAACCGGGCGTCGCCGTGCAGTATGACCCCCAGAGGGATGACGTCGTAAGCCGTCAGCACGTCAAGATCGGGAGAGACGTTCGCGGCAGCTGCCAGCTGACCGACCTGGAGAGCCGGAACGGCACCTTCCTGAACCACCAGCGGATCCTGGGGCCGGTGCGGCTTTCGCACAACGACGTCGTGCAGTTGGGCACAGGCGGTCCGGAGTTTCGCTTCGAGTT
The DNA here is from genome assembly GCA_030040965.1 of Candidatus Sulfotelmatobacter sp. GTDB lineage: Bacteria > Acidobacteriota > Terriglobia > Terriglobales > Acidobacteriaceae > Sulfotelmatobacter. The sequence goes on along the minus strand of JASHOT010000081.1, from coordinate 5,320 downwards.
GGATCCCGCACCCGCAGAAGCCAAGCCCACCCGGTTCGTGAGCACTGAATCTACTCCCGTGGCGGGGATCACGCGCGAGGCGTCTGTCGCTGTGCCGGTTATGAAGTCGCATCCGGTGGGACGGGCGACGGTGGAGCGCATACTGGACGCGAGCTTCGGCCAGGTGAGGAAGCAATCCACGCGGTCCCGGCAACTCGTGCTGGCGGCGGCGGTGCTGGTTCTGGGCGTAGCCTCGGCGTTTTATCTGCGACTGCAGCGAAGCGCTGAACAGGGCAGGACGCTGGCGGGACAGGAGCAAGAGCTTCTTCACCAGATGGACGAACAGCTGCAGCAACAGCCGGATCAAACGAAGGAGATGCGCAAGCAGATCACAAAGCTGGGCGCGGAAATGCAGAAATCGGAAGCGCGCACGGCGCAGAATTTCGAGTCCATCTCGAGAGCGCTGGCGGCGCCGGGATCGTCGCAGGTCAAGCCACAAGCGGCTGGCGAGCAGGACTTCCAGAAAAAATTGCAGGCATGCTGGGACAAGTTCCAGACCAATCCAGCGGAGGGGCGAAAAGCAACGACCAGCCTGATTTCGGAGTATCCCAACCGCTGGGAGCCATACGGGCTGGCGGGAAGGATCTTGCGCTTGCAGAATCAATTGGGGCTGGCCAAGTCTGCGTATCAGAAAGCTCTCAGACTGGCGCCTGACGACCTGAAACCGCAGCTTGTCGCCGTGCTTCAAAAGATCGATGCCGGCGCGACGGGAACTGGCACGACAGGAGCGGTAGCGCGGTGACCTGGTGGAAGCGCATTCGCGAAAGGCTGGGGGAGCCGCGCACCCAGCGTCTCGGGACCGAGGTCGCAGTTCGGACCGATGTAGGATGCGCCCGGGAAGAGAACGAGGATTCAGTGCTCTTCGTTCGGCCGCAGCAAGCGAGTCTCCTAGCGAGTCGCGGGGTGCTGGCGGTGGTTGCCGACGGGATGGGTGGGGCGAACACCGGGGAGATCGCCAGCCAGATCGCGTGCCAGACAATCTCGGAGCGGTACTTCGCTAGCCATGGTTCGCCGGGCAGCGCTCTATCAGCGGCCTATGCCGCCGCCAATCGGCGAATCTTTGCGCTGGCAACGGAGCAGCCCGAATGTCACGGGATGGGCACGACGGCTGCCGCCCTGGCCCTGGTTGGCAGCAGCGCATGGTTTGCCAATGTCGGCGACAGCCGGATTTATCTGGTGCGCGACGGTGGCCTGCACCAGTTGTCACAGGACGATTCGCTGGTGGCGCAGATGGTTCGCGATGGGGTGCTGACGGCGGAGCAGGCGCGCGATCATCAGGATCGCAACATCCTGGTTCGCGCGCTGGGAACGAGGCACGAACTGAAGCTCGGCCGCGAGCCTGCAACGCTGCAGTGCCGGCCCGGGGACCATTTTCTACTTTGCAGTGACGGTCTCCATGACCTGGTGTCGGATCCAGAGATTGTTGCGGCGGCGATGGGCGATGTTGGTGCCGAGGCGGACAGGTTCATCGAGATCGCGAAGGGACGCGGAGGTCCCGACAATATATCGCTGGTACTCATTGCGGTGAGCCGGCCGCCGGCTTTATCGCAGGCGCTGGAGACACGGACGTTGGAGCCACGGGCTCCGGAGACTCGTGAAGTTCTGATCGGATGACGACTATGAAACCACAGATTGGACGGTATCGAATTCTTTCCGAGCTGGGCGCCGGCGGCATGGGAGTTGTGTATCGCTCCCTCGACCTCGATTTGCAGAGGGAAGTCGCGATCAAACGTCTGCGCTCAGAGTTTGCCGCATCTCCCAACATTCTGGAGAGATTTCAGCGCGAAGCGCAGCTGCAAGGCAGGCTGCACCATATCAATATCGCCCAACTGTACGCCCTTGTGCAGACTCCGGAAGCCTTCTGCCTGGTGATGGAATACGTTGACGGCGTAGTTCTGAAGAGCCTGATCCCGTTGGAGTGGACGAGTGCGGTGCGCATTGGAATCCAGGCCCTGGCCGGGCTGGGTTACGCGCACTTGGAAGGCGTGTTGCATCGCGACATCAAGCCCGAAAACATCATGATTGACCGCCGGGGCACCGTCAAAATCATGGACTTCGGCATTGCGCACGCGGTGGGAGCTCAGCCCCTCACGCGAGAGAAGGTGTTGATCGGCACAATTGAGTACATGCCTCCCGAACGAATTCGCGGAACACAGGTGGACAACCGCTCCGATATTTACTCGATGGGGATTCTGCTTTTCGAACTCCTGACCGGACGGCTTCCACACGATGCCGCCACGGAATATGAGTTGATGAACTGGCATCTTAAGAACACCCTGCCGTCGCTTGCCCACTTCATCCAATGCCCCGCGGCGTTGGACGCGGTTTTGGCGAGGGCTACGGCCAAGAATCCGGAGGATCGGTTTGCATCCTGCGTGGAAATGGCACTCGCTCTTCGGCAAACCCTAGGGGAGCAGCCGGGCGTCGACAGCGGTCTGAGTCAGGGCGGCTTGGATCAGCTGAACTCGGCTTTGATCTCCGAAATTAAGACCGCCGCGCCGGTTACGCGCAGAAACGCAGAGGAAGCGGCCGGGACCCGGCTCGTGGCACTCGCCGTCGATGGCGTACTGTTCTCCGGGATCGCCGATTCGGTCGATCGGCGCAATCTGTTTTGGGGTCTGACCGGGGCAATGGCTCTTTGCCTGGCTGGAATTCTGGTCTGGTGGTTCGCGTTTCACGGTCAACCATCCAGTGCCCGGAACGACCCAGACGACCACTTTCATGCAGCGGCCGTGCCGCCGCCAGTTGCAAAAGAGGCGCCGGAAATTCCTGACCAGCAAATTCAGGACGCACTGAGCAGTAGCGCATCCTCGAAATCCAATCCTCTGGTTGAAAACAAGAAGAAAAAGATCAGGCCCTCACCGGAACCAGCTAGCGCCGCAGAGGCCCCTCAGCAGCCCGCGGAACACGCAGACTCCGGGCGGATGCAACAGGAGGCCGCCTTGATCGAGCGGCGGCACGAACTGGATTTGCAGGCGGCCGATCAATCCGCGCGGCAGGAACAATTAGAAAAGGAACGGATTCGGTTGCAGGCTGAGCAGGAGAAAGCACAGGCCATGGTTGCGGAAGCCGAGCGAAAGCAGGAGGCGGCCGCAGCCTCGCGGGCGCATGAGCAAGCGGCGCCTCCACGCCCAGCTCCTGCGTATGCTGGGCCGAGCTCGGGAACCATCGTTTGGCGGGGAGCGCTCAATGGCACGGCTCTGGTCACAATCAACGGGAACTCGAGCGACGTCGGACAAGTCGTCTCCGGCTCCTTGCCGGGAGTCCTTGTCATGGTCCAGCCCGCGGACGCGAAGCACGTCGGGGTCGCGTCGAGTCCCGCGCCCAGCAATTCGTATCAGCGGCTTATCCTCCGAATTCAAGGCACGGGCGACGTGCAACAAACAGTCCAGTGGTCAATTCCCTAGGGTTTCACTTGCGTCGAGGATCCCGACTTCTCGCTTTGATTTGCATTCCCTAAGTTCTCCCGCCTTCACAGAAATGTTGGCCTTGGCTCGGCATGCTGTCGTGGACTCTGCGTGTGGGCCCCCCTTGCCATCCAATGTGCAATCGCCGAACTCCCCAGAACCTCCTCGAAAAAGACATGTAACGCTTTGCCGCGCGCGAACAGTACGGGATGAAGGCCACGCGGTTCAGGAGATCGACAAGACGCGAAGCTCGAACGGCGAGCATCGCTCTTCCCGAAGGCTCCGTTAGCGGGCCCACCTAATCAGGAGAGGATGCTCACTATGAAGGGAAAACAGTTGCTGATCGTTGCCGCGACTTGCGTCGCAATGCTAACCACCCATCCGGCTTTTGGCGGAGAAAAAATCAAGCAGAGCGTTTTCGTGGTGAATCTCACTGCGCCCATCAGCACCAAGGACTCCAAGCCGGGCGATACGTTCACCGCTGTCGTGCTGGAGCCTGCGGAACATGCTGGCTCGGTGATCGAAGGCCACATTCGCGCAGTGGAACCCGCGCAGAACATGGAAGCGCCCAAGTCTCGGATCCTGTTCGCGATGGAAACGCTGACCGAAGGCGACAAAACTTACAAAATTCAGGCCGATCTCCAGGACGTCGTGAACTCGAAAGGAATGGCAAAGGTCGACGAAGAAGGACAGGTTATCGCCAAGGGCAACGCCGGAAAGCGCGCTCTAGTGGGCCTCGCCGGTGGCGGATTAGGCTCGTTCGCAGGTGGCATGTTGGGAGGCGGCATAGGATCGCTGGCCGGCGGATTGGCCGGTGGCGCGCTCGGATACGTGATTGCGCTGGACGTAACCGCGTCCTCGCACAACATCGAGTTCTATCCGGGAAGCCACTTTACGATCGAAGTGACCAGCAAGGGCGAAGACAAGAATGCCGACTCCTCCGGCATCATGAAGCTCGAGGCCGACAATGAAGCCGTCTTGGCGCAGAAACCAGCGCCGGCGTCAACTCCGGCGCAGTAACGGCATCGGCGAAACGGGTGTTAAGGGCCGAGGGCATGGCAACATTGATTAAGTTCTAGGGCTTTCAACAAGCAGCATTCGGTCACTCGGATGCTGCTTGTTCGATTCTAGCCCGTGGACGGAGGGTGCCCGACTTACATTCCAATAGCCGTTTTCCTCTCTCTCAACAGATAAGTACCACGCCTACCGCACTGGATGTGTGCGAGAAGTGGGCCTCTTCTGCGAGCCATGGAGGAAATTTCTATGGCTCGCAAAGTTGGCCAGATCATCGCACGCGGCGACCACAGATGGCTCATCAGGGTCTATCTGGGCCGCGACCACCAAACGAATAAACGCAAATACCACAATCGAACCATCCATGGTCCCCTTCGGCAAGCGCAGGCATACCTCACAAAGAGGTTGCGTGAACGCGACCTGGGGCGTGACTTGGAAGGAGCAAAGATCACGCTCAACGAATATCTCGACCGCTGGTTTGAGACTGCGGTGAAACCTAGAGTGCGAGAGAAGACCTGCCAGGATTATGAAGGCATGCTGCGCAGGTATGTTCGACCGAACTTGGGAGGAAGACTGTTGACGGCATTGCGTCCGCTGGATCTGCAAACCATCTACCAACAGATGACCGAGCGTGGACTGTCAGCGCGAACAGTTCGTTACACCTACGCAATAGTACGATCCGCCATGCGACAGGCGATGCAGTGGCGCCTTTTGCTGGAAACGCCAGCGGAGGGCGTCAAACTGCCACAACAGCAGAGGCGCGAAATGCAGGCACTGACGGTGGAGGAAGTGCGGATACTTCTCAAGGCCGCACTGGCAACTTCGCAGGGCCCTGCGCTCGCGGTCGCCGTTGCGACCGG